>NZ_JAMYEB010000006.1:0-135151 GCF_033790785.1 Psychrobacter sp. PP-21 | reverse complement strand
TAATGGTCATGCCGTCTTTAATGCTTCGTAACACTTGTTTGCGAAAGTCGATTGAATAGGTCATCGTTTATTTCACTAAATGAATTGGTTATAAATATTGTATCGGTTTTATCTAAGATTGACTATATATGATGCAGTTGGTAACAAAATAATCTTGTAATATTAATGGCTTGAACGTGAGCCGTCTCTAAGGTCTGTTCGCTTGAATGGTAGCGTCAGCACAAAACCCCAAAAGTCTCGGCAACCAAACGGCGAATGTCTTATACTAGGGGGCTTGATTTGTAGGCTAATGCCTTGATAAACCAGTAGTGATAAATCATGGTGTAGTAAAAGTGCCAGCAGCGAAAAACCAGCAGTGATCAACCAGTGAGGCAATTATGAATAGCGTAGAGAAACGGGCAATCCTCGGGGTCGGTGGTATCTTTGCCTTGCGAATGATTGGCTTGTTTATGATTGTGCCAGTGTTCTCTGTTTATGGGAGCAATTATACACATGCGACGCCGTTTTTGATTGGGCTTGCAGTCGGTATATATGGTTTGGGGCAAGCTATTTTTCAGATACCAATGAGCCTTGCTGCTGATAAGTTCCCGCGCAAACCCATTATATTTTTGGGATTGGTATTGTTTGCCATCGGCGGGATAATTGCGGCAAATGCGACTGACATATATGAGGTAATTATTGGACGGGCGCTAGCAGGTAGTGGTGCGGTCTCTGCGGTATTGATGGCGCTCTTAGCCGATGTGACTCGCGAGGAGATGCGCACCAAAGCAATGGCGACCATGGGTCTGACCATTGCGACCTCTATCATGCTTGCCTTTGCCTTTGGTCCATTGTTAGTCGGTTCGCTCGGTATATCTGGGCTGTTTTGGCTGACATCAGGATTTGCCGTATTGGCGATGTTATTGCTGCTTGCCGTGCCAACACCGATGCGTGTGCTCAAACACAATCTAGACAATAAAACCATCGGTCAGCAACTGGCAACTGTCCTCAAGATTGGCGATCTTAACCGCTTACATATGGCTATCTTTGCTTTGCATTTAACGATGACGGCTATATTTGTCATACTGCCGCATCAGCTGAGCGAAGTGATGGGGCTATCAGTACGTCAGCAAGGACTGGTGTATTTGCCGCTGTTGTTCATTGGTTTTGCAATCGCGATACCTTTTATCATCATTGCCGAAAAGAAACGTAAGATGCGTCAGGTGTTCTTGGCGGCGATAGCGCTAATGACCGCCGCATTGGCGCTACTTGCGCTGGGCAGTCAGGTTGGTGTCGGCATCATCTTGGGTTTGCTACTGTACTTTATGGGCTTTAACTTACTTGAGGCCACCATTCCCTCATGGATATCTAAGCGTGCACCAGTTGCCAATAAAGCAACGGCAATGGGGCTTAACTCTTCGAGTCAGTTCTTCGGTGCGTTCGTTGGCGGGGCGATGGGTGGTTTACTGCTAAATCAGCCGAATTTATTGGCATGGGGTATCTTGGCTATCATTATGGGCGCCGCGCTATTGATCATTCTTCCGATTGCGCAGCCGCCTTATTTATCAAGTACGACAGTGACGATACCCAAAAACATCAATATCCAAGAGTGGTCACGTCAAATGCTCGCGGTAGATGGCGTTGATGAGCTGGTCGTGATGGCAAAAGAGCAGGTGGCTTATTTAAAATTAGACAAGACTCAGCTGACCGACGACTCGCGTCAGCAGCTGTCAAGTTTGGCACAGAGTCCACTCGACCTCTAGTACGTTATTTATAGACTCATAAATTCGTAGAAGCGGGACTATTGTAGAAACGAAGATAAATGTGCAGCGCTGAGTAGACAATACTCCTATAGATGGCCATTATGAGTAAGTAGACATTAACCCTTTATCTCTATTTACAAGGAATTGATATGAGTAAGTTTAAAAAGCTAGCGATGGGTTTTGGACTGTCAGCCACGCTATTGGCTTCTGGCTGTGCGACACAGAATATTCAAGCCTATCAGAACACGACGCCGACGCTTGATATGCATGAGTTTTTCTCAGGTCAAATTGAGGGTTGGGGAATGTTCCAAGGTCGCAATGGTGAGGTCAAAAAACGTTTTTATGTCGATATTGATGCAACTCATGAAGGCGATGATGTCATCGTCTTAAATGAGAAATTCTCATGGGCAGATGGCACAAAGTCTCAACGCATATGGCGTCTGACTGAACAATCAGACGGTCGCTGGGTTGGTACCGCTGGAGACGTCGTAGGCGCGGCAACAGGAGAGGTGGTAGGCAATACCTTGCACTGGAACTACGTATTAGAGCTACCTGTCGAAGACAAGACTTATAAGGTCAATTTTGATGATTGGATGTATCTTATCAATGAAGATGTCATGCTCAATCGTTCAGTGATGACAAAGTTTGGCGTCGAGTTAGGAAGTGTGACATTAAGTATGCATCGCAAGAACTCTTCCTCTAAATTACGTGATAGCAATCAAGGTGCTAACCAGAATTGATATAGTTTGAAGGTGTTCATCAGCGTTTTAAAATGGCAAAATAACAGCATCTTTATCTATTAAAATTTTAAATCTTAATTAATATGTCTAGGCGACATTTGTTGTCGTATACTAATAAAACCTGCTAGATATTTAAACAAAAATTGGTTAAAGTAAAGTCATATCATTGATAGGAATCATTTTTTCTATCGAATAATTATTCTTAAGTAAAAGGACGGTATCATGCGCGGAGTTAATAAAGTTATCATCATCGGTAACCTTGGAGCAGATCCTGAGGCACGCCAGTTCAATAATGGCGGTAGCGTGACCAATATTTCAGTTGCGACATCAGAGCAGTGGACAGACAAACAAAGCGGTGAAAAAAGAGAAGCGACAGAGTGGCATCGTATCTCGCTATTCAATCGTCTGGGTGAGATCGCCGCGCAGTATCTGCGTAAAGGCAGCAAGGTCTATATCGAAGGCAGTCTGCGTACGCGTAAATATCAAGACCAAAGCGGCCAAGATCGTTACATTACTGAGATTCGCGCTGAGCAAATGCAGATGCTTGATGGCCAAACTGGTGGTGGTCAGGGACAAGGCAATAGTGGTGGTTTTGGTAATAACCAAGGTGGCTCAAATCAGGGTTATGACAATCAAAATGGCCAAAACAACTATAGTCAGCAAGGTAATAATCAGCCAGCTCAGCAAGGCGGGTACAATAACCAAGCGAATGGTGGGCAGAACAGTTTTAATAATCAAAACGCGCCTGCACCGCAAAATCAGTTTAATCAATCAGCACAAAAGCCAGCACAGTCTAAGCCTACAGCGATGCCAGATGGTCCTGTAGATGATGATATTCCGTTCTGATGATGATAAGATATAGAATGTAAAGTATATGTTATAGAAAACCCGCCACTAGCGGGTTTTTTAATGTGTGATCATAAATACCTAAAAACTCAGTCACTGCTAAAATTCTAATATCAGCTTTGTTCATATTACAAGTTGATTGCTAAGACATATAAAAGAATCTATCTTTAGAAATACATAAAGATAAAACTTCTGTTTGTTTTTGCCTACTTTATATTTTTAAATCATTCATTATCTTTATTTTTTTTGCCACAAGTAAATGGACAATAGCCACCTGCAAATAAAATTAAAGCCATAAACTACTTTTTATGACTGTTTTTATTATCATTTTTTATATTGAAACTTATAAAAACTACCTTTCATACCTCATATAAACCGTTTGTTCTATCCAGTTTAATTGGGACTAACAGTTTATCGATGACATTGATATACTCAGCTCAAATAAAACTGCACACGACTTTAAGTATTGATGCTGCTACTAAAAAGTTATCTAGCAATAAATACGAATCAATTAAAGTTCGATCATGTGACGGTTTAAAACATAAAATTATTTGGGTTGGCATCTTACAGGCAGGGTGCTTATCTGACTGCCAGTACAGAGTATAAAGAATGAATGACGGTGATGTGTTTCGCAAAAGTGATGTGGGTAGAGAAGAGATAAAGTCTCAAAGTCTTGGTGTATTACCAAGAGAAGCAAGAACGTTGTTGATTATGATCGACGGTAAGCGAACCTACCAAAACTACCTAGATACACTCGATAATAGCAAAATGTTTGCTGACTTTGGTGGTGTTGCACCTCTATTTGAGCTGCTTTTAGAGCTCGAGTGTATCGAAGTGGCGAATACCACGAATACGCGTGCCCGTATCAAGACAGAACCTCAAGCATCTAGCAGCACGCAAGTGCCAGAGATCTTGCGATCTCAATCAACACAAAACTCGTTTGATACCAGTACCGAGACAGAGTTCGATCGCACTTTTAATAGTAAATCACCTAGCAGCGTTATAGACGCTGGTAAAAAATCGCTAGGCGGTATTTTTAAGTCAAAAGTATCTGATAGCAATTATGGAACGATAAAATCGGACTTGGCGACTTATATTGAAAAAAACGCCCCACCTGCTGAGGCTTGGGGTTATCTGTTAAGTTTGGAGCAGTGCAATGACAGCTCACAATTGCTGCGATTGGCACAAGAGATACAAAAGAGCAGCAACGCAAATTTATCACGTGGTATGAATGAGTTTATCAAAAGGACTCAGTAGTAGAGTGGATAAAACAACTGGCTCATTATCAAAAGTAAATAAGCTGTCTTTGCTGATTGGGTTATCAAATGTGTACACGCTATCAAATATCTACAAGCTATTAAATATTTACAAGCCTAACAAACTAATTGGAAAAACTTATGGAATCAGTCGATCTTTCAGAGTCAAATCGTCAAAAAATGCTACATGGAGAGCATCTCATTGTACGTTTGACTTATATTAGCCGTTATAACAATGACAATCTCAACGGTGAGGTGACTCGTATTCTTGAGCAAGCGCAGCAAAACAATGAGCGCAATGGTATTACTGGTGCTCTAGTATTTAACCACAACTACTTTTTGCAGAGTATTGAAGGGGCAAGACCAGTGATCAATGCACTGCTTAGAAAACTTGTCCAAGACGATCGCCACCACTCTTTACAGATCGTTGAGTGCCGCGAAGTTGATCAGCGTCACTGGAACAAATGGTCAATGAAATACTTGATTCCAAGCGATGAGAACAAAGGGATTGCTCTGAAATTTTCGACAGGTAATGAGTTCAACCCTTACCTGATGAGTACCAACCAAATCATGATGTTGATTGATACGTTATCGGAGCTTCAAGAGCAAGAAGGACAGCGTACTTCTCAAAAGAAAAAACCTTGGTATGCTTTTGGCTAATTGGTTGATGCCTATAGAGTCTACCTGCTTCCATAACTTTTTTATAAGAGAAAAAATATGACATCAGTAAATACAGATGCTCACATCTTAATGAGCATGACCTATGCCAGTCGCGCAAACCCAGATGTATCGGCTACTGACTTCAATGAGATATTACAGCAAGCACAGATCAATAACGCCGCCAACAGCATTACTGGCATGCTGACATTTAATAAAGATTATTTTTTGCAGACCGTAGAAGGTCCAAGAGCGCAAATTAATCGTTTGCTATATAGCCTGATTGCTGATGAGCGTCATTACGATTTACAGGTTATTGAAACGCGAGAATTAAAGCACAGAGAATGGTCAAAGTGGTCTATGAATTACGCATCTCCAACCGAAGAGAACGCTGCTGTGTATCTAAAATACTCTACTACGAATGGGTTCAATCCATATTTGTTGAATGCTGACTCTGCCAATGGCTTGATGAATGAGCTGAGTGCTCAAAAAGGCTAGATAAAATATCTCGGTCTCAATAGCAGTCAAATACCTTGGAGCCAATCAAAAATATTTTGAGATAATAAATGAGATAACAGTCGATGGACTTTGATTATATCTAGTATAATGAATATTTGCTGTGGCCAATAATACTTTATTGCCAATAACGCTCAATTGATAGTATGACGAGATATCAGAACAGCAACGAATGGTTTTTGATAAATGAATGATTAAGCAAATTTTTGAAGATGTAATACTGGCTTAGCTAAAATAGTGTTAATGATGAATGAATATTCATTCAGGTTCTCAGTAGAGATGATAGCTCTATTGAGGTGAGTAACTTTTATACAATTGGATTTATTATGAGCAAAAACAACGCAATCGATTTAGACAACTTAAACGTAGACGAGCTACGTGCTATTACTGAAAATGCACAACAGCTTATCGCCAAAAAACAGCACCAGCGTTTATATGACGCTTATATGCAGTTCGAAAAAATCGCAAAAGAGAGCAACGCGACTATCGAAGAGATCTTAAAAGCTGGTGAGACGTTAGAGAAAAAACGCAGTATTAAGTACCGCAATGGGGATAACAACGAAGAGACTTGGACTGGTCGCGGACGTAAACCAACGTGGTTGGTCGAAGCACTCGCAGCAGGTCGTGATCTTGAAGACTTTGCGATCTAATGGTGTAGACCTAGGTCGCCATACAGTACGCAGACGAGCTTAGCAGTCTTGTAGATAGTGGTTTATTTACAAGCATTTAGTCGTAAGTGACGTAGCACCGCAAAACGGAGAAGCCAGTATCTATGTTGCCATTATTTTGGCAAAAAGATACTGGCTTTTTTTCTGTCATCTATAGGCCATTGTTTGTTATGATAATGACGTTTTGGTCTTATATAAGAGTTGTGCAACTGTGACCCAAGTATCTGAGTTGTCTCATAAACGTCCTCGTAAGCTTTGGTGGCTGATCGGGTTCGTATTGTTTGCACTATTTGCCGTGTTGCAGATGCCAGCGGCTTGGCTACTTGAGAAATATGCGCCCAATACCCCATATGTACAGCATGTATCAGGCAATGTCTGGCAGGGCTCTGCTATCTGGCAACTTCCCATATCATCGACACCGCTCATAGGCATGGCCGACTGGTCGTGGCAGCCATGGCAACTGCTCACAGGTAAGCTTGGCGCAGATATCAACATAAAATCAGAGCAAACAAGGCTGAATGGACAGGTCAAGCTTGGTTTTAACTCATGGCAAGTCGACGATATGAGTGGGAAAATCGCGCCTGAGACTCTAAAAAGTGTCGTTGACTGGCAATTACCTAACACGCCTATTCAGGTCAATGGCGTCTCATTGAAGCGTCTATCTGATGACTCTGACAACAAGGTAACATCAGAATCTCCTAACAGCGCATCTGCTCAAAGTACTACTGGATTCAGTGCTGCAGAGGGGCAGCTGACATGGGTAGGCGGTGAGGTGGGCTATCCCAGTGGTGGCAAAGTTTTTTATCTGACTATGCCTGCATTACGCGCAGAGCTGAGCGCAGAGCAAAAAAACAATAGAAACCTGTTGCATATCAACTTGTTAAATAATCAAGATAAGCGTCTAGGCGATCTGTATTTAGACGGTGATAATATGCTAGATGTCAGTCTGACTCAGCGCCTACTAGAAAACATGCCTGAGTACAAAGGACAGGCACCGCAAGATACGCCAGTCGTTAGTGTGCGTCAACCGTTGCTAACTGGTCTAGGGGCAAACTAAATGGCCAATATGACCGCAAGCCTAAAACCCGTTATAAATACTCTCAATCGTTTTTCAGGATGGTTATTGCTACTCGCCATTGCTTGGCTATGTTGGACAGCTGCCCGTCTTTTGTGGTTATTGTTGGCAGCGCCCTTAGCACCTGCATTACCGCTAGCCCCTTTGCAAAATAATGCAAAGTCTACCAATGATTACAGTGGTTTGTTTGCGATATTTGCTGATCCTGATCCCATTGCGGCGGCAGTCCAGCCACCACCTAACGTTGAGCTCAAAGGGGTATTGCTAGCGATACCTGAGACTATGTCTTCGGCACTACTTAATATTAATGGTGAGGTAAAAAACTACCGAATCGGTGATGGACTAAAAGATAGCGACTATATTCTTGTCGCTGTTGATTGGAATTCAGTTATTATCGCTGATGCTAATGATAAAGAAACCATCATTAGCATGCCGGATGCCATGATACTAGATCAAAGCAAAATGTTGGCAGGCGGCGTTAGTAATCAGCGCCTGCCTAATAATAGCCTATTACCAACTGCCCCTCAGGCATTGCAAGAGACACCTTCTGAGCCTGCAGTAGAGACGAGTGAAAGTAGTCCACAATCAGCTATTGAGGAGGCGGTCACGGCGCTGCAAGAAAACCCTGCCAGTTATTTGAGTAGAATGGGGGTAATGGCGTCAGGTGAGAGCTATCAAGTGACAGCCGCAATGCCGTCAAAACTACGTAACCGGTTAGGGCTTGAGCCGGGTGACAAAGTACTGACAGTAAATGGACAAAGCGTGGGTAACAATCCGGCTCAAGATGCGGGCGTGTTACAGCAAGTACAGCAAGCAGGTGAAGCACAGATCGAGGTTCAACGTGGTGAGCAAGTCATTACGATTCGCCAGCAGTTCTAGCACGGCGGCTCTTTAGCACAGGTTGCTCGTTAAAAACTCAGTACATATTATGCAATATCATTGTAGGTAATTATAAATATGGTAAGTTTTCATCAATTTTCAGCCACACCTTTACATCGTGTTCTGCAGCGCTTGATGCGTCTAAGCCGTCCTATCTGCCTAGCGGTACCCTTGTGGGCAGCCAGTATGGGCCTTGCGAGTGCTGAGAGTTGGAAGGTCAACTTACAAGATGCCGATATCAAAGCTTTTATCAATGAAGTGGCAACCATCACTGATCAAAACTTTGTCCTTGATCCTCGTATCAATGGCAACGTAACTGTCATCTCCAACAAAGCCTTATCCCGCGATGAAATTTATCAGCTTTTTTTGAGTGTGATGCAGGTCAATGGTATTGCGGCGATTGAGTCGGGTACGACGACCAAGCTAGTGCCGGATAATGTTGCCAAGCAATCTGGCGTTGCTGTTGATTTGCGTGGCAACAGTGTTGGGGAGTCATTGGCAACCCGAGTGATCTATTTGACAAATACCCAAGCCGCGGAGGTTTTAGGGGTCATACGGCCACTGATGCCGCAGTCAGCCCACGCTGCTGCGGTACCTGGTGTAAATGCGCTTGTGCTATCGGATCGAGCAGATAGCCTCAATCAGCTGACAGCGCTTATCCGTGATTTGGACAGTAACGTCAATGATAGTTTACAAGTGATTCCATTACGTCACGTCGATGCCGAACGTATGATGGAGCTCATTAGTGCGTTGGTCGCAAATGCTGGTAGCGGTCAAGCGCAAGGTAGTAACAATCAGCTAAAGGTCATCGCTGATACCTCAAGCGATAGACTGCTGGTCAAAGGCAGTCCTGAGATGATTGCTAAAGTTCAGGAGATGGTCAATCAGCTCGACACTACGCCCACAAGACGCCTAAGTGGCCTCCGTGTCTTTCGCCTAAAGTATGCTAGTGCCACTCACATTGCCGATATGCTAAGAGGATTGCTAGCCAATCAGTCGATCAATAGCGCTGGTGCAACATCTACATTAGAATCAGCCTCTTTGAATGATGCAAGCAGCATAGGCGCATCCATCAATAGTGCTGCAAATGAAAGTATTAGCAATAGCAGCCCCTCAGTGGTACCCACCGGCAATGCAGGCGTAGCGAGTACAGGCGTCGGGGGCCGACCGTTTAGTATCATTGCTGATGAGACGCAAAATGCCGTTATCGTAAACGCTGCGCCTGAGCTCATGTTTGAGATTGAAGACGCCGTCAATCAATTAGACAGTCGCCGCGCGCAGGTATTGATTCAGGCTGCTATTGTAGAAGTCTCAGGAGATGATGCGACTCAGCTCGGTGTTCAATGGGCACTTGGCAATGCCAACAGCGGTTACGGCGTTGTAAATTTTAATAATGTAGGCGCTAGTGCAACGACGCTGGCTGCCGCTGCACTGGCAGGGAGCAGTACGGGTATAAGTGCGGCTGCCAGCTCTATCGTTGGTGCATTGGTCGGTATCGGTGACAGTCGAACAGACAGTCAAGGGAATACTGAGTTTTATGGTGCTATTTTGCAGGCACTTGATTCTTCTACCAGTGCCAATCTACTATCTATGCCGTCTATTTTGACATTAGACAATGAAAAAGCCAGTATTCTGGTTGGACAGAATGTTCCTTTTGTCACAGGCTCATTCACCACTAGCGGCAATGATTCAAACAACCCTTTCCAGACCATCGACCGTCAAGACATTGGTATCAACCTTAATGTCATTCCGCACATTGGCGATAACGGCACAGTACGTTTGGAGGTGTCTCAAGAGGTCTCGTCTGTCGTGCCAGGCAGTACTGGTAATGCTAGTGGCTTGATCACTAATAAAAGCCTTATTAATACGACGATTTTAGCAGATGATCAGCAGACTATTGCTCTAGGTGGTTTGATGCGTGACAACAGCACTACCCGCCAACAAAAGGTTCCAGGGCTTGGTAATGTTCCACTGATTGGGAGATTATTCCGCTCTGATAATGACAGTACCCAAAAGAGTAACTTGATCATATTCTTACAGCCAACTATCTTGCGTGATGGTGGTGCGGTAGCGAGTGTGACTGAGCGCAAGTTCAATCAGATGCGTGTACTGCAGTTGGTCATTGACAAAAACGGCACGATTAAACAACTGCCACTGAGTGGTACACAAGGTTGGGATGGCGATGTCAGTGCAGACTACGAGTTAATGCCACTCAACCCGCTCATTCCTAAGCGTGATCAGACCCCAAATTCAACTTCTCAAGGTTTTACCAAGGTAGACAGTCCTAATAGTGGTATAACGACCTATCCTCTAAGTCGTTAAAGCTAACGTAGTTCGCTACTAGTTATTTGCTACTGTAGATCGCCAATGTCCCTTAATTACTATGAGCCAATGCACGATATAATTGTATAGTTATGTCGTACATTGGCTTGCGTGTTCACAATATAGCCACTACTATACTAAACATTAGTAGAATAATATCGCGTATCCGATATCTGTTGATATGATTTATATTCAGGTAGTAAATGGAGCCAAAATGGCAAATCATAAAATGTTTAAGAAATGGCTGGTCCTGAGCGCTATTGCTACCGCTTTGACGCTCATTCCTCGGCGCAGCAGCCGCAACGCTGACACAGAGGTATCCAATAAAGACTGCAACAAAGCTAATGAACAAAGTAGATCTCACGATAATACGACTGCTAGTTAGATAGCGTATTAAATAGGCAGTGCAGGCTTTTTATATTGGGTTTTATAGTTAGCGCATCAGCTGTTAATATAGTCATTGGTATAATATGATGATTGATAAGGTATTTTGCTAAAACAGTTATTTTGGAGCATATCAATGGCGGCTACCGAGTCATCGACTCTCGATAAAAAAACATCAGTCAGGATGTATCCCCTCATTGATACACATACTCATTTTGATACGCCAGTATTTGATGATGATCGAGCTTGGCAGGTACAGCGTGCTTATAGTCAAGGTGTACGCCATTTAGTGTTGGTAGGTTACTTATATCAGTATTTTGAGCGGATGTACGACACTGAGCAGGTACTGAACAAAAAAGCATCACAGTCTTCTGCCAGCGATATTCAATATCAGGACGAACCTTATATACATACTCATATTGCGCTGGGTTTGCATCCTTTTTATATCGAACAGCATACTGACGAGCACCTGATAGCATTGGCACAGATGATGACAGAGCGCCGCCCTTTAGCTATTGGTGAGATTGGCCTAGATACATTTACTGATGCGATGAAAGCGCCTAGTGTATTTGCTAGGCAAAAGCGCTTTTTTAAGGCGCAATTAGATATTGCAGTGACCCATGAATTGCCAGTGATGCTGCATATTCGTAAGGCGCATGCCGAAGCACTCGCTATATTAAAAGCGCATGATTATGATGCACATGAATTGGGCGGTATTGCCCATAGCTTTAGCGGCGGTGAACAAGAGGCCAAGGCTTTTGTAAAATTGGGATTTAAGCTGGGCGTTACCGGTCAGATTACCAATCCAAATGCTAAAAAACTCCGCCGTGCGATTACAGCCGTTGTTGAAGAGTATGGTATAGCATGTTTGGTGATAGAGACTGACTGCCCAGATATGACGCCTATGATGTGTCAAACATCGCATGATGAGCATTTAGAGTCTGGACAGAGCCCCTATAATGAGAGAGAAAATGCCCATAAGCATGATAGAAATGTCCCTGCTAATTTGCCTTGGGTGTTAATAAGTCTGAGTGAGCTATTGGGCGTATCACGTGATAAACTTGCTAAGCAGTTGTGGCAAAATAGCTGTGACGCCCTAAAAGTAACATGGACCTATCCGGCATGACTAATCTTGCATGACTAATCTTGCATGATTAGTCCAGCATGACCATGAGAGACGATAGGAAAATGGAAAAGGCGAGGAAGGCGAGCGGCTAGACGCAAGTCATAAATGTCGTGGTTAGCACATAAAGCAATAGTTATCATTAAAAAGAGTAATTCGAACCGTTATGAATGAAACACAACAATTTGAGCCGCCAAAATTAAAAGAAAACGCTCTAGTACAACGCGCCACTGATCAAGAAAGTGAGCAGTATGATCGCCGTTTTCAAGGGACGCGCACGCTCTATGGTACATCAGCGGTAGATACTTTTGCGGCAGCTCATGTCTACGTTATTGGCGTAGGGGGTGTGGGCTCTTGGGCCGCTGAGGCACTGGCTCGAACAGCAGTAGGTACCATCACTTTGATTGATTTGGATGTATTGGTCGCCTCTAACGTCAATCGACAGCTACCTGCTTTAGACAGTACTTTTGGTCAAAGTAAGATTGCAGCAATGGCAGCACGTATCAAAGAGATTAACCCCAAAGTGACGTTGAATCTCATTGATGATTTTTTGACAGTAGATAACGTCGCTGCCCTACTACCAAGTCGTGATGATGCAAAAGCTGCTGCCAAGCAAGGTAAGCCCATAGTAGTGTTAGACTGTGTAGATGACATGAATGCCAAGCTAGCAATCGCACTGCATTGCCGTTTTAATAAACTAAAGCTCGTCTGTGCAGGCGGTGCAGGTGGCAAAATAGATCCAAGTCAAGTTAGAGTAAGCGATTTGCGCGACAGCTATCAAGATCCACTACTGGCCAAACTGCGCAATAAATTACGTCATGAAAAAGGCATCAATAGCGCACTAAAAGAGAAGTTCGGTATCAAGTGCGTTTATTCTATAGAGCCGCCACATGTAGACAAGAGTTGCCAAGCAGGCGGTTTACAGTGTGGAGGGTATGGGTCAGCAGTGGTTGTCACATCGGTAGTAGCAATGATTATGGTCAATGAAGCATTACAATTATTGATAAAACAGACGAGCCATCAACCGAGCGTCTGATATTATTTAATGGAGTCTACCTTGTCTATATCTAACTCACCCAAACAAAGTTACCCAGTCGCGGTAGGTGAAATAGAGCGTATCAATAAGCTCAGAAAATATCAGGTGCTCAATGAAGACGAAGAGCCAGCATTTGATAGACTGGTCGACCTTGTAAAGTTATTCTTTGACGTACCCGTGGTCACGATCACTTTTATGGACGAAGAAACGCAGTATCTAAAACCAGCTTGCAAATTTGAGACGATGTCTGAGAGTGTCAGTACAGCACCACGCGAAATGGCTTTTTGTAATTACACCATACTGTCTGATGATGTGTTAATAGTACCCGATACATTGGAAGACAGCCGATTTAGCCAAAGCCCAATGGTTACAGGGTCGCCATACTTAAGGTTTTATGTTGGTGCCCCAATTTTGCTATATGAAGACAATAAGAACTATCGTCTAGGTACGTTGTGTCTCATGGATATCAAGCCAAACCATAATTTTGATGCCCAGCAAGAGCAGATATTAGCGCAGTTTGCCATGATGGCAGCAGACGCATTGCAACTACAAGACAAACAGCGTGATGCCAAGCATGCCAATGAAATGAAATCTAGCTTCTTAGCCAATATGAGTCATGAAATACGCACGCCAATGAATGGCATCATTGGTATGGTAGAAATGCTGGGTGATACCGAGCTTAGTGCTGAACAACGAGAATACGTGGATAACATTAAGGTCTCAAACGAGCATTTGATGGTGATTATCAATGGTATTTTAGACTTATCGAAGGTTGAATCAGGCAAAATGACTATTGATTCTATCCCATTGAATTTATCGACATTATGTAATGAAGTGGTCAGTCTGTTCTCTATCAAAGCACGTCAACGAGGTTTGACGTTAGATTATCATTATACTGAGTCATTATCGCCTTACGTAAAAGGAGATCCAGTACGCCTTAAGCAAATCATAGCAAATCTGGTTAACAATGCGATAAAATTCACTCGTGAGGGTGGGCGCGTGAGCATTGATGTCAGGCATATGGACAACTGTTATTGTGATGAGGTTAATAAGACTGGCGACAATAAGGGCGTAGTAAACAATAAGTCTGACAAAAATATGACCTTGTGTATTGAGGTGACCGATACGGGTGTTGGTATCAAACCTGAATCGTTAGAAGCAATATTTGATGCTTATGACCAAGCCAATAAGTTTACGCATCGCCTCTATGGTGGCACTGGTCTAGGTCTTTCGGTCTGTAAGTCTCTGGTTGATCTGATGGAGGGTTATATCCATGTGGAGAGTAGAGTGGGAGTGGGTACGACCTTTCGTGTACTACTTCCCTTGCCAACTATTGACGAGAATAAGTACGAAACATGGCAAGACTCTAACGATCTAACATTGACAGAGCCGAGCCATGAGCGTGCAGGACATATCTTGTTGGTTGAAGATGATGCCGTCAATGCAATCATTGCCAAAAAGGCGCTGACCAATAGTGGTCATAAGGTGACGCATGTGACAGATGGTCAACAAGCCATTGAAGCTTTTGCGCTATTCCCTAACCGTTATGATGTTATTTTGATGGATCATCATATGCCGATTTTGGATGGTGTACAGGCAACGATCAAGTTACATGAGCTTTATGACCCTCAAGACCTGCCACCCATTATCGCACTGACTGCCAATGCTATGGATGGCGAGCGTGAAAAGTACTTAAAAGTTGGTATGCAGGATTATTGCACCAAACCCTTTAAACAAGAGCAGCTGAACGCTTTGGTACAATACTGGTTGATGCAGAAGCCGCCATTAGAAGAAGAGTAAACAGTAGGCAGCATTTATAGTAACGTCATGGTGTAAACGACTAATTTACTAGTAAAGCGACAGTTATAAAAACAAAAAAGCTTAACCACTCTATTAGTGGTTAAGCTTTTTTATTGATGATAGTGATATTAGTATCAGCTGCCAGCTAGTCTTATAGATCGGTTAGCTCACACGAGTCTGATAGTCGCCAGTACGAGTATCAACACGAACAATCTCACCTTGCTGCACAAATAGAGGAACACGTACAACGGCACCTGTCTCTAGCTTGGCAGGCTTACCGCCACCACCTGACGTGTCACCGCGTACGCCAGGATCAGTTTCCGTAATCTGCAATTCAACAAAGTTAGGCGGCGTGACTGATAATGGAGAGCCGTTGAACAGAGTGATGGTACATAATGCATTACTGTTCTCTTTTAGCCATTTAGGAGCATCACCGATGGCGTTTTTGTCAGCTTGAATCTGCTCAAAGCTTTCAGGATGCATGAAATGCCAAAACTCACCATCGTTGTATAGATAGTTCATTTCAGTATCCATCACATCAGCGGCTTCTAAGCTATCGCCTGATTTGAATGTTTGCTCTAATACCTTACCGCTACGAAGGTTACGCAATTTAACGCGGTTAAAGGCTTGACCTTTACCAGGCTTTACAAACTCGTTTTCAAGAATGGCACAAGGGTTGCCATCAAGCATAACTTTTAGACCAGCTTTGAATTCATTAGTAGAAAAACTTGCCACAAGAGACTCCTAGGGGTTGTAATAGATGAGGCTGACTATACCAAAAGCTATTGTTCAGCCAAGTATTTACGTATCAGCGGGTATACTTTGATAGGGTAGACACTAAGGGCGTATAATATCGGATTTTGGGTACAGGTAGTAGGCTGTCATGATAAACCATTTAATCACACAAAAAAACTGGCAAAATCAATTATCCGAAGCCATTACGTCCGTTGACGAGCTGCTGAGTATCCTACAGCTGGAGTCATTGCGTGCCGATGTCTATATACCCAAGCATTTTGCGCTACGTGTGCCGCGCGCTTTTGTAGCAAAAATGGTCGTGGGTGACCGTGATGATCCGTTATTGAAGCAAGTACTGCCGGATCAGCAGGAACAAATCAACGTCACAGGCTACGTGGCCGATCCTTTGAGTGAAACTACTCAAAACCCTATCAAGGGCATGCTACATAAATACCAGTCGAGAGTCCTGTTGACAATTACGGGGGCGTGCGCCATTCATTGTCGCTACTGCTTTCGTCAGCACTTTGACTATAGCGCCAATATGCCTACTGCGGACGCAAAACAAAATATCATCAATTATATTGGCGAACACCCCGAGATTAATGAAGTGATTTTAAGTGGAGGTGATCCATTAAATGTGACCAACAGACGCTTATTTGCATGGTTAGATGCTCTTGAGTCTGTTGCACAGCTCACTACGATTAGGCTGCATACCCGCTTGCCACTCGTCATCCCAGCGCGTTTAGATACCGATCTATTAGATAGACTGTCTCAAAGTCGTTGCCGTATCGTTATGGTGATCCATTGCAATCATGCCAATGAGATTGATGAATTAACAGCTGAATACTTGCAACGTGTCCGGGCAGCTGGCGTGACGCTATTGAATCAGGCAGTGTTATTAAAAAGTGTCAATGACACCGTCGACGCACAAGTGCAGCTTAGTCAGCGTTTGTTTGCTTCTGGCGTATTACCATACTATTTGCATGTGCTAGATAAAGTGGCTGGTGCTGCACATTTCGATAGCGACGAGCGGTCGTCAATTGAGCTTTACTGGTCACTATTATCAGTATTACCAGGATATTTGGTACCTAAGCTGGTGAGAGAGCTGCCGAATAGACCGTTTAAAGTGCCGATTGACATTTACAGCAAGACTTAGTTTAGGCAATACGGTGTTTGGAAGAGCAAACAAAAAGCAATTATTAAAAGCGCGCGTACTATTAAAAGCGAGTGTGCCAGTTGTTGTGACAACACAGTGCATATGGTAATAGTGCGTAAGGGAGTTGTATTTGCTTATAAAAGCTACCTCGTTGTGCTTAGATAATAAAATCTGTAATACAGCCTGTCCTTATATTTGATAATGTGTATCTATCAACTCGATTGTATAAATACTTATGAGTGTAGATACTGCTCTTTATAGCGTTATTACATTTATATTTTGTATCTCATAGGACGCTATTTTTGTGATTGCGTACTTTTGCACGTTCGTTCAAAGCGACTGATATTGACTGATAGTGAGTAGTAATACCAATGATAACGTTATCCATGTTTCAAGAGCATTTGTCTTCTACTGTACCATTGCCAGTATCGTCAAATCGATCAGTAAACGGTCAAGAGCGTTACTTAGTCAAGCTACTTACCACGCTACCATCACAAACGCCTGAGGAGCAATACCAGCATTTAGAGAGTGTACTCATAGCATTACGAGAGGCTCATATAGATGAAGATCAGCGTCTCAAGTTGATGGCACCAGTACTTGACGCTTCAATTCGATTGATTGCTGCTTTACGGCAACAGTATATTTATGACACAGGGGTGTTCGATGAGGTTCAGCTAGGCTATGTCGCACAAACCAAGTCGTTACATTATCTCATCATCATGGTCTATGATAGGATCATACGCCAACAAGATTCAGAGCCTAATACTGGGTCTAAACGCTCTTTGGGAAATGGCTGGCAGCGTTATTTCAATAATAAGAAATCTTCTAATACGTTTGCTATTGCTATTTACCAGTCTTTGTCCAGCTATCAAAAAATACTGGCAGAAGAGGTACTCTGCTATCGACCACCAGCAAGTTATCTGTGGTCAAAAATAAATCAGCTGTATCATCTGGCCTATCAGCACCGCATAACCGATATTGATTTGGGTATATACGCGGCTGTCCCTCATGCAAACAATATCTATCAGCTATATTGTCAAATCTGTTTACACAGTCTGCTAAACCTACGCGGTATGCGTCGCACCAATATTTTGCTAGTGCAACGTTTTTTGCCTGAATGGGCAAAGCATATGGTCGCGACAACAGAGCCTACCACCAGAACACGCGTATTTGTTGATTTGGAAGCGCATTACCCGCCAAGTTATCTCACGGCTAACTCTGAAATAAATCCTTATGAAGAACATCGCACTTGTCTGTTTTTAGAGCTGGCACCGATGATTGAGTATTTTGATTCACGCAAGCAGGCTCTACTTGGAGATAGGAGCGCAGCGCTAGAGTACGGTTTGCTCAATACAATCGCATCAACAGTCAGTTATCGTTACTTACAGCCTCCGCTTACTTTGCCTACCAAATATAGCAAAAAACAAGAAGCACTATTGGTCACAGGTTTTAATGACATTCACTACCGTGTAGGCGATTTCAATAGCTTTGCTAATTTGGTATCAATCAAAGATCTAGCAGAGGAAGAGAGACCTCGTTATGACACATTTGGTAAAGAGCAAAATAGCAACAATCCGTTAAATATTAGAGTATTTGATAGCCATGATCATCTTTCACTGTTTCGTGCGCTGCAACTGTTGCCAGAAGCAGATGGGCCCGAAAAAGAGAATGCTGATAACCCTGATCAAGTGATAGCTGAAGATGACACTTCTAGAAATGCACCGCCACTATTACATCTCATGCGTTTGTTTTTGATTTGCCACTCTACGGCAACAGAACAAACTGACTGGTCAATAGGTGTCGTGCGCTGGACGAATCTTGATAGCAAAGCCCCAATCATAGAATGGCAAGTGCTCGGACATAAACTTGTGGCTTGTGGCTTGCGTCTAGAGGGTAGAGAGCTACGAAACCGTCACTTTGTACCTGCATTTATCTTGGGTAGGGATGAGCAACTAAAAACCACGAGTACGCTCATCGTACCGCCTTCTTACTTTCAGAACAATGACCGAGTCGTTATGCGTATTGGTAGCAAGCAAACGCCATTACGCTTGGGAAACAAGATACTGATGACTGATGAGTTTAGTCAGTATGAGATAGTTCAGTTGTAGCCTACGGTATTTTTGTCAAAAAGCAGACAGATGTTGATATGTGGAGGTTTTGGAGGGTTTCTTCGCAGAATCCTAATAAACAAGAAAGGTCATAAGTTAATCTGCAGCTTGCCGAGTTATTGCCTATAATGAGGGATATTGTTATTCTAATTGATACCCTATTTAATGTAACCAAAATTAGTTAACCAAGCGTATTATACAGAGCAAGGCTCAGTTATTATTATGATAATCGCCAAGCTTATTGTTTTCTGTGCTAGGTTTATTTTTGGAAAAGGTGTCAGGTTATTAGAAATAATAGATAAAAATACGTCCATAAGATTAAAAGGCTTCCTATGCGCACTCAGTCTACTCTAAACTTGTTAGTTATCAATGATGATCAGCTTTACGCGGAACGTCTTGTGCAATTGCTTAGCGGTTATTATGACAGTGTGAACTTAGGGTTTTTAGACGATAAAGAAGAGTTATTAAAAGTACTACGTCAACAGTGGGATGTTTTAGTATTTGGTAAAGCCTATGATATGAGCTTCACAGATGTGGTGAATATCGTACAAGAGCAAAGTATCGATTTGCCTATGATTTGCTTAGTAGATGAAGAGATGGCAGCAGCGGTCTCCAATGATGAAGGGCTACCTGCTGTGGTTAGTGGTACGATGATTAAAGCGCTTAGGTTTGATCAAGAGCTTCCAGTAGTTATGGCTATCTGTCTGCAGCATAGTAACTTGCGCAGTCGCCGTACGCTAAAAACTCTACGCCAAGTGCTCTCTGAATCAGAACAGCGTGCCAATGTTTTGATTAAGAACTCAAAAAGTGCCGTTGCTTATATCGATGAAGGCATTCACATTTATGCCAACGACCCGTATCTGCAGTTATTTGGTTTTAAATCAATGAATGATGTCGTTGGAGTGCCGGTTATTGATTTGATTTCGGGTGGAAGTAATGTCAAAGGTTTTAAGCAATTCTTGCGTCAGTTTGATAAAGGTAGTCGCAAAGATGTAGAGTTTAACTTTGAGAGCGTGCGTACCGATGGCAGTACCTTTGAAGCAAAGCTACAAATGGCTTCAGCGACACTTGAGGGTGAGCCGGTTACTCAGATTATTATTCAACAAAACCAGAGTAACAGTGCAGAGGTTGCTAAGCGCTTAGCTGAAGCTGAGCGCACAGATAATCTGACAGGTCTTGATAATCGACGCGGTTTTGAGGAACAAATGGTGGTAATACACCAGCAAGCGACTCAAGGGGAGCTGACAGCAGGGCTGCTGTATGTGCAACTCGATAGCGTTGGTAAGATTAGAAGCAGTCTTGGTTTGAAAGGGATTGATGCAACCGTCAAACAAGTGGCTTATATGTTAGATGAGCTCATACCTGATGGGCACGTCAGCCGCTTTAGTGATACTGCATTTATGATACTGGTCAAAAATAAAAGTACCGCTGATCTTGAAAAGCTCGCCGCACATATTGGCTCTCGTATCAGTGAGATGCTCATCGAAGTCGATAAGCGTACGACCAGTACGACCGTCAGTATCGCAGTGGTCAAAATCGAGAAAAATACCGCTGAGCCTACCATCGTACTCGAGCGTGCCATGGAAACCATCAACCATATTATGGTAGAAACCTCTAATCATGGCGGTACCTATCATATATACGATCCAAGCGAACACGCCAATAGTGATGACCATGCGCTTGCCGAATCGTTAGTTGACGCCATCACTAACAATCGCTTTGAGCTGTCATTTCAACCAATCTATGATATTGATCGGGATCGCAGTGACTTTTTTGAAGTGTATCTACGCCTGCCGCTCTCCGATACCGAAAAAACCGTATTGACACCAGATCAATTTATGACTGTGGCCAAGAGCCACAACCTACTAGAAAAGATAGATCGCTGGGTACTCATTAATGCCTGCAAAAAGATCAATGATGTACGCAAGCAGCATCCTGAAGCCAGACTGTTGATACAGCTAACGAGCGCAACCTTAGTCGACAAAAAACTACCTAACGTTGCAAGCCAGTTGATCAAAGCAGTAGGCGGTGCAGCCGGTGTATTAACATTACAATTCAATGAAAAAGACATCGTTGATCATCTAACTGTAGCCAAATCTCAGTTCTCCGCTTTGAGTGAAGTTGATTGCCAAATGGGCATTAACAACTTCGGGTCTTCTGCCAAATCTATTGAAATTGCTAGTTTGGTACAGCCAGATATGGTGCGTCTGGCGCGCAGTTACGTACAAGATATCAATTCAGCAGATAACTTAGATACTGTCAAATCACTCATCACAAGTACCAACGAGGTGAAAGTGGATGTGTTGATGCCTTATATCGAAGAGGCAGCGACCATGTCTGTTGCATGGAGTGTTGGTGCGCGCTATCTACAAGGGTACTACTTAGAAGAGCCTAGTCAGACGATAAAACTAGAAAGCCATGCAGCAAGTTAGAAAGTTGTGATGCTAAAGTTGTAATGACATAGACTCTTTATCACTGACACTTACCAACCAAAGATTGCCCAAATGCCACTTATTCGTAAATATCAAATAAGCAGTCTTTTTGCCGCTGTTTTGTTGCTCACCGCGTGTGAGAGCAGTATTCCGCCTGACCATCGAGACCCAGTGACCCTACCTTTATATACAAAAGGGGATATTAAAAATGGCTTGGTGGTTTACAAAGAGGCATGCGGTCAATGCCATCAGCTCAATGCAGGTCTGAATAAAAAAGGCCCACAGCTCATGAATATATATGGTGCGCCAGCTGCCGAACTAAAAGATTATGACTATAGCAAAGGACTAGAGTCATCAGGGTGGGTATGGGATGCCAAAACGCTTGACCCTTATATTGCGGATGCACAAAAAGCCATACCAAACTCAAAAATGCTATCTGACCCCATGCCAGATGCCAAAGAGCGTGCAGACGTCATTGCTTATCTATCTACCCTTCGCGCTGAGCCTCCAGCAGCTGCAGAGGATACAAACTGATGCCAACTGTTGAACGTTATGACATAAAAATGAGCCGATAACTGACTATGACCCAGACCGCGAACGATATATCATCATCCAACTCTCAAAAAACAGCAGCGACGCCTAATCAGTCCATGCCGACTACTGCTGACTTTCAATATAATCAGCAAAAAATTGCACAGCTGATGACCCAGTTGAATCAAATCGTATTGGACAAGCCTCAAGTCGTTAAACTTGCACTCAGTGGTATCTTGGCAGGTGGGCATCTGTTATTACAAGATTTGCCGGGTATGGGTAAAACAACGTTGGCGCAAGGATTGGCTCAGCTATTAGGGCTTAGCTTCAGCCGCGTGCAGTTCACTAATGACATGCTACCTGCTGATATCTTAGGTATGAGCATCTACGACCAAAGTAAACAACGCTTTGAGTTCCGTCCTGGGCCTGTCTTTACCCAGCTATTACTCGCTGATGAGATCAATCGCTCTAGTCCTAAAACGCAAAGTGCGCTACTCGAAGCAATGGAAGAGCGACAAGTGACTCAAGATGGTCAAACGTATCCCTTACCGCGACCGTTTTTTGTCATTGCCACTCAAAACCCATTACAGCAAGCAGGTGTCTATCCACTCCCTGAATCACAGCTAGATAGGTTCTTATTATGTTTATCACTAGGTTACCCTTCGACTATGGCAGAGCGTGAGCTGTTAAGAGGTCAAGATCGTCGCGAGCTACTAAAAGATTTAGATGCAGTACTTGATACTGACGCGGTACTGATGGCTCAGCAAGGTGTTAGACAAGTATATGTGGCAGATGTCGTGTTAGATTATTTACAAAGGCTCGTTGCAAAAACTCGAGCAAGCCAGGAATATCATGGACTATCACCGCGTGGCGTACTGTCGCTACAGCGTGCTGCCCAAGCTCATGCCTATGTATCGGGGTATATGGAGGTGGTACCTGAAGACATCCAAGCGGTGTTTGCAGCCGTAGTGGATCATCGTCTGGGTCAGCGCTTCGTGCCTGCACACGTGAGCGGTGGACAGGCAACCAACACGATCGCACAGCGTATATTGGCAGAAGTATCAGTTACTGTTTAACTGTCCATACTGTAGCTCGAGCAGTGGCTACAACAAATGGCTACATTCGTCGGTTGAAGACGAGTATTACAGTCAATCACATGGCAAGAGTAGGGTAGTCATGAGCTTTTTACCAAAGGCCTTAACCGTACCAATCAAGTCAGCACTGAGCCGTTGGTTTGCTTCTCGTGCACCCAAAAACGATAGTGCCACCCTCAATCTACGCAATGTTTATATTTTTTTTAGCCGTGAAGGCATGCTATTTGCTGTGCTATTAGTGATCACCTTTATTGCGGGTGTCAATTATGGCAACAACTTGGTGCTTGGTTTATGTTTTTATCTGGTCAGTGTCTGGCTGATCAGCTTCCATGTGACTTTTGCGCACATATCCGGTCTACATATTCGTCTATTAGACGTTACGATGACTCAGGCAGGTAGTCCTGCTTGGGTGACGTTACAGTTAGATAGCAAGAGTCGTCAACCACGTCGGCAGCTGCTATTTGAATTTGAGACATCTGCTGATCGTAAAAATAAAGCAGATACGGATGATCAAAACGCTATCCTTATTACCAGGCTACAAGGTGAGAAAATCATAAGGCTACCCGTGCAGACAAGCAATCGTGGTCAATTTGAGCTACCACGGTTGACCATCAAAACTGTCTATCCTTTGGGTATCATGCGGGCATGGTCTTATGTCTATTTTGCGCGTAAAGCTTGGGTATATCCCAAACCTGAAACCTTTGATTGGCAAGCTCAATATGCAATTGCAAGTATGGAAGATTTGCCAACAGGCGGTCAGTATAGGCAAGGGCAGGACGACTTTGAGCGCCTAGATAATTATATAGAAGGGGAGTCATTGGCGCGTGTCTCTTGGAGTCACGTAGCACGGGGACAAGGAATGTTTACCAAGCATTTTGCGGATCCTGTCGGTCATGAGCAGACATTAGATTATGCAGATATGCCAGCTGCGCATCATGAACAAAAACTGGCGCAACTGGCTCATGGTGCGTTAACGCTCGGTCAGCTCGGTGTGCCCTTTCAAATGCGTTTACCCAGTGATGCTCCTGCTACCGCAGTGATGGGTGACGGTGAGGTTTTTGCGCAAGCGTGCTTGCTAAGGTTAGCGAAAGCACCATGACCCAATTTAAGCAACCTCCAGCGACTGATGCTACAGACATGGCAAGTTTTGAGCAGTTGTCACTTGGGTCTCGCACCCGAGCGAAAAATAGTACTCAAACGCTCCACCGCGCAGCAGATAACAAAAAATGGTATCGGCAGCTGCTGGCATTACCAGCGTACTACTGGGTCCTAATCGCTCAAGTGGCAGTCATACTACCGCATGCTGCTCACTTGCCGTTGTGGTTAATAGGGTTTGCTGTTGTCAGTATTATTGGGCAATTGCCACGTATCAAAAGACGATTCAAAAAACTATCTCATCTAAAGCGTGTCTATCAAGGCATGCAAATGCTAGGTTTTTTGCTGGGGTTGGTCGGTCTGTGGCTGACTTATAACACCGCTTTTGGTTTGGATATGGGCGTGGCATTTTTGGTGCTATGTTTGGTCAGTAAACTTTGGGAGTTATACAAGCGCCGTGATGCTTACGTGGTGCTGAATTTATCATTATTTGTGTTGGCTGCTTTATTTTTGATGGATCAAGGCTTGATTACCACGCTAGAGGTCATCATTGGTGCCCTCATCGTCTTATTGGCATTTATCGCGCTCAACGATGATAGTAATGCTCGCGGTGATGGACGCATACGTACCTTGGGGGTATTGGGTATTGGCGCGTTACCTTTATTGGTAGTGCTGTTTTTATTTTTCCCGAGATTGCCACCGCTGTGGTCCGTACAGTTGTCAGGTCAGCAAGCGATTACAGGGGTCTCTGATAGCATGTCACCTGGTGATTTTGCTAATTTAGGTCAGTCGACCGAGCTGGCTTTTCGCGTAGAGTTTGCAGATGAGCGTCCACCGCAGCAACAGCTTTACTGGCGCGGTTTGGTATTTAGTGATTTTGATGGGGTAACTTGGCGTCCAAGCCCTCAGGCAAGCCAGTGGTCAGTAAGATCACAACCACCTATGTGGATCCAAAATGCTTTTGCTACTGTTCCTGAACAAGTGCAAGCAGCACCTACTCGATATCAAGTTATCCTAGAACCTACACAGCAAAACTGGTTGTTTGGACTAGATTATCCTTTCTCTCAGCAACCAGATATCAACATTACGTCCAACTTTACGTTATTCAAAGACCAGCCGGTGACGCAGCAGCTTCGCTACGATGTAGTGCAGTTTGCGCCGATGCGTATAGATCCAGTGTTAGCAGAAGCATCCCGGCGCTCGAACCTTGCGCTGCCTAATGAAGGTAATCCGCAGGCACGCGCGCTTGCTAAGCAGTTGTTTGCGCAGTCAGACTCAGATCCGGTGCGCTATATGGCTGCTATCGAGCGCTGGATCAATCAGACAGAGTTTCGCTATACTTTATCGCCGCCGCCACTGAATACTAATCGTATCGATGAGTTTTTGTTTGAGACCAAAGCGGGGTTTTGCGAGCACTATTCTTCAAGCTTTACCTTTATGATGCGGGCAGCTGGTATCCCTGCGCGAGTAGTAGCAGGCTATCAAGGCGGTGAGCCGAGTCGTAATGGTAACGTATGGGAAGTGCGTCAGATGGACGCACATGCATGGACTGAGGTATGGCTTGAGGGTCAAGGCTGGGTGCGTGTGGATCCGACGGCATTTGTCGCACCTGAGCGTGTTGAGCAGGGCATGAATACGATGACCCAGCAGCAAGGGGCCGCCATGTTTGGCAGTGGTGCCAGTGCTCAAATCAGCTATCAGCAGTATCAAATGCTACAGACATTAAGGCGCTTATCAGACCAGGCAAGCTATTACTGGCAAAAAGATGTCGTTGGCTATGATCAAGACAAGCAGGCAGATTCACTATTAAAATGGTTCAATATCAGCTCAATCACGCAGCAAATCATTTGGTTAGCAGCCAGTGCTGTTATCATTATGGCAGTCTTAGTATTTATCATATGGCAGCGCCGCCGCAAACGCTGGCATCCAGCGGACTTACCACTTGCACAGCTCTCAAAACGTGTGGGTAAACGTGATCAATCGCTGGCTCGAGAGGACAGTGAGGGGCAACTGGCGTGGTTAGAGCGCTTGGCTACTGCTATTGATAGTCGGCTTGACGGTAACACTCATCATGCAACAAGTAAGTTAACAGACAGTGAAAACCCGATAACGATTCAGTCCAAGCTCATTGAAGTTAGACAAGACTACCGTCAGTTACGCTATGGACGCTTGAGTACCTTTGATACCAGTCATAGCGAGTATCAAAAAACACTTCAGCAACTCAAAAAAAACGTACGTGAATTACTCTAAGGTTTTTGGGTTTGGTGTCACTGATTTACTTGTGATTAGAACTGCTCATGTCAATGTTAGGGCAGTCGTTAGAGCAGTACACAATACAGCATGCTAAGTCAGCAAATAAGTAAGAGATTGAAATATGGCAATATATGTAGATTTTGTGCAGATACCATTCAAAGGCTATAAATGGTGCCATATGCTTGCGGACAGCCTGCAAGAGCTGCATGATTTTGCAGCATTGATCGAGGTCGATGCACGCTTGTTTCACCGTAATGCCAGCTATCCTCATTATGATATTACGGTACAAATGCGTGAAACGGCTATTGCACAAGGCGCTATTGTTGCCGATAGGAAAAAGATTATTGAATGTGCCAAAAAATTAAAAGTAGAGCTGCATTATCAAATGGCATTATCTGATAATTCCGAATGAAAAACTAACAAATCACATTCTCAAATACAAATAAAGTGGGTGATGCTTTCGCTACCCACTTTTTTATTGGCTCATACTTTTTGTTAGACATCTACTTTGCCGTGGCTGCCGTGCTAATAGCATTGAGTGCTTTTGAGATATTAGCAATCTCAGTATCGCAGACTTTGATATTGTGGCGTGTCTTAAGATAGTCAGGATTGTTGTATGACAACCATACCTGGTTATCGGCATCTTCACTAATGAGGATTTTTTGTGGTAAATCAATGGCAACGGTCTGCTCACAATTCATCAAGGGCGTACCTGCTTTGGGGTTCCCAAACATAACAACTTGTGTGGGTCGCAATGACAGATCGACACTTTGCGCATTTTTTTGATGATCAACGCGTGCAAATACTTTCATACCTTTGCTTTCGATAACTGAGACCAGCTTATCTGCCGTAGTTTGGACAGAGTGATTGCTCTGTAAAGTGACCAAGCCTTTTTCGGCATTTATAGACGTCATGGTCTTGGTCATAGCGCCTGTCGTATCCGTGTTATCTAATAGCGTATTGATACTGGCACAGGATGATACGGCGATTGCTAGAGCAGTGATAGAGATAATTTTGATCATAGGTATATCCTTTTAGGTTATCCATAAGTTGGTAACGTCGAATAGTCATTGTGCGTAATCAATTTGGTTATTGCAACACACCTTCATAGATCCCTAAACCAGCTGCTCTGCTAAATAATCAACCAATAATCTAATCTTTGGTGATAGATGACGGTTGTGTGGATAGACGGCCCAAATGTTTTCTTTGGGTTCTCTATAATCATCAAGTAAGCTCACTAGCTCACCAGATGCGAGATACTTTTGTACATAGTAGTCAGGCAACTGTACGATACCAAGCCCTTTTAGGGCTGCGTCAACCAGACTATAGCCGCTATTATATTGTACGGTACCAGAGACGCGCAGGTTTTTTTCTTTACCTGCATCCTCACTGACACGTGGGTCAGTATCTATAAAGTGCCAGTAATCTCGAGTACCAAGTAAGCAATTATGCTGACTGAGATCATTGAGCGCTGTCGGTATCCCATATCTATCAAGATAAGCAGGCGCTGCACAGACAAAGTTGGTACGCTGGCTGAGTTTTTTTGCCATCATGGTTGAGTCGTTTAATTTGCCAATACGAATGGCCAAATCATAACCCCCTTCAATCAAATCGATTTTTTGATTACTCAAAAAAGCACTCACTTCAATATCTTGATACTGCACCATAAAATCATTGATGAGTGGTAATAACTGCTGCTCGCCATAAGTCACAGGTGCAGTTAGTTTGATCTTGCCTTGAGGTTTAGACTGCAAATTACTTACTGCTTGCTCAGCGGCATCTAGCCCATCGAGTACACCGCGGCAATGCTGATAAAAGACGCGACCTTCTTCGGTAAGTGAGACCCTGCGCGTCGTTCGATAGAGCAGTTTGATATTCAAACGCTGCTCTAAAGCGCTGATTTGCCGACTAACTTGAGCAGTTGAGATGCCAAGCGTTTTTGCCCCTTGTGTAAAGCTCTCGTACTCTGCCACACAAACAAACTCACTGATGCCTTCCCAGCGCATGATTATTACCAATATGTAAAAGATATTTGCAAATATAGCATATTGTTATCGCCTCAGAGATAAATATAATGGTTAACAACAATGTATAGAGATGGTGCTTTCCTTTTATAGAGGCTTGCCTACAAAGAGCAGGCAAGATAAGCTCAATCTATCTTTAGTCGTCTCAGCGATGACAGTCGTAGCTATCAAGCCGAGTAGATAATCGGATGAAATAATGAAAAAGGGTGACGGTAATGATGGTTTGCTAAGTCTGCATTACGCCGCAACCCACAAATAACAACCAACTAAAAGAGAGACTCCTATGTCAGATAAATTTATCAAATCAAAAGCCGCCATCGCTTGGGCACCAAATGAGCCACTATCTATCGAAGAAGTGGACGTGATGCTACCGCGTAAAGGTGAAGTGCTGGTCAAAATCGTCGCAAGCGGCGTCTGTCATACAGATGCGTTCACCTTATCTGGTGAAGATCCAGAAGGCGTATTCCCTGCCATTTTGGGTCATGAAGGTGGTGGTATCGTTGAGCAAGTTGGCGAAGGTGTGACTAGCGTAGAAGTTGGCGACCATGTTATTCCGTTATACACAGCAGAGTGCGGCGTTTGTAAGATGTGCCGCTCAGGCAAAACCAACCTTTGCTCTGCGGTT
The DNA here is from genome assembly GCF_033790785.1 of Psychrobacter sp. PP-21. Lineage (NCBI taxonomy): Bacteria > Pseudomonadati > Pseudomonadota > Gammaproteobacteria > Moraxellales > Moraxellaceae > Psychrobacter > Psychrobacter sp. PP-21. Next base: position 106,054 of record NZ_JAMYEB010000006.1, on the reverse strand, counting down.
CGCGAGACTCAAGGTAAGGGCCTGATGCCAGATGGTACCACACGTTTTTACAAAGACGGCGAACCAATCTATCACTACATGGGCTGCTCAACGTTCTCTGAATATACGGTGCTACCAGAGATTTCTTTGGCTAAAGTTAATAAAGAAGCACCATTAGAAGAAGTTTGCTTGCTTGGTTGCGGTGTGACCACAGGCATGGGCGCAGTCATGAATACGGCAAAAGTCGAAGAGGGCGCAACAGTGGCTATCTTTGGTCTGGGCGGTATCGGACTATCAGCGGTAATTGGCGCTGCAATGGCAAAAGCCCAACGCATCATTGCCATTGATATCAACGAGAGCAAGTTTGAACTGGCCAAAAAGCTAGGTGCAACCGATTGCATTAACCCGAAAGACTATGACAAGCCGATTCAGGAAGTCATCGTTGAGCTGACCGATGGCGGGGTTGATTATTCATTTGAATGTATTGGCAATGTCGATGTCATGCGTTCGGCGCTAGAGTGCTGTCACAAAGGCTGGGGCGAGTCAGTCATCATCGGTGTTGCTGGTGCCGGGCAAGAAATCTCAACGCGTCCATTCCAGTTAGTGACAGGTCGCGTCTGGAAAGGGTCAGCATTCGGCGGTGTCAAAGGTCGCACAGAACTACCAGGGTATGTCGAGCGTTACCTTGCGGGCGAAATCCCATTGCAGGATTTCATCACGCATACGATGCCAATAGAAGATGTCAACGAAGCGTTTGACTTGATGCATAAAGGCGAGAGCATCCGTACGGTTGTCAATTTTTAAGCGTCGCTACTGATGATGATGTCAGAATCAAGTTTTTAACTTGACGACTGCATAATAAAAAAGCTGCTTCGATATTGAAGCAGCTTTTTCGTATGTTATTTCTAAACACAGGCTCTTAGCTTGGTGTATCAAGTGTTTTGCTTGCTAATGATTTGGTCCGCTAGTGTCAATAAGTCTGCTGCGGTCAGATCTGGTACGGGTACATTTGGTGCACTCAGCATCTCATTGTAAGGGCGCGTCAAAAAGGCACCTCGGCAACCTGCCGCTTGCGCACCGATAGTATCCCAAAGGTGACAAGCAACTAAGCACAAGTCCGACGTCTCAACAGCAAGCGTATCAGCTACCATCTGGTAGGTCTCAGGTGCTGGCTTGAACTTACTAACGGTTTCAACGCTGAAATGCTGTTCAAAGAACTGGCTTAGCCCTGCTTTTTCTAACGGCGTAGGAGATGGGCTACTCGCTGAGTTGGTGAGCGTCACCAGTCGGAACCCTGCCTCCCGCAAACGTGTAAGGGCAGGCGCTGCATCAGGATGAGCAGGCAGCGCGCTCATTCTTTCTTTGAACTCATTGATATCGTTGTCTGTCAGCGTCACTTGTCTGATATCAGCCACCATCTGCAATGCGCCAACACCAATCTCGCCAAAAGGCGCATACAGACCAGAGAGTGTCATTGTCTGAGAGTACAACACCAGCTGAGCAAACCATTCGCGCAATACTATTTGCTTGCCAAAAACTCGCGTAAAAAATGGCGTAAGCGTATCGATATCCAGTAGCGTTTCATTGACATCGAACACGATAATCGAAGGAAAGTTTTTAGAAGACATAAAGTATCCCTTTTTATAATAAGGTATTTATAACCACAAGTGATTTACTCAGCCATGTTAGCCAGTTGCTCTAAAATACTGACATAGTTCTCGACACCTTGAGCACCACTGACCAAATGACGTTCATTAAAGATGATCGCTGGTACACTTTGGATGCCCTGTTGTTGCCAGTGTTGTTCTTCAGCCCGTACTTCTTTTGCAAAAAACTGACCTTCTAATACCGCTAACGCTTCACTTTTATCAAGACCAGTCTCTGCTGCAATATCAGCAAGTACATGGATGTCTGAGATGTCTCTATTGTTAGTGAAGTGCGCGGTAAACAACGCTTGTTTTAAGTCATGCATGCTGCCTTGTTGATCTGCAAAATGCAGAAGCTGATGCAAATTAAAGGTATTGTGCATGCGCGTGTCGTCATTGAAGTTGAACTCAAAACCAACCTCACGACCGGCTTCGGTCATTCTGACTCGGCTCGCATCTGATTCTTGTTTGGTCGAGCCATACTTTTCGATGATGTGCTCGCGTAAGTTTTGACCCTCGTCTGGCATATTTGGGTTCAGCTCAAACGGATGCCAGTGGATAGTATGTTCTGTATTGGTTTGCTCAAGTGCTGCTGCCAATTGACGATAGCCAATGACACACCATGGGCAGACAACGTCAGAGACGATGTCTATACGGAGCGTGTTTTCTGATGGTTTCATAAGTCCTCGCAGGGATTTTTATTGGTATGTTGTGTGATGAGGCAACGACAGGGGTATGAGGAACAGTTGTCTAGATAACCCTGCTCACTGCAAAATAGGTCAGTTCATACTAAGAGAATGATCGAGTGATTACAATGTATCCTCTGCAGCCAGCATTACCACTTAGGTAGCTTAATTGTAACTGTCACCAATGAGACAAATGAGCCTTTTGCAAACTCTGACTGGTGTCTAAGATGGTTTAAAGTATTAATAATAAAGCATATGACAAATGAACCAATTTATCACGGTCATAAAAAAGGTGGTTGTCTAAAATGATTTTGTATATATAGGTATTGACAACTGATAACGTAGGCTAACAAATAAACCACGTTAATATCGGATACCTAATCAATAATAGAGCTCTAACCACAAATAAAATTTTAATTATAGGAGTCATATATGAAAAGTATCACTGAAGCAATGAGATGGCGTTACAGCACCAAAGAATTTGATACCGATAAAAAAATATCAGCAGAAGACTTTCAAAGTTTAAAGGACATTTTGCGACTCAGTCCGTCAAGCACTAATATTCAGCCTTGGCATTTTGTGATTGCTGATGATGAAGCTGGCAAAGCTCGAGTCGCCAAAGGCACTGAAGGTATGTATGAGTTTAATGATGCCAAAGTAAAAGATGCTTCGCACGTCATCGTATTCTGTAGCCGTGTCTATGCTGATGATGAGTTTTTACAGGAAATATTAGACAAAGAAGATAGTGATGGTCGCTTTGCAGAACCAAAATTCAGAGAGCAAATGCATCAAACGCGCAAAATGTTCTTGGATATTCGACGTTATGAGCAAAAAGATGAGCCGCATTGGTTGATTGAACAGCTCTATCTCAATATGGGTGCACTGCTACTGGGCGCTGCTACTTTGGGTATTGATGCTGTGCCGATGGAAGGCGCAGATTTAAAAGCACTTGATGAAGAGTTTGAATTACGTAGTAAAGGCTATACAGCCGTTGCCGTCATCTCACTTGGTTACCGTAGCGAAGATGATTTCAATGCTGAGTTGCCCAAATCTCGCTTTGCCGAAGAGACCATTATCACAAAGGCTTAGTTTATAGTATTTTGTTCGCAACTTGCTTGCAACCACTATTCTAAATTAGTTTTTTAAGAGCCCTATAAGTTTTCGTTTATAGGGCTTTTTTTTATCAAAATTTATTTGATCTGCTGTCTATTTCTAAGAACGTATTGCTCGCATCAAGAAGTACATTGTCGGATTATCAAGCCTGAATTTGAGTACTTATAGACAGCAACCAACCTATATTAGGCATCAATGGGTGGTTAATATAGTTGATGCAAATGATTATCAATTACCCTGCAGCTATTGGTAATGCTCGCTTGCAGAACTTGCTACGGTTTAAAAACTACACTGTAATAACTACAAAGTAAAAACAAAACAAGTTTTTCGGTACGTCATAATGGATTTATTGTAGCTATAGTTACAAGGCGATCTTTTCACCCATCATATTCATCTGCCAGCGAGAAGCCAGCATGTCTACCTTGACGTTAAAAATCAATAAGCAGGATTATCAGCTCGAGAATCTTGACGCCCGTACGACACTGCTCGACGTCTGTCGTCAGCATCTACAAATTACTGGACCCAAAAAAGGCTGTGATCACGGTCAATGCGGCGCTTGTACCATGCTTATCAATGGTCGCCGTGTCAACTCTTGTCTTACACTTGCCATCATGCATGATGGCGATGACATTACGACGATCGAAGGTATTGGGATGCCAGACTCGCTCTCGGCGTTGCAGCAAGCCTTTAAAGATAACGATGCTTTTCAGTGTGGGTATTGCACACCAGGACAGATTTGTTCGGCCACTGCATTAATAGAAGAAGTAAAACAAAACTGGCCAAGCCATGTGAGCACAGACTTACAACATCCTGATGGTCTACTGGTACAAGAAATCGCTGAGCGTATGAGCGGTAACATCTGTCGTTGCTCTGCCTACCCAAATATTATTAAAGCCATCTCACAAGTACTTGAAAGTGAGGTGTCAGAGTCTGCTGCCCAGACCAATAACACCTCCACACAAAATTCAAGCGTGACAGGTATTTGGTCACCGCCGCCAAGCGAGACGCAACTTGGTAAAGCTTCAGCAGCCAATAAGAATACAAACAAAGAAACAGTAACTGGTACGACAGGAGGCCGCTCATGAAACGTTTTGAATATAGCCGTGCTGATGCACCAGAGCAAGCCGCAATATCTGCAAGTACCAAAGATGCTTCTTTTATCGCTGGTGGTACCAACTTATTAGATCTCATGAAACTAGAGATCGAAACCCCAATAAAACTGGTCGATATCACTCGTTTAGAATTAGAGCAAGTAGAAACGACTGCCGATGGTGGTTTACGTATTGGTACGCTTGTGACCAATAGCGATTTGGCCGCGCATCCTGAGGTGATTGCAAACTATCCGGTATTGTCCCGAGCTATCTTGGCAGGAGCGACTGGTCAGTTACGTAACAGAGCGACAACGGGCGGCAATTTCTTGCAGCGTACCCGTTGCTACTATTTCTATCAAACAGACAGCGCTTGCAACAAGCGTGAACCGGGCACAGGGTGTCCCGCTATCAATGGGGAGAACCGTACCCTAGCTGTCTTAGGTACCAGTGATTCATGTATTGCTCAGCATCCATCCGATATGGCAGTGGCAATGCGCTTACTAGATGCGACGATAGAGACGGTTAAAGCAGATGGCTCGACTCGTGCTATCGATGTCAAAGACTTTTATTGTTTGCCAAAAGACACGCCACATATCGAAAATGTATTGGAAGCAGGTGAGCTGATTACGCATGTTGTATTGCCAGCTCCTATTAAGGGTATACATACTTATGACAAAGTACGTGACCGAGCCTCTTATGCTTTTGCACTGGTCTCTTGTGCTGCAGTGGTAGATGTTGATGACAGTGGTAAGCTGAACACAGTACGTTTGGCATTTGGTGGTATTGGTACTAAGCCATGGCGCAATGAAGCGGTAGAGGCATTATTGACAGATACCGATGGCAACAATGACGTCATCACACAGGCAGCCGATCTGCTATTGAGTGATGCCAAAGGTAATGGTCAGAACGACTTTAAGATACCATTGACGCGTCGCCTACTAAAACAAGTCATTCAGCGCGCACTAGCGGGCGAGGGAGCATAATCATGGCACTATTACAATCAATCACGCAGTCAGAACCGACCAAAAAACTGACCATGGATGAGCCTGTTGAAACGCTATTTAGCTCAACGGCAAGTAAGCTAGTCGGCAAGCCGATCAATCGTGTCGATGGCTCATTAAAAGTCAGCGGGCAAGCGCATTATAGTGCTGAGATACATTTAGACAATAAAGCGTATGGTGTCTTGGTAGGTGCGACAATTGCCAAAGGGCGAGTTGAGAGCATTGATAACGATTCGCTCAAAGGCATTCCTAATATTATTAAGGTTGTGACCGATCCTGAGCATTTTTTACGTAACTCTCAACAAGGTGGATTAAAAAAAGCACCGACGCAGGGAGCGACTGAGATTTTTTATCATGGTCAGCCCATCGCGGTGGTCATTGCTGAGACTTTTGAAGCAGCGAGAGAAGGCGCGAAGGCGCTCAAGGTTACTTATACAGACGAGACTGATGAGGCCGCATTGAACTTTACTCAAGAGCTTTCTAATGCACACGCGGTCGATGAGCAGAAAGGTTCTGACAAAAACTATGTTCAAGGAGATCCAGAACAAGGCTTAGCTGATGCGGCAGTGACCGTCGATCGCTTTTATCATACACCAAGTCAAAACAGCTCGGCGATGGAGCCCCATGCGACGTTGGCTCATTGGGAAGACGATAAGCTAGTCCTGTATACCGCCAATCAGATGCTCGCTTCTTGCAAACAGCAGGTCATGGATGCTCTAGATTTGAACAAAGATCAGGTACAACTGATCGCACACTATGTCGGTGGTGGGTTCGGTAGTAAGCTTGGTATTGCTCCTGAATCTATTGCGGCGGCGATTGCTGCAAAAGATCTTGGTCGTCCTGTGCTGATCACTATGACGCGTCCACAAGTGATGGAGGCGACAATCAGACGCTCAAACACGCGTCAGCGTATCGCAATCGGTGCGAACAATGACGGTGTGATCGATACATTGATTCACGATACGATCTCTAGTAATTTGCCAGATGAGGCTTTCTTTGAGCCAACTGCCTTGTCTACACACTATCTATATAGTGGCAAAAACCGCCGTGTAAATTATGAAATGGTAGACATGAACCAAGTGTTATCCGGCTCAATGCGTGCGCCTGGGGAAGCGGTTGGTATGATTGCCGTTGAGTGTGCAATGGATGAGTTGGCTACCCAGTTAGCGCTTGATCCTATCGAGCTGCGTCGTCGCAATGAACCTGAAAAAGATCCTAGCAAAGACATTCCATTTTCGACACGTAAGCTGATTGAGTGTATGGAGCAAGGTGCTAAGCAGTTCGGTTGGGATAAAAGAAATGCAAAACCTGCCAGTCAGCTAGAAGGTGACTGGTGGATAGGTACAGGCATGGCTGCTGCTGCCCGCGGCAACCAATTACAGGCATCTGAAGCACGTGCAACTCTACAGGTAGATGAGTCAAAAGCACTCGGTATCAAAGCTGTTATCGAGACAGATATGACAGACATTGGTACAGGGTCTTATACGGTGTTTTCTCAGGTAGCTGCAGACCTGCTAGGACTGCCTATCGATCATGTCGAAATGAAGTTAGGTGACAGTGCATTGCCACCAGCATCAGGCTCAGGCGGTAGTTGGGGCGCTGCGAGTTCTGGTAGTAGTGTCTACCTAGCTTGCGAGCAGCTGCGTGAAATGCTAGCAGAAAAAGTTGGTCTGTATCCTGATAACATTCAGTTGGACAATGGTCAAATTAAAAAAGCAGGCGAGCATGATTTAACGGTAGTAGAAGCGGCTAAGAAGGGTGGTCAATCATTTGCTGATAGTACTATTGATAAGCTATCGCAAACCACAGGGCTTTCATTATCAGGAGAGTCGGCATCACAAGAGTATGACTTTGATAATACAGATGCTTACGCGCTTGCAGAAGTAGTCGCTGGCTATGATGAGCAAAAAGTCAGTGCTAAAGGTCAGATAAAGCCAGGCAAGAATGGCAAAAAGTATCGTCAGTCGTCGTTTGGTGCTAACTTCGCTGAAGTCGCTGTTCACAAGGTGACTGGTGAGATTAGGGTCAAGCGTATGACAGGTGCATTTGCCGCTGGTCGTATTCTTAACCACAAAACAGCAACCTCACAATGCTACGGCGGCATGGTGTTCGGTATCGGCTCAGCACTAATGGAGGAAGTTATCCATGATAAACGTGACGGTCGTCTCTGTAATCACGACCTCGCCGAGTACCATGTGCCAGTCAATGCAGACGTACCGCAGTTGGAAGTTATCTTGGTAGAAGAGGATGATCCGTATACCAACCCAATGCATATCAAAGGTATCGGTGAGACGGCTATCGCAGGTGCGGCTGCCGCGATTGCCAATGCCGTCTACAACGCTGTCGGTGTTCGTGTCTACGATTTCCCAATTACGCTCGACAAGCTGCTTTATGAGATGCCAGAGTAACTTTATAAGTTTATATATGACAAAAACCCGCTTACTGAGCGGGTTTTTGTAAATTAATCGGTAGTATGTTTCAACATTATCAAAAAATAATTATTAAATAAGAGACGTTATGAATCAAGTTGCTGACATTCTTAAACTGGCAGGTAACGCTCAGCAGCAAGGTGTTGATGCTGTATTGGCAACGGTCGTACATACTGAGGGCTCAGCATATCGCCGTGCTGGTGCGATGATGCTCATTTGTGAAGATGGCCGCTCAGTGGGGATGATTAGTGGAGGCTGCTTGGAGCCACATATTATCAAGCGTGCCTTTTGGCTCACGCGTGACGGCGCTACTGTGCAAGTCTATCAGACAGGCGATGACGTTGAATATACAGAAAACGGTCAAGCGCAGGTTGTGATAAACAAAGAAGCAAGCGATACAGATGCTGAGTCAGACGACTTAGATGACTTGGATGGCCTAGACTTTGATGAGTTGAACTTTGGTCTCGGTTGTAATGGACGTGTACATGTACTGTTTGAGCGTTTGGCAACAGCTGTACCATTTTTAGAGTCAGTTCGTCAGGTTCGGCGAACTCGGCAGCCGATTACGGTCGCTACTTTGATTCGTACTAAGGATTCCCAGTATCAAACGGATAGTCTAGAGAAAAGCGCTGAGCTAAGAATAGGCACGCGCATCAATCTAGAGGAATATTACAATTCGGGAAGCTTACCAGAGCAAGAGGCGATAAATCCTTTGAATACGATGGCGGATATTGTAGAAAAGTTAGTAGAGTACAAGCTGTCTGAGAGTAATACCGAATACGTGACCATAGAAACGAATGAGGTAACTACTGAGTGGCTCGTACAACGCTTGCAACCACAAGTGCGTTTATTAATTTGCGGCGCAGGCAATGACGTGATGTCACTGGTGACGATGGCAAAGCTACAAGACTGGCATGTCACGGTCATAGACAGCCGCACGCAATATGCGACTCGTATGCGTTTTCCTCAGGCAGACGCGGTGATGGCATTATCTCTAGAGGATAGCGATGCTCTGCTGAAGCTAAGTGAGAATGCAGCGGTTGCTCTGATGTCTCACAGTCTGTCCCAAGACCGCGCTCGCTTGGCGATACTGCTAAGACATTCGCAAAATTATAGATATTTAGGTCAGTTGGGGCCACGTTATCGTACCGAACGCTTAATCAATGAAATCAGCGCCACTCTCACACAACCTGACGTCTTGGCTGCTGGTATCCATAAATTGCACTATCCAATTGGCTATAAGCTTGGCGGAGATGGCCCTGAAGCCCTCGCACTTGGCATCATGGCGCAGATAAATGCAGTCATGCATGGGCAAGCTGCATCAGTAGAAGGCTCTCACAGTGAGGGCTCGAATGTAGCAAAAAGCGTTGGTAATATGGATGCTGATATTGTGCCGAGTACCGTATGAGTAATATCGTCTTAGAAGACAATGATAGACAGGGGCAAAATCATGCGGTCATCATATTGGCAAGTGGCCTCAGTCAGCGTCTAGGACAACCTAAGCAACTACTTATTAAGAATGGCAAGCCGTTAATTAATTATATGATCCGATTGGCAGTGAGCACTAATCCGCAATTCATTGTCGTGGTGATTCCTGATAAGCATCCTGCAATTGCCAATGCAGTCACAGAGCTGGCCATACAATATCCAGCGGTTCAAGCGGTGCTAAATTCAAAACCTGACACCGGCATGGCGGACAGTTTGTATTTGGGTATTGAGACCATTGCTAGTTTTGAAATTGCCAGTCTTGATGCTGATTCAATCGAGCGCGTGCTTATTATGGGCGTTGATCAAGTTTTATTAGATGAGTCGCATTTAACCGCATTGTTGGCTGGTGATCAATCCGTGGTGGCAAGTGGCTATTGTAGTTGGCAGCGTTTAGAAAAGCATCAAAATTTGGACGAAGCGGAATCTAATAAAAACTCTGCTACTAGAAAACCTGCAAACCATATCATTGGTCTACCTTTAGCAATTAACTATCAGCTGCTTAAACAATGGCAGGCAATGTTAGCAGGAGATAAAGGGTTGCGATATTTGATTAGAAGGTTACCAGCCGATCAAATAGGTACAGTGATCAACGATAATCTTACCTATGATATTGATACGCCCGAGCAGCTCATCTATGCCAAACAACGAGGCTGGCTGGATAAGAAATCCTAGCGATAATAAGTATTAAGCGACCGAAATGACAAGCATAACAGAAACAGAACGACTGTACCTTAGACAGTGGCAAGCGAGTGATTTTACGCCATTCGCTGAGATGAATGCCAATCCCAAAGTGATGGCATATTTTCCTAAATTATTAACCACTTCTATGAGTAACATTATCGCTAAAAAATGCCAGACGCTGATTGAGGATAATGGATGGGGGTTTTGGGCGGTGAGTCGCAAAGACAGCTCAGATAAAAGTGATGACTTTATCGGTATGGTTGGGTTAAATGAGGTACATGCTGATATGCCATTTGCTCCTGCTGTCGAGATTGCTTGGCGCTTGCATAGTGAGTATTGGGGACAAGGGTATGCGACAGAGGCAGCACATGCTGCTTTGCGCTATGCTTTTGAGATATTAGAACTTAGCGACGTCGTTGCCTTTACTGCCGTTATCAATAAACGCTCGCAAAAACTTATGCAGCGTATTGGGATGACTGATACACAGCAAGATTTTTATCATCCTATGCTTAATGCTAAGCACCCACTTGCTGAGCATGTCCTGTACAAAATTACGCGGCAGCAATGGCAAGTCCTTAGAGCATAACGCATTCTATTTATCTGACTATTTATCTGACTATTTATCTGATACGGCTGCTCTTGAAAATGTCAAAATATGCCCTTTGAACGGCAACTCTAGATAAGTCGTATTTTCAGGTTTGATGTGTTGACTACTATAGCCATACTTAATCATCTTGTTGGTCAGTTTGTTTTTGCGGCCACGGCCAGGGTCGACTACGATGACCTCACAGGTCGGTAAGGCATGGCGCTCGATAAATTCCGCCAGTATATCGATGTGCTGATCTTCATAGAGCAAGTCGCTGCCGATAATCATATCAAACTTGCCAAGGTGGCTGTTATCCTCTGCCCAATCCAAACGCTCAAAATTAATCTCTTTATTATTATTTAGCGTGGTATTTCTATCAAGGAAATACTCAACGGTCGGATGATAGTCGGTCGCTGTGATGTCAGCATGTCTATGATTGAGCAGCAAACTCGATAGCGCCATGCCACAGCCCACTTCCAAAATTCGTTTGCCCGCGATATCGTAATCAAGCATGTGATTGGCTAATACCAAGCTTGACGGCCAGATTACCCCAAACATCGGCCAAGACGCCGAGCAAATACCCAAATTTAACGCCTCATCATTAGGGTCGCTAAATTGTTGATTGTCACGCAAAGTACAAACATGAATGTCAGTGTTGCCAATTTCGATCGTTTGATAGCGCACGCGCACGGTGGTCAGCGAAGTCATAAACTGTCCTAAAAAATAAGCAAAAGTGCAAAGGTTGGCAAAGATTGCCGCTTTCGGTGAGGTAGGGCATACAAAGGTGGGTGTGCATCTTGGATATAGTATTGACTGTGATTTGGTAGAGGTTATTATTTGACAAAAACACATGTTGTCAAAACAGTCCTCTTAAAGGTGCAGGAAGAGTATGACCTAAATGGTGACAAGTTATTGTTAATTCTGAAGGTATTGTTATTGCTGGATAAAAGGGCTGGTGAAAGCGGACGGTAAAAGAAGCGTATGAGAGATGTTGAATGGCTTTTATGCTGGCATGATAGGCTTGTCGTTTATTTTGACAAGCCCATACAAGAGAGGATTAAAGCTGGCGTGTGCTGCTGAATCAATTTAGAAACTTTAGCCCAGAAGTCTTAAGTGCCCAGACCAGCTCTACAAAGGCGCGACTGTTGGTTAAAGGTTCACCTTCGATAATAAGCACATAGCCCGCGCCGTCAATCCATAAAAATACAAAACTTGTCTCAGGAATGAGCAAATCAACTTGCTGAAAAAACGAAATCGCTTGACTCTCTACTGCCCAGCCGCGCTGTTTTTGGCGAAGCATAAAACCTGAAAAGTCAGCAGCTGCGACACTGAGCATGTCCGCTTCTTCTTGACTGTAGCCAATCCGTGCCAGACAAAACCCTTCATCAGAGCCGATCGCTGCACGGCGTTTGCCAGACAAGCTTGCCACCACATAAGGCAAAAACTGATCTAAAGGTAAGTTGGGTGCAGGTAAAAGCAAGGACAGTTTTTCAATCCAGCCTTGCTCGATAAAGCTCTGTAGCCAGATATCAGAATAACGCTGTAACCAATCAGCAGCGAGTAATGTCTGTCCGTAAGACAATAAATCTTGTAGTGCTAACTGCTCGTCAGTCGGCTCATTCTGTGAAAATGCCTCAAAAATACCAGCGGGCGTGAGGGTTAGATAGGTTTTATCAGCATTCAAGTAAGAGGACATAGCGGCTACCGTAGTGATGAAAGGGTGGTAAAAAATATTTAAGGTGATAAACGAATGACAATCTATCTTGTAGTAGAAGGTCTAATGGTTTGATCAAGATGCTGTTGGCAATTGTCCCAGCGCTTATCAAACTGCCAATCACTTTTGCCCAAGCTAAACCATACTAAGGAAAATGCCAGACGATCGTTGCGTGCCGTGCAATAGGCAAAAAACTCATTCTCAATTTGCTCAATGGTGCCCCAGTCTTGATTAGCACGTGCTTGCATCAGCTCGCTTGTGATATCTTTAGCGATTTCTTTGGCATCATCGCTACTGATACGCAGTCGTTGTTTTTGCTCATTGAGCGACGGTGACACCAGTACGCTCCAGCGAGTAGCAAGCATACTATTGCGCTGAATGTAGCTCTTTTTATCAATACAATCGCGAAACCCTTGCTGGGCATCAGGATATAAACGATCCTTGATACGCGTAAAGAGATTGTTGACATCGTACGGAATATCAAACCAACACCCATAGAAAAAGTCCGCCACAGCGCCTTGTAGCGGTTCTTTTTCAGTCATCAGTAAGGCGGCGTTGATGCGCTGCTCATGAAAGTGACGGTTATTGGGTGCCAAAAATACCTTGCGCGAGTAAAGTCGAAATACTCGGTGCGCCACTTTCTCATTTTCTTTAATCAGGTCTACATCAGACATCATAGTATCCTTGTATCATAGCCGTGATGGCAATAAGCGCAACAAGCCACCGACTAATTCCGTAAAACGAAGTGTGATATCAATAAAGCTAATAGGTGATCAGTCCAATAACGTCTGCATCAAATCAATCATGAATTCAGCATCTTCTTCACTCATCGCCTCAAACCCCTGCGGTATACCAAGCTCGCTCAAGGCTTCTTTACCATCGTCATCGCTATGCAGATCAAGAACGGCATCTATAAAGAGTTGTGCATCTGGGAAGTCATCTTTGATAAGCAGGACATGGCTAATATCCGCCAAATCACTCTCAATCAGTACCGATAGCTGAGTCTTGGTCAAGCGTGAAAAGCTGTGGAAGATCTCCGCTAAGAAAAAGGCAGCTTGGGCATCGCCTTTGATCACTTTGCGAGCGGCGGCTTGATAGGTCTCAGTCACATCCCAGTTGAGATCAGATTCTTCTATATCGACAGCTTCTAGCAAACGTAAGCCAATCAGCTTGACGTCGCGGTTGTCTGCCATGGCGACAGTTGCACCCGCATGGATATCTTCTAAGCAGTTGATATTGCTATTGGCTGCTGCTGCAATGACCATTTCATCAGACTTACCGATAGGTCGCGCAATGGCGCGGTAGCCTTGTTCACGTATCAGGGCGGCTGCATCAAAAGGATTGGCATAGATAATTTGAATATCACCTGCCTCAATCAATGCTTCTTGCTCAGCATGTGATGCTGGGATGTTTAGGTGCATGTTTAGGTTGGCACGTTTTTGAATCAAGGTATTGAACATATGCCAGCCTGCAAAGCGCTCAGGCGAGAAATCAGGGGCGATTAACATATTGTGTGTCGTCATGATTTAGCCTTCCTCATGTTGTTTCATTTGGGCGTACTGCAACATCGCCGCTTCGATTTTGCTGCGTGATGGCTTGCGGCGTACTGAGGTATAGCCAACGGTTTCGCCGCGGCGAACATTGGGTACGACAGTGGCATATACCCAATAGTGACTACCGTCTTTGCATAAGTTTTTGACATAGCCATGCCATTTCTGTCCAGATTCAGCGGTATCCCATAGGTCTTTATAGGCGGCTTTTGGCATATCAGGGTGGCGCAAGATAGATTGCGGTTGACCGATGAGCTCAGCAACGCTATACCCACTAATCTCGACAAAGGCATCGTTGACGTGAGTGAGGATACCGTCCAGATCGGTACGCGAGACAATCAATTTGCCGTCGGGATAAGGGCGTTCTATTCCCGTATCATAGACAGTCCGCGACGTGCCATCATAATAGGTTAGGGTGATTTGCTCAGCAGGCAGGTCAGGCTTGTGTGCATCAGGGATTGGAGAACCCATGGTCATCTCCTTCGTTAGTCGTTATGTCGTCAATGCTCTATAAATTGGATATGGTGTTAGCCTTGCTTAGTCTACTAGTTATAGGGCTTTCGCCCAGCTTCCTTGTATCCAAATCATATTGAACCGACTATGTTTATAATAATTAAAAGCGAATAGATAAGGTGCTTATCAAAAGCTAAAGCTACCAATCAAATGAGTTTTGACAGGGCTTCTGAAGCACGCTTGATGTCTAAGAATATCAAGCCAAGCTTGGCGTTGGGCTTTGCCATGATGGTCAGTACTGCTTCATCACCTGATGAAGTCATGATCACATAGCCTCTTTCTCCTTGAATCATGATGCGATCGATACTGCCGCGTGCCAATTCGCGGCCTGCACGGTCACCCAATGATAGTAGAGCCGCTGACATCGCCCCAACACGGTCTTCGTCAACGCCTGTAGGTAGAGCTGAAGCAATCATCAGACCATCGTTAGAGATTAGGGCGGATGCTTCAACATCTGCTGATGAGCTGTTTAAGTCTTCCAATATCTGTTGAAATGAATCTATACGCATATCGCTTTCTCTATACTGTGTGTTAATTTTTATTTATGAACTATAGTTAGCCAAAAATAACCCTGTTTAAAAAAGGGTATTATAAATCCTTACTAAATATATTGATATAGTAAATCCCTATTTAAACTAAGGTTATGAACATTTCTTTCTTTAATTTCATAAAATTTTTAATATTTTTGCCAAAAAAAAGCCCTAATCATTGAATGACTGGGGCTTTTTAATTGAGATAAATAAAGGTAGCTTGACTATATGGTCTCGCGCCATTGTCCTTTAACCATAATACCTTGGGTAGGATTCAGACCCATTTGGTATGCCAAATCAGCAGGGCGGGCGATATCCCATAACGCCAAATCAGCGTCACAACCAACCTCTACTTTTCCTTTATTAGATAATCCTAGAGCCTGCGCTGCATAAATTGTTGATCCTGCCAATACTTCTTCAGGGGTGAGGTAAAATAGCGTACAGCCCATATTCATCGTCAATAACAGCGACGTTAAGGGTGAGGTTCCGGGGTTGCAATCGGTCGAAATCGCCATGGGTACGTAGTGCTTACGCAGTGCCTCAATTGGTGGCAGCTTGGTGTCACGTAACGTATAAAACGCTCCGGGTAATATCACCGCAACCGTGTTGCTAGCGGCCATCTTCGCTATGTCAGTTTCTGATAAGTGTTCTAAATGGTCGCTAGATAGCCCTTTATATTCGGCAACCAATGCACTACCGCCGATATCAGATAACTGCTCAGAGTGTAGTTTGACGGGCAGCTCTAATGAGCGCGCGACCTCAAAAACGCGTCTGATTTGATCGCTACTAAACGCAATGTTTTCACAGAAGCCATCGACCGCATCCACTAAGCCTTCTGCATGCAGAATCGGTAACCACTCGCAGACTTGCTCGATATAGTCGTCCGCACGGTCCTTGTATTCTAGCGGTAGCGCATGTGCCCCAAGGTAAGTAGTACTCACATGAATGTCATATTTTTCGCCAAGCTGGCGAGCGACGGTAAGCATTTTGCGCTCAGTGTCTAAGTCGAGACCATAGCCCGACTTGATTTCGATACTGGTGACGCCTTCTTTAATGAGGGCGACTAGGCGTTTTTCACTTTGGGCAAATAGCGATTCAATACTAGCCTCGCGGGTGGCGCTCACGGTCGCGACGATACCGCCACCTTGTGCTGCGATGTCTTGGTAACTGGCACCTTGCAAACGCGCTTCGAACTCATTGCTGCGGTTGCCGCCATAGACAATGTGCGTATGACAATCAATGAGCCCAGGCGTTATCCATTTACCATCGGCGTCTGTGATTTGGTTCTCTTGATAATGATGCAGATGAGTAGAGATTAGTTCCTGTGCCCCAAGCCAAGCAATTTTGCCGTCTTTAATACCGATAGCCGCGTCATGTAGTTGACCATATGGGACGCTATCAGTCTCTCCTTTTTCGTAAATATCAAAACCATATTGTGCCGAGAACGTCGCAATGTTGGCATTGATAATGAGTTGATCAAACGATGTCATAGTAGATTTGTCGAGCGTCTGCTCGCTAAAATTTTCTGATTCATTCATAGTATGCTCCTAATGATTGGGAGGCGAGTAACCTGTTAAGACCTTTTTTTGTAAGAGCTAGCTGACAAGTAAGTGCTGTTCTACAATCGTTGCCAGCAGTCGAGCAGCGACTTTGCAGCTACGACTATCCACATCAAAGGTCGGGTTGATCTCAGCAATATCGGTCATTTTCACCTTACCTGATGACATAATCAGCTTGACTATACGCTCAACAAAACCAAGCTCAATACCAAAGGCGGCAGGTGCGCTCACACCTGGAACGACACTAGATGGCAAACAATCCATATCGATGGTGAGATACACGATATCGACCTGATCTATGAAGCTTTTGACCTGCTTGGCAAGTGTATCCCAAGGCTGATAATGACAGTCTTCATCGCTAATGACCTGTACGCCCAGTTGCTCGGCGCGATCAAAAAGTGCGGCGGTATTAGAAAAGCGACTGACGCCTATACAGCAATAATGAAAGGGCTGCTCGTGTGCGTCAAGATACTCAGCAATTTGGCGAAACGGTGTCCCAGAGGTCGCCACATCAGACTGACGAATATCAAGATGGGCGTCAAAATTAATGATTCCGATTGTCGGTGCTGCGGATGTGCTGACAGTCGTGTCATTTGTTTCTTTTAACGCTTGCCATAATCCCAAAAAGCTACCGTAAGCGATGGCATGACCACCGCCAAGACCAATGGGTAGGCCACCTTGTTTGATGATAGTGCCGACTGCATCGGCGTATTTGATCTGAGCTTGCTCAAGAGTGCTCTCGGCAAAGCCGTCGTTGTCATGACAGTGAATATCACCCGCATCACCGAGTAAGGATGGTAGTTGATCGTCAAAGCGTTGTTGCAACTCGGCAATGACTGGTAGCGTGGCAAAAGCTTGACGAATCAATGGCGGGGCGGCCCTTGCACCCACACGCCCTTGATTGCGTCTGACGCCTTGGTCACAGGCAAAACCAACCAGCCCGATATTTTGAGCCTCATAAGGCTGGGCAAGCTGATACCAGTAGCGGGCGCGCGCAGTCTCAAACGGCTCAGCACGGCCTGTCCACTGGGTCATATCAGCAGGTGTATGGTTAATGGGTGTGGTTGCTACTGTCATCGTTGCTCTCCTTTAACCAATTAACGGTTACTTAGACTCGTACCAGTCGCGACGCAGTTCTTGCCAATGCTCAGCAAGTGTACCGTCTAGTACTAACTGTTTGGCGGCTTCGATATCAGGGGCTAGGTAGCGATCTTTGTCATAAAAAGTCACTTGCGCGCGCAGTTTTTCATGTGCCACTGTCAACGGCTCTGACGTCTCGAGTCCGCGATGGAAGTCGATACCTTGACCAGCAGCCAATAGCTCAATACCGATGATAGTGGCCGTGTTTTGCGCCATCTCGTATAGGCGGCGTGCACAATATGTTGCCATGGATACATGATCTTCTTGGTTGGCAGAAGTTGGGATACTATCGACGCTGCCTGGATGGGCGATAGATTTGTTTTCCGATGCCAGTGCTGCGGCGGTCACATGCGCAATCATAAAACCTGAGTTGACCCCAGCGTTATCGACCAAGAATGGCGGTAAGCCACCTGACAAAGTGGCATCGATCAGCAAAGCGACACGGCGCTCAGACATCGAGCCAATCTCAGCGATTGCCAAGGCTAAAATATCCGCTGCAAAAGCGACTGGCTCAGCATGGAAGTTGCCACCTGATATGGCGACCGGGCCATCTTCGTTATTAAAGATAAGCGGATTGTCTGTCACCGCATTGGATTCGATAAGTAGCGTTTTTCCTGCTTGGTTGATGATATCAAGGCAAGCACCCATGACTTGTGGCTGACATCGTAGGCAGTAAGGGTCTTGTACGCGATCATCTTGTTCGCCATCGTGCGAGGCACGAATAGCACTGCCTTTGATCAATTGACGATGCGCTTTGGCGATCTCTATCTGACCATGATGACCACGTACTTCATGAATACGGGCATCAAATGGTGAATCTGAGCCTTTGGCAGCATCAATCGATAGCGAGCCGACGATAGTCGCTGTCTCAAGCAAATCCCGTGCTAAGAAATAACCACGTAATGCTAGTGCGGTTGATACTTGCGTACCGTTGATGAGAGCAAGGCCTTCTTTGGCGGCCAATGTGATTGGCTTTAGTCCATGCTGGGCTAGCGCATCAACGGCAAGGACTTTTTTGCCATCGACATAGACGTGACCTTCACCCATCATTGCAAGTGTCATGTGTGATAGTGGCGCCAAATCACCAGATGCACCAACCGATCCTTTGGCGGGAATGTTTGGCGTGATTTGATTGTTGATCAAACCAAGTAAGCTATCAACCACCTCGCGGCGTACACCAGAAACGCCTTGTGCTAGGCTAGCAACCTTCATTACCATAATCAGTCGTACCACACCGTCTGGTAGCGCGTCACCAGTACCTACCGAATGAGAAATGATCAGGTTACGCTGTAGCAGCTCAAGCTGGTCATCACTGATACGTGTCTTGGCAAGTAAGCCAAAACCAGTATTGATGCCATAAGCGCTTTTATCACGGCCAATGATCGTGCGCACATCTTCGTGCGAGGCATCAATCGCCTCATAAGCGCTCTCAGGCAAGCTCAATACCACGGGCTGATCATAGATTTCACGTAGCATCTCAAAGCTAAGCTGGCGAGGGCGTAGGGTTAATTGTTTAATATTGCTCATAAGGGTAATCCTAACTGCATAGTCGTATAGTGGGTTATTTTTATGGTATTAAGGCGATGCTTATTATCTAATCATTGGCAAGTTCAAACCATAGTCTTTCGCTGTTTTAATCGCCAGCTCATAACCTGCATCTGCATGACGCATAACGCCTGAACCGCAGTCATTGACAAGTACTCGTGATAAGCGTTTGGCTGCCGCGTCCGTACCA
The DNA here is from genome assembly GCF_033790785.1 of Psychrobacter sp. PP-21. Lineage (NCBI taxonomy): Bacteria > Pseudomonadati > Pseudomonadota > Gammaproteobacteria > Moraxellales > Moraxellaceae > Psychrobacter > Psychrobacter sp. PP-21. The sequence goes on along the minus strand of NZ_JAMYEB010000006.1, from coordinate 86,613 downwards.
TCCGCGACGATGACCATGCCTGAGTGCTGCGAGTAGCCCATGCCCACGCCGCCACCATGATGTAGTGATACCCAGGTCGCGCCGCCCGCGACATTGAGCATGCCATTCAATAATGCCCAATCAGATACCGCATCTGAGCCATCTTTCATGCTTTCGGTTTCGCGGTTTGGACTGGCAACAGAACCCGTGTCTAAGTGGTCGCGACCAATGACGATAGGGCCTTTTAGCTCACCGTTTTTGACCATTTCATTAAATGCCAAACCTGCTTTGTCACGCTCGCCCAGACCTAACCAGCAGATACGCGCAGGCAAGCCTTGGAACTGAATACGCTCTTTTGCCATATCTAACCAACGATGGACGTGGGTGTTTTCAGGGAACAGCTCTTTGATTTTTTGATCAGTCTTATAGATGTCTTCTGGATCGCCTGAGAGTGCTACCCAGCGGAATGGGCCTTTGCCTTGGCAAAACAGCGGACGGATATACGCAGGGACAAAACCTGGGAAGTCAAAAGCATCTTTGACCCCTTCATCAAAAGCCACCTGACGGATGTTATTACCGTAATCAGTCGCTGGGATATTCATCGCTTGCAAGTCTAAAATCGCTTGTACGTGTACGGCACAAGATTGGGCAGCGGCTTTGGTCAATGCGGCGTGTTGCTCTGGATCTTCTTGCGCGGCTTTCCATGCTTCCACTGTCCAGCCACTTGGCAGATAGCCATTAATTAAATCATGCGCTGAGGTTTGATCGGTAACCAAATCTGGCTTTATACCGCCAGCATTAGCACGCTTGACTATCTCAGGCAGGATATCTGCAGCGTTACCAAGTAGGGCGATAGAGACAGCTTCGCCAGCATCGGTATGTTGTTTGATTAACTCGTAAGCATGGTCGAGGTTATCTGCTTGCTTATCGACATAACCCGTACGCAAGCGGAAATCGATACTAGACTGCTGACACTCGATATTCAGTGATGTTGCACCTGCAAAAGTCGCGGCTAGTGGCTGTGCGCCGCCCATACCGCCCAGACCGGCGGTCAAAATCCAACGACCTGCCCAGCTACCGTCATAATGCTGACGACCCGCTTCGACAAAGGTCTCATATGTGCCTTGTACGATGCCTTGCGTACCGATATAAATCCAGCTACCTGCCGTCATCTGACCGTACATAAATAAGTCTTTGCGATCGAGCTCATTGAAATGCTCCCATGTCGCCCAGCGCGGCACAAGGTTAGAGTTTGCAATCAACACGCGTGGTGCATTTTCATGCGTCTGAAACACACCTACAGGCTTACCAGATTGCACCAACAACGTCTCATCATCTTCTAATTCTTTTAGTGACTCTAAGATTTGATCATAGCTTTCCCAATTACGGGCAGCGCGTCCGATACCACCGTAGACGACCAGACTTTTTGGGTTTTCAGCGACATCAGGATGTAAGTTGTTTTGCAGCATGCGATAAGGCGCTTCGGTCAGCCAGCTTTTGCAATGTAGTGTGCTACCAGTAGGCGCGGCGATATCACGAGACTCATCACGGCGAGTTAGCTTATTGTTGGTTCCATTATCGGTAGTCATGGTCATATCCTTGTAATAACAAATAGGGCAATAGAGTAGTCATAGTCAGTGTTTGACAAGCAGCCTATAAATTCATCGAAATATCGAGTAGCTCAATTAATATTTTAAGCGCTGCTATATATTTGTATATACAAATTATCAAAGATTATTTTTTCATGCAAGGATTTTTTATTTGCCCACTCATTATTTTTGTTATTGATTTGGCAAATTGCTTACTGCTCAGGCATTTTGGCTGAGGTTTGCACAGTGGTCTCATGATATTATGCTGTCATTATTGTGAGCAGAATTGACGGTTAAAGACGAACATGACGAAGACAACTCCAGCATATCAACGTATAAAAAATGCCATATTAGACAATATTCATTCTGGTAAATGGCAGGCAGGTAAGGCGATTTCTACTGAAATGGCATTGGCTGAAGAGTTTGGCGTATCACGGATGACGGTCAATCGCGCGCTCAAAGAGCTGAGCGAGGAGCGGGTACTAGAACGCCGTCAAGGTTCAGGTACGTTTGTCGCGCAGCAGCAGTTTAACCATACCTTTGTAGAAGTGCGTAATATCGCAGAGGATCTCAAATCCGCCAATCGTGACTATGAAGCCAAAGTCGTGAGCAAGCGCGCCGTTACTGCTGCTATGCTCGATAATGAGTTGCGTCGTAAGTTTGGTATTGATGAAGGGCCTGTGATTGATGAAGAGTCTGTGCCTGTTAACACAAACGCTCAGACAGACGCTAGTGATGAAGCTGTCCTGTATGAAGTAAAAATCATTCACTTTGCTGATGGTCAGCCTATACAGTTTGAAGAACGTTGGGTCGATGCTAAAAAAGTGCCGAAGTTTATCGATCAGGACTTTACGGTCGTCAATACCAGTGATTATCTGGTTGAAAAAATACCGCTAGAGAGCGGCAGCTATACCATCCGTGCCCTTGCCGCGCCAAACGAGGTGGCAGATGCTCTGCAGATTACCCCGCAATCCCCAACTCTAGTACTACGCAGGCAAACTTACTCAGCAGGTCAAGTAGTGACCTTTGTCAAAATGTGGCATGCTGGCGATCGTTACCAGTTCTCAGGTAAGTTATAGTGACTGTCTTACGTATACTCACTGATATTGTACGTTTGTGCTATCCAAAATGAGCTACTATATCCATAAGTTGTTATTTATTGAGCAGTAGTGGCTTCTTATGTAGCCGCCATTGTACATCCATACTTTTGAAAAATAATATTCAAACAGCATTGAAAAATACACTGAGTAACCTCAAATCGAGCAGCCAAAGCCGAATATTATAGAGCAGCTATCGTACTGTCCTTGTGTATCGGCTTTTTCCTATTTGTTGATATTCACTCTATTTATTCTTATAAGGACGTCTTATGAAACGTCGTACTCTTTTAGCCCTTGCCGCTAGTACTATATTCCTTGCCGCTTGTGGTCAGTCATCTACCAATGAAGCCGATACTACCGCAACTGACAGTGCAGCGACAGGCGGTTCTGATTTGCTGCAACGTATCAATAACGGCGGTACCATCAACGTCGGTACAGAGGGTACGTATCCTCCGTTCACCTATCATGATGAGAGTGGTAAGCTGACAGGCTATGACGTCGAAGTGACACGTGCCGTTGCCGATAAGCTAGGCGTAGAAGTCGAGTTCAAAGAGACCCAGTGGGATGCCATGCTGGCAGGTTTGGATTCAAAACGCTTTGATATGGTTGCTAACCAAGTCAGCTTAACGACTCCTGAACGTCTGGCTAAATATGATAAGTCTATGGCTTATAGCTGGTCAGGTGCGGTTGCACTAGCACCAACGGATGACAATCGTTACAGCTCTTGGGACAATCTAAAAGGCCTACGTACCGCCCAATCACTGAGCAGTAACTATGGCGAGCTGGCAGAAAAATATGGCGCAGAGATTGTCCCTGTCGATGGTATGGCGCAAGCGATTCAATTGGTTAAGCAAGACCGTGCTGACTTTACGATGAATGACAATCTAGCCGTACTCGATTATCTCAAAAAATTCCCAGACTCTGATCTCGAGATCAAACTGACCGCACCTGCTAGTGAGCAAACAGGCTCAGGTCTAGTACTCATCAAAGGCGATGACGAAGTCGTGGCAAAATTGGATGAAGCAATGGCAGCGCTTGCCGCTGATGGCACCCTCACCAAGCTTAGCGAAGAGTTCTTTGGTGCTGATGTAAGTCAACAAAAATAATGTTAGCGTCTATCACCGCTGTGCTCGCTGAACTACTGGCATTATTGCCATTTATGAGTCCTGATCGGGCGCAGATTGTCATCTCGTCATTTTGGCCAATGCTCAAAGGTGGTATTTATTATTCGATACCACTGGCGTTAATCTCGTTTGCGATTGGTATGGCGATTGCTCTGACGGTTGCTCTGATTCGGATTGTACCGCGTGCTGGTTGGTTTCATGAGATCGTCTATCGCTTGGCGCGTATCTATGTGTCTGCGATTCGCGGTACACCGATGCTGGTGCAGCTATTCATTATCTTTTATGGTCTGCCTAGTGTCGGCGTCAAGCTCGATCCGTTTCCCTCAGCAATTATTGCGTTCTCTCTAAATATTGGCGCATACGCCTCAGAGACAGTACGAGCTTCGATTTTATCGATTCCAAAGGGGCAGTGGGAAGCAGGTTCTACCGTTGGCTTGACGTACTTGCAAACGTTTCGTCATGTGATCTTACCGCAGGCACTACGCGTGTCGGTGCCACCATTGTCTAATACCTTTATCAGTTTGGTAAAAGATACCTCGCTTGCGTCACTGGTGTTGGTCACTGAGCTGTTTAAACAAGCGCAAATCATTACCGCTCGTAACTACGAGTTTATGCTGGTGTACACAGAAGCGGCGGTTATTTATTGGGGTATCTGTCTATTCTTGACCTTTATTCAAGGTAAGCTTGAAACTCGCCTTGATCGCTACGTGGCAAAATAAGTCATGCGGCAACACAAATCGTGGCTCAATAGATACTCGCAAATATAGACCAGCCCAACAGGAATTTTTATGATCAAAGTCACTAATATCCATAAAACCTTTGGTAGCAATCAGGTGCTCAAAGACATCGATTTGACTATCAATAAAGGCAAAGTGGTTGTTATATTAGGGCCTTCAGGATCGGGCAAAACCACGTTTTTGCGTTGTCTTAATGCGCTAGAGATTCCTGACAAAGGCGTGATTGCGTTTGATGATGACAGCTTAAGCGTTGATTTTGCGACCAAACCAAACAAAAAAAAGCTGCTAGCGTTACAGCGCAAATCTGGCATGGTCTTTCAGTCTTATAATTTGTTTCCGCATAAGACAGCTATTGAGAATCTGATGCTTGGTCCTACGGTGGTACAAGGACAAAGCAAAGCGCAAGCACGTGAGCAAGCATTGGTACTGCTTGATAAGGTGGGGCTATCGGATAAAGCTGATCTCTATCCATTTCAGCTATCGGGTGGTCAGCAGCAGCGTATTGGCATCGCCCGTGCGCTTGCGATTGAGCCGTCGTTACTGTTGTTTGATGAGCCAACATCAGCGCTCGATCCAGAGCTGGTACAAGATGTCCTTGAAACCATGAAGCAGCTCGCGTCTGAGGGCTGGACGATGGTGGTGGTCACGCACGAGATTAATTTTGCTCGTGACGTTGCTGATCATGTGGTGTTAATCGAAGACGGTGTTGTCGTCGAAGAGGGCAGCGCCAAGCAGTTATTTGAAGATTCCAAACATCCGCGTACGCAGGCATTTTTACAGCGTATTGATCAGAAGTAGAGTCGAGAGCACTCAAACTATCTCTCGAACTGTTATCGCTGATAGTCTTTGTTATTGAGTCAGTTAATAAACCAAACAGCAAGAAGCAAGAAGTAGAAACGATAAACTAAAAAGCCCCAATCATGTGATCATGGTTGGGGCTTTTTTATTGATATAACCAAAACTCATTTTAGTTAGCATGTATTTTAACGAGCTTATATCTTGAAAATCGGATAATAGCGCTATACCTTTTGTCGTTGTTTTAGCCAGCGAGGTACGCGAGTGGCAGTACCGTTTAGCACTGCATTCAATAACGCTGCCAGCAAAATAAGTCCGACACCTAGATACTGAATCCAAGATAAAGACTGCTGCAATAACAGTACCGCAAGTGCAATAGCCGTCAATGGCTCAAAAATAGTAAAGACGGAGGCACGCGTGGCAGGCAGTTTTTCTAACGCTTTCATATATAGCCCAAACGGGACCACAGTGCCCAACAGAGACAGTCCTAGGACATAACCCCAAGTGAGTAAAGGTAGGCTTAGCAGCTGCTCATAAGTACGATAAGTTTCAGGTAAGAGCAGTAATCCGCCTGCACTAATGACGATAGAGGTAAAAAACACTAAGGGAGCAGGGTGAGCGTAATGCATCGCCCGCTTGCCTAATACCCCGTATAAGGAATAGCACATCCCTGCTGCCAAGCCGAGTAAAATACCCCAATTGACCTGTGCCTGCTCGCCCAGCATCGTCAAACCAACACCAAATACAGCCATGAATGCCAGCGCGAGAGATTTGCGCGTGATGGACTCACTCAGTAAGAATTTCGAAAACAGCAGGCTAAACACAGGCGCGGTATACAGCAGCGCCACCGCAGGACCTGCTCCGACATAGATTACGGCAAAAAAATAGCACACTGACATACCAAGCACACCGATCAAAGACTGCATTGCCAGTCCAAGCCATTTCTTGGGTTGTAATTTGATCAGGTCTGGCCATAGTTTTGGTAGCATAGCTAAGATAATAAATGCTGCCGTCACGATACGTAATATCGTCACCTGCCACCCACTGAATCCAATTTGATTAAGATAGGTCGAAAATATACCAAGCGTGCCCCAGCAGACTGCTGCGGTAATGATTTGAATAGTGCCTATCCACGATTGATGCGAGGGTATCGCCGCTGTGCTCTCGAGATTTGCCATACTGGTTTCTTCTTACGATCTAAATGATGTTTGGCGTTGTCAGAGTGGCCGTGACGCAAGCGCGTCCAGTCATACTGCAATAAGAAAAGACAACCTGATTAAAGGCTGTCTTTTGTTGGTTATTTTAGTCTATCATTAAATAGCAATCGGTCGCTACTAGAGCAGGCTACACTTAATCGATCCACAAAAACCACGCTTGATCTCGCACGGTGTTTTGCTGAATAAAGCACACTTTTTCGGCTTGAGTCCTTGGCAAATGATTAGCATCAGCACCGCAATTTTTTGTTCGCGGCTTTATCCATTGAATCTATTCTTTTTTGAGGTCAGCTGAGGTTTGTTTATCACAAAAACGTCAAGCCTCCCGCTGTGCAACGCCATAGCTGCTGTTTAGTGCTTGATCTGATATGTTGTAGCTATCGTCAATTAACGCCGTTTGCGAAACCAATGGTAAATAAGTGGTATTTTCTGTGTAGGTAAAAGTATCGTTATCTGTCGTCCAGTTGCTGGATAAATACAGCTCATGATTTGATGGATCTATAAACCCGTTGAGATCTTCTCCTTCAAAACGATAATCCTGAAATTGGCAAGGTGTAATACCATCGTTACATAAGCTATATTTGGTTTTAGCAGGAGACAGATTGACCGAGTAGGGTGTGCCATCGAGCTTTTCCCCTAGTTGCTTTGTCTGTAGTAATCATCCCAGATCTGGCGCGACCAGTAGCATATCACTACAGGTCACATTCCCTTCTTCGCAGCCTTTATATAGATTTAGACGTTGACCTTGGATATCCATACCCAAGATGAAGTTTGCTTGTACTGGCGTTGCTGCCGAGCTGACAGCAGTCACTAAAGCTAGGCTCAAGAGCAACACAATACGTCTGAATAATAAGCAGTATTTATTTAGGCTTGAGACAGACCTAGCAATAGATATATCGGTCTACACCTGCAATAAAAAGTTACTTAGCAACCGCTTAGCGCCTTCAGTGGCAAAGGACTCAGGGTGAAACTGCACACCTTGTATTGGATAGTCTTTGTGCGCCAGTCCCATAATCTCATCGCCCGTCAACGCAGACTCATCAAAGCTCAATGCCGCACGTTCATCATTGGCGACGACTGAGGTAATGGTCAGACAATCTGGAATGGTGTCTGCTTTTACCACCAGTGAGTGATAGCGCATGATCTCAAGCTCTTGCGGCAAGCCTTGATAGATACCTGTACCATCATGACGAATAGAAGATACTTTGCCGTGCATCGGCACACTGGCGCGTATCACATCACCACCGAATACATGAGCAATGCCTTGCATACCCAAGCAGACACCTAGTAGGGGGATAGTCTTGCCTAATGTCTCAATAACCTCACTACAGATGCCAAAATACGCCGGATCATCAGGGGAGCCAGGACCAGGTGAGATAATAATTCTATCTAAATTCATGGCTTGTACGTCAGCTAGGGTAATCTCATTATTACGTTTGACAATGACTTTGGCTTCATTGCTGCCGTCTAAAGTTTGTAAAATCTCGCCAACATACTGATAGAGATTAAAGGTAAATGAGTCGTAGTTATCAATAATTAAAACATTCATGGGTCATAAACTCTTTGATAAAAATAGGGATAATTATGGTTGCATAAAGCTGTCTAATACGACTTTCATCGCAGACAGTTTGCGCTGAATCTCTAGGTACTCATCGGCTGGATTTGAGTCATAGACGTTGCCACCGCAGGTTTGTGCGTAGGCAGACTCGCCGCTGATAAACAGGCTACGAATCGGAATGGCAAAGATACAGTCACCATTAAAATTGAAAGAGCCGAGCGCGCCACCATAAGCACCGCGCCCATCTGGCTCTAGCTCATTGATGACTTTGATGGCCTCTACCTTAGGAGCACCTGATAACGTACCAGCAGGGAAATTACTGGCAAGGGCACTGAACATATCTTCGTCAGGGTGCAGGATACCAACGATCTCAGAGGAAATATGCTGTACGTGTGAGAAGCGTTTGATATCCATCAAACTACGCACTTTTACCGTGCCAAATCGCGCCACACGGCCGATATCATTGCGATGCAAATCGACCAGCATGTTGTGCTCGGCAATTTCTTTGTCATCGTTGAGCAGAGCGCGGGCAAGCTTACGGTCTTCGATCACATCGACGCCGCGCTTAGCCGTGCCTGCGAGCGGATAGGTTTCCATCTCGCCTTGACGCAAGCGGAACAGCAGCTCAGGGGACGCGCCAATGATGCACTGCTGCGCAAATTTCATAAAATACATGTGCGGTGATGGGTTGACCGCACGCAGTTTTTCGTAGATGGGCATCTTGTCACCAGCGATACGGTACTTGGATTTGAACCCAACCTCACACTGAAAGATGCGACCAGAGATGATGTCCTCTTTGACCTGCATCACCACATTAGCATGTTCTTCTTGGCTCATGCCATCGCCCAAGAACTCAACGGTGGGCGCTTCATAATTTGGAATCGGGTCATCGAGTAGCGCTTTGATTTGCTCGATACGGTTGTTTTGCTGAGCCGTTTGATAATAAAAGTAGAAAATCTCACCTGTCATTTTATCGAGCGTCAAGCCATCCAAATAAACACCGAATTTAAACGGCTCAAAGTCGTCACTGGCTTTTGCCGTCAGGCTTGGCTCAAAAAAGTTCACACAGTCATAACCCAAATAACCGACAAGTCCGCCGCTCTGATCACGGGCAATGACATGCTGCGGTGTGATGGCGCGAAGCATCTCATAAGGATTGTCAGTTTGATACTTGGTGGTGGTCGCCGTTTTATTATCAGTGATAGCAAGTGTATGGCGGTCTAACGCAGCGATGGTGGTCACAGGGTCGAATCCGATCGCATGATGACGTGAGATATGACTGTCTTCGCCCAACGATTCGAGCAAATAACAGGTATCAAACGCGCTCTCGATACGTTTGAATAACGCAAAAAAATCAATATCCTGTGTGAGCTTAATACGCTTTGGTTTACTAGGGATATCGATAGGTGCAGGTTGGGTCTGTGCAAGTGTACTAGAAGTCATAACAAAGTCCGAAATTCATCAAATAGGTGTCGATTAGGCAATTAGTAAAGTAGTTATTAAGAAGGTAATTAGTAAAAGAGTAGCAAATGCGCTATATAGTGGTTTAAGAGCGCGCTCTATGAGTAGCAAGTAACGCGCTTACATCATGGCTTTGCATGGCTCTAGCACCGCGAGAGACCGTGGCAATACCAACGCCCAGTTGCTCAGAGATATCACGTTGTGTAACGCCTTGCTCAAGCAAGTCAAAAATACGAATACGATTGGCAATATCGTGTTGCTCTTTATTTGTCAGTAGCGCACTTAATAGCTTATCGATGTCTTTGCTATCAGTACAGTTTGTCAAATGGGTTAGTAAGCTCTGATAAGGGTCGGTAGTCATAATAGATAGTCTTAAACAAAAAAAGGAGACAGCGCACTCGTCAAACAGCTACTCAGTAAAGGACTGCCTTGTTTCAGTATTCTAGTACAGTAGTACAAGAAAAACAAGGGTTAGGCAACTGACTGTCGTCCATCGATACAATTTCGAGCCATTCTTCGTTGTCATGTGTGTCAGCACCAATCAATTAAAGCTAAGTAAGCATAAATGATCATAGCGTTGAATAGTAACTCGAGCTATTGAACCGCTATGCCATCTGTTATAGACACCTCTCACCGTAAATTTATAATTACCCAAAAATATTCATATAAATTCAGCATATTAATTATTGCCAAATTGTTAATACTTCGTTATTATGCCCCACATAATTAAATCATTATCATTATCATTAACATTAATGATGTTATTCGCATATCAGCTTGAATATATAAAAGAAGATGTAGTTTAAAGGGTAGTGTCATAAGAGACCGTTTATCGACGGCTTAAAAATTCTAATAGTAAATAAAGTGAGTGTGTTATGCGTGAAGTGAAGTTATCTAGCCCATTGACTGTGCTATCTGTAGGCGTGGCAGCGGTATTGTGGACACAAGCGGCCAGCGCTGCTACGGCAGATGATATGCCAAATACCACACTACAGACTATTACTGTTACGGCCAATAGCTCGGTACGCGATAGTGTGCAAGAGGACTCTGTCTATATAGATGACTATACCCCAGCTGCTCAAGCAAGCCATTTGAGTGATTTTTTAGATGTGGTACCAGGAGTAGATGTAGGCGGTACTTCATCAGTCAATCAGCGCATACGTGTGCGTGGTCTTGATGATACCAATCTAAAAGTCACTATCGATGGTGCCCGTCAAGAGGGTGCGCTGTTCTATCATATGGGCGATGTCACTATTGATCCAGACTTGCTCAAGCAAGCAGAAGTGTCAGTGGGTAATAACTCAGTAACGCTTGGCAACGATGCCATCGGCGGCGCGGTTGCTTTTGAAACCGTCGATGCAGCGGACCTGCTCAAGCCTGGTCAAACAGTAGGCGCCAAAATCCACGCAGGCTATGGCAGTAATAACGATGAGCTGTTGACCTCGGCGACCGTCTATGGCGCCCCAACAGAAAACATCGACTTACTTGCTTATTATGGCAAGCGTGATGCCAATGCTGGCGAAGATGGTAGCGGCCGCAAAATTCAAACCGAAGACAGCGAAGGCGAAAACATTCTTCTAAAAGCAGGCGCATATGTTGGTCAGGATCATCATGTGGGTGCTAGCTTTAGCCGTACCGAAAACAAAGGGCTATTCCCATTACGTCCAGATTTCCCTGCTGGCGGTTGGAACCCAATCCTGCCGCAAGAAGTCAAACGCGACACTTACGCGCTCGATCATACTTATAATCCTGCCAATCAATTGGTTGATATAGACACCAATGTCTATCAGACCAGCACGCAGATCTTACGTAACTCTGATGGCGAGCCTGGGTTCGAGTTTGATGCAGAGGTCAAAACCACTGGCGGAAAAGTACAAAACACCAGTATTGTTGATAGCAGCATCATTGATGGTATCAAAGGCACTCATAAGCTAATCGCAGGTGTTGAGCATTACAAAAAAGAATCTGAGATGTCACGAGACTTTGCAGATGCTAGCACCGACGAAGCAACCAACACATCAGTATACTTAGAAGACCAATGGCAAATCGGCAAACTTAGCTTAACGCCAGGCGTTCGTTACGACCGCTACGAGTCTCCTGAGTTTGTATCGGCAGGCAAGACTTATGACAATGTCGTTGGCGCATTGGCTGCTAGCTATGAGATTGCACCACACACTCAGCTATTTGCAAGCTATACCCAGTTGTTTAATGGTCCAGACCTGAGCCAAACGATCTTCAATACTGATGGTGCTGGCACCTATGTCAATGATGATCTAAAAGCAGAAGAAGGCGACAATGCCGAAATTGGTATCGCAACGACTTTGCGTGGTCTAACGACAGCAAATGATTCGTTGAAGTTAAGCGGTAAGTACTTTGAAACCAATATCGAAAACTACATCGAGTTTGTACGTGCTGGCGGTAGCAGAACTGGTCTGAACTGTACGACGGGACAGTTGGGTACGAGCGCTGCTCCTGAGCTGTGTCAAGGCGTTATTAATAACGACGAAGATTTCAAAATCAAAGGCGTGGAGCTATCAGCGGATTATAGAGTAGATAACTTCAATATGGGTCTAAGCTATGCGCGTGCACGCAGCAAGGGCGAGGATACTGGTTACAACATCGCTTCAGTGAGTGGTAGTGGCTCTGAGTCTGGTGACAAGTATATGGTCAACTTGGGCTATGCACCAACTGATACTACTGAGCTTGGCTGGCGCAGCACTTACGTCGCTTCAGTGACGCCGGACACCGCGGGCGATGACAACGAAAAACCAAACTATGACGTGCATGATATCTTTATGAGCTATACACCAACTCAAGTTGAAGGCTTAAAAGCCACGCTTGGGGTATACAATATCTTTGATGAGACCTATGCCAGCCACGCATCACGTAACTCTATAGATGATGACTATACTGACTTTGAAATGGGACGCAACATCAAAACCTCATTAACGTATCAGTTCTAATCTCGCTTATCTGGTTTAATTTAATACAAATCTAATCGTATCAATAGAGTCAGCTGTCTATATATGGGAGCTGACTTTTTATTGTGGATAGGTTTTAAATTATCACAACAGCGATGACGTATTCGCTAATGAGCACTCGCTGATAAGTGCTTATTGATAAGTACCTACTAAAATAATATATGAATAAAGAATAAAAACCCATGAATTCACTCAATCCGCGCCAAGTCTGTTTATGGATTCACCGTTATACTGGGCTTGCTATGGCAGCCTTTTTGATCATTGCCAGCATCACTGGAACATTACTGGCGTTTCATCATGAGCTTGATGATGTATTCAATCGCAAGCTGGTCAATATTGACACCCAAAAGTCACCGCTTATGTCTATCGCAGCGCTGCATGACAATGTTGTAGCGAGCTACCCTGCGCAAAAGTTCTCCAGTATGCCCACATCTATAGAACCCGATAAGGCGGTTGTGTTTTCGGTCGATAGGAGCCGAGGCAAGGGCGGCAATAAACCAAAATCAGCATTCCAAGAAGTGTATATCAATCCCTATACTAGCGATATCATTGGCACGCGTGACAAAGACGCGTGGGCATGGAACAACACCATGTGGAAGGTGTTTTGGTTACACCGCGACTTACTGCTTGGTGATATTGGCAAATGGGTGCTGGGTATTGTCTCATTGGTCTGGACGATTAACTGCTTTATTGGTTTTTATCTGACTTTTCCACGAGCCATCAAACCATCCAAAAACAGGCCGCCATCTAATAAAAAACGGGCGTCATTCCTTAAGCGTTGGCTACCTGCTTGGAAGATTCGTCGCAAGACCAATACCTTTAAGCTCAATTACGATTTGCACCATGCGTTTGGGTTATGGCTTTGGGTCATGTTGTTCGTCATCGCATGGTCGAGCGTCGGCTTTAATCTAAAATCCGTCTATCAACCAGTGATGCAAGCCGTGGTCGGGCTAACACCAAGAGAGGGCCGACCAACCTTTAAGCCTGAGCAGAACAAATCAGCGGAGCAGCAGGGTAGAACAGAGAGGACGACACATTCGAATACTTCTGTCAGCAATAGTACAAATAACGCGAATATAAGCACGCAAGTTGTCAGCAAGTCCAATAGCATTGCCTATCTAAGCACACAAGCCGAAATTGCTGCTCAGCAGAATGGTGTATTGGTACAGCAGCTATTAGGTATCCGCTGGGTTGAAGAAGACAAACAATGGCAGATGCGCTTTAAAACAAATAAGGATATTGGTGAAAAAGGTGGGGCTTCATCTATCACGGTTGATGCGGCGACAGGCAAGGTTGAGCGTGTCAATTTTGGGTATCAAACTACTTTTGGCACTAAGGCAGACCAATGGTTATCTACCTTGCATATGGGGCATATCGGTCAAGGCTGGGGACATAGACTGTACCAAGTATTCTTGGCGATGATTGGGCTGGCCGTAGCAGTACTGTCAGGGACAGGGGTCTATCTGTGGTGGAAAGGTCGACAACAGCGTTTAAAGGCATTGCAAAAAAGTAAATAGTGGTTATCACTGAGATGTAAGGTCAGTACGTTTGATAGGCCACATATAATACCGATACAGATGTAGCGGTATGCGTACTGACAGGATATCGAGCCGTCTGATTACTGAGTACTCAAGTGCCAGTTTCTAAACAATCAACTACCAGTCTCTAAACTGTATCGACAATTACGGGACGACCTTGATGGCTTAGGACCGTAACATCGACGTTGTACAGATCTTTCATTGTCTCTTGGGTAATAACCTCAGCAGGACGACCGATAGCGGTCACTTGACCTGATTTCATCGTAACCACCGTATCGGCAAACTGCGCTGCTTGGTTGATATCATGCAGGACGATTACTACGGTTTTTTGCTGGGAATGGCTAAGCTGACGCAGCTCACGCATGAGGCGACCAGCATGGTACATATCTAGGTTGTTGAGTGGTTCATCAAGCAGCAAATAGGGTGTGTCTTGACAGACAATCATGGCAATCAGCACGCGCTGACGCTGTCCACCTGATAGCGTTGACAAAAAACGCTCGGCAAGGGGTTCAAGCTCAAAGCGCTCGAGGATCTCTTGGACTTTTTGCACATCGTCTGCGGTTGGTTGTCCTTGATGATAAGGGTAACGACCAAACATCAATAGCTCGTGTACGCGTAGGCGTCCTTGTACTTGATTGTCTTGTCCGAGCATGGCAACGGTCTTGGCAAGCGTACGTGCCTGACAGCTGGCAATATCATGCTCGCCAAAGCTTACTTGTCCAGACTGTAGTGGCTGCAGGCGCGCCATGACCGAAAACAATGTCGATTTGCCCGCTCCGTTAGGGCCAATCAACGCAATGACCTGCGCAGTAGGCAAGGACAGCGTGATGTCATGTAGAATTTGCTGCTTACCAATATGGTGAGAGATGTTATTTAGTCGAATCATAATGCGTCTTATCTCAAAAAGATCTTAGGAGCTTCTTTGTTAACAGTATTGGCTAATCGATCAGGACGTACGGCGCTGAGACATAAATATCAATGCCAAGAACACGAGGCCACCTGCCAGTTCTATGACGACGGACAATACGCCTGCCATGTCTAGCACTTGCTCAAAAATAGTCTGCCCCAGTACTAAGCAAATCATAGCAACCAAGCTCACCAATATCAGCCGCTCACTATGATACATATGACGAGCCATACGATTGGTCAGCGCACAGACCAATAGCCCAAAGAACGTCACTGGACCGACCAATGCGGTGGCAGTAGCGACCAGTACGGCAATGACCGTCAATAAACCAAATGCCAGACGCTGATAATTAATCCCAAGATTGATGGCTTGTGACTGACCGAGCATCAGGACATCGCATTGATAGCGCCAGCGCCAGACAAATACTGCCGTGATGGCACAGATAACCAGGCTAATGCCAAGCAGTTGCGGATTGACCGTGTTGAACTGAGCATAGCTTGCGGATTGTACGACTATAAAGTCATCTGGGTTTATTAGCCGTGCAATGAGCGCTGATAAACTGCGAAACAACACGCCAAAGATAACGCCCACCAGTATCAAGCGCGTCAAATCCTGACTGCTCTTAGAAAATAGCAGCTTAAATAATAACAAAGACGCCCCAAACATTAGGACAATCTCTAGCGTAAATTTGGCGATAGGGTCAAGACTGGTAAAACTAATCGCACCCAAAAAGAACACTAGCAAGCTTTGCAGCAGCACGTAAAGTGAGTCAAACCCAAGTAAGGAAGGCGTTAAAATAGGATTGTGGGTCAACGTTTGAAACAGCAGGGTTGATACGCCAATGGCATAGCCAACCACCATCAATGCCAACAGTTTCTTGCCCCGTAGTGGTAGCGCAAAATCCCAGTAGCCATTAACATTTAACGTCAAAAATAAAGTTATGGAGATCAGTAGGGTGACAGCTGCTATAGACTTTGGATGCGCCGCTATGAATGCCCAAAATTTTGCCAACTGACCTTGTGCAGCGGCTGAATACTGACCATTTGCTAAAGATGAGTTATCTATCGCGGTGCTGGTTTTGGTAGCATCAGTCTTGATGGAAGTAAGCTTAGTCGATGAGAACATACAAAATCCTATGGTGCCAAGCCTATCTAGTAATAAAAAATAAGCGATGGTCATTCAGCTTTTAAGGCATTGAGCACTTAGTATTAAATCCGCTATCGCCCAGATGGCGCACGTAATAACAGCCACAAAAACAGCACCGTACCCACCACGCCAAAGACCGTGGCGACAGGGACTTCAAACGGATAGCGAATAGAGCGACCGATAATATCGCAGAGCAATACCGCTGAAGCACCGAGTAGGGCAACGGCTGGCAAGCTGCGACGTAATTTATCACCCATCAGACGACTGACGATATTAGGTACGATTAAGCCAATAAAAGGAATCATACCCACCGTCACGACGACAACAGCGCTCATCATCGCGACCATTCCCACACCGATCCATGTAACCTGCCGCTTGCTGATACCTAGGTTCAGCGCGATATTGTCACCCAGTCCGATGATGGTTAGTTTGTCTGCGATAATATAAGCGAGCACACACAGACCGCCTGTGAGCCATAGCAGCTCATAGCGACCTGCTAATACGCCTGAGAAATCACCAAACTGCCACACGCTGAGCATCTGTAGCGATTCAGTTTGATAAGCAATGAATGTCGTCACCGCCTCGATGATGCCGCCAAAGACAATCCCAATCAGCGGAATCATCAAAAAATCAGTCGGCGGTATACGATGAATCAGTAGCATAAAAAGCATCATACCGACTACTGCGGTCATGGTCGCCACGCCCATTTTTATAATGAGTGCACTGGCAGGAAATAGCAGACTGACCACTAGCAGTCCAAGCGCCGCACTTTGGGTGGCACCAACCATAGATGGCTCTACAAAACGGTTCTTTAGCACCACCTGTATGATCATCCCAGCCACGGCCATCGCAACACCAGTCAAGATAATTGCAATGGTGCGTGGTATACGGCTGACTATCAGTAGTGAGCTGTCGGAGTTGGCACTATGGCTAATGATACTTTGCAAAATACCTGACCACGAAAAGTCCGCTACCCCAATGGATAAGCTCATCAGCACCAAAAGCCCCATAACAATGAGGCTTGCGGTATTTATTAACCATGGTGGTATGGCAGCACGTCGAGCTTCTGTGCCTAGGTTGTGGCTGGCACTTCTTTGCCAAGATGATGTTGGCAAAGAAGTGTTAGGTTTGAGCCTAGCGTGAGTACGGTGTGAAAATAACGACATAATCTCTACTGGCTAAAGAATAAAAGATCATTGCAGTGACTATGATTAGTAATTATGATTAGTGACTGACTAAACATGGACGACTGATTGAAAATGAACGTCTAATTAACCGTTATTTGGCGCTAGCAAAAGCACCTTTAATAGTGGTCAGATCTTGCATCCATTGATAGTAGCCACCAAACGCAAGGTAAGAGTCTGGGCTGAGATAGACTACCTGCTGCTTACTCCACGCATTGGTTTGGGCGACCAATGGATTATCCAATACGGCTTTGGCACCAATACCGTCTTCGCCAATTGCTGCACTACGGTCGATGACAAACAACCAATCTGGATTGGCTTTTTGCAAGTATTCAAAAGATATTGGCTGACCATGAGGCGCATCAGCAATTTGGTTGTCTGCCATTGGTACGCCTAGCACAGTATGGATAAAGCCATAGCGAGACTTGTCGCCATAAGCAGACATCTTGTTGCCATTGACCATAACGACCAGACCAGTACCTTTGTTTTCTTCGGTGAGGCTATTGGTTTCGTCGATGAGGTCATCTATGTTTTGTTGTAGTGTGGCCGCCTGATCGCTTTTACCAAACAAAGCACCCAAGTCATGCAGGCGCTGCTTACTGGACTCATAGATATTGGCTGTATCAATACTCATATCCAACGTCGGCGCGATGCTGGATAACTCATCGTATTTTTCTGCCATACGTGAGCCGACCAAAATAGCTTGCGGGCGCATCGCATTCAATGCTTCAAGATCTGGTTCAAACACCGTACCAACTGACTTTGGCTCAGGCTGCGTATCGGACTGTAAGTTATCCAAAAGCATCCCGCCAGGCATCCCGTCAACAGCCACGTCCAGCGCCGCCAAATCCTGCATCAACGTCATGTCGTACACGACAAGTGGTGATGGGTTGATGGGCATCTCGACATCGCCTTTTACGGTATTTACCGTAATCTTTTCGGCAGAGACCGCATCGTTACTAGCGACATTTGATGATTCATCAGCCGTCTGGTTGGCAGTGTTGGCATCGGCTGGCTCAGAATCATTGGCTTCGTTTGAGCTACAACCTGTCACGCTGATAGTAGCGATTAAAGCGGTGATCGTAGCTGTTAATAATGGACGTTTAAAAAAAGGGCTGGTAGGGCGTGTTGATAGTGAACGAATAGACATAATGGACTCGGGATATCAGATGTTTGGGTGATTTTTCAGTAAGATAATAATGATTATTGGCTAATAAAAATATAGAACAATAACAAGTCACTACTGGGCGTAGACTCAAAATTTCCCAATAGCGTACCTGTTCCTATCTCTACTCAATTTCTTTACTTAATATTGTTGTTATAAATTGAGCACGGTTACAGTTATCGTCTTACGAAAATATATGGATAATAAAACAGCCGTTATGATAAATTAATTGAGACTCATTATCAATAAAAATGATAATGGTTTTTATTACCAATAAATGATTGCCTAAAAAACAGGCAGCTGCCCAAAAAGTGAGCTGCTAATGTCACGTTCCGATAGGGGTATTTGCTTACTCAAGGTTGGATATAACTGGAGTACATAGCCAAAGTAAATGCTTTAGTCAATTATAGGGCGGTGTGTAGAGAGCTGAATGAATATGGCTCTGAGGAGAAAATATTGTAAATTATTATTGATAATAATTATCGTTTGCATTATTATCTACGCCATTCCGTCTTGGACAATAAATATTAGGCTGTTATGAGTTCAACAGAGTTAGACGCGCCGCCAATCAGATCGATACTGTTAGCCATCATCACAGTGGTAGGGTTACATCTGCTGACAGCATTTGCATTGGTAACCATAAAAACGCCTACAATAAAACCTGAGCCAGAAACAGAGACACCACCTGTTGAAATTCAGTTTGTGACGTTACCTACCAAAAGCGCAGCGCCCAAAGCTGAAGTATTGCCACAAGAAGTCAGCGTCCAAAAACCAGCGCAACCAACAGTAGAACCGCAGCCTACAACACCGCCTAAAGCTGAGACGCTGCCTAAACAGCGTGTAAAGACACCTATAGAACCTGTTGTGAAAAAGAAAGTACCTGAAGCGGTTCCTGTTATCGCAACAGAGCAGAATGCTCCTGACAGCAGTCAAAAACCTCTGCCAGAACAAGCAGTGCCAAAAAAGATAAGCCCAGAACCGATAGTTGATACGTCAGCTGCTGATGAACGTCGCAAAGAAGCTGCCGCGCAAGCAAAAAAAGCCGCTCAAGACGCTGAAGCAAAAGCGGCTGAAATCGAAAAGGCTAAACTCAAAGAAGCTGAGCTCAAAGCCGTAAAAGCCGCCCAAGAAGCCAGAAGCATTGCAAATGCCAAAGCCGCTGCACAAGCAAAAGCTGCTAGAGACGCAGCCGAGGCGGCTGCAAGAGCGAAAGCCGAGGCAGAGGCTGCCGCTGCAGCTCAGAGTAACGAGCCAGTGAGCTTTACTGCTAGCGCGGCCAATTGGGCGTCTGCACCAAACTTCAGTTTCCCTGAGCGTGCGGCACGTCGCGCCCGATCAGGGGATACACTAAACGTGGTTTTAGTATTGCGAGTCAATAAGCAAGGCGGGATAGACAGTGTTAGCGTTGCTCAGTCTTCAGGTAACTCACTGCTAGATCGAGAAGCCCAGCGTCAGGTACGTTCTGGCAAGTTCAAACCCTTTACCAAGAATGGTGTACCGGTCGTGGGTAATGTAACTTTGCCGATCAGCTACGCGGTTCCTTGATGGTTTATATTTTATAACAACGTATTTATTGATAATCTTTCATAATAAGACTAAACATGATACTTATCTCAGTAGCATGTGCTTGCATTACACATTAAGGAGTCTGACATGGACTTTATGCAATACTGGCAAATCAGCGACATGGTGACAAAAACATTGTTCTTTTTGTTGCTTGCGTTATCTATTCTCTCTTGGGTGACGGGTATCGTACGTGTGCTGCAAAGCCGCAAATTGGCAAGCAGTGTGGCAGACGACTTGAGCCAACAGTTGCAAGCTAGGCAAGCTGACTTGGTCGGCTCTGATTCGGCGGCTCGACGTTTGATTACTGAGCAGACACTGCTCAAGCACATAGGTCGCTATCGTTTTGCTAGCGAGCGTGGTTTACCTATTCTCGGTACCACGGCCGCCATCGCCCCATTTATTGGACTGTTCGGGACCGTATGGGGTATCTTTCATGCGCTACACAATATTGGCATGAGTGGGCAGGCAGGACTAGGACAAGTTGCAGGACCTGTTGGTGAGGCACTGATCATGACCGGTCTAGGTATTGCTGTCGCCATTCCAGCTGTCATATTTTATAACGTAGCGGTACGGATCAATCGCCGCATCATGTATCAAGCCAACGATAGAGCACATGACCTACTGGCAGTATCTGCCGATACGAATGCTAGCGTAACATCAGTGCAAGCCGCAAAAACCAGTCGCTCAAATACGATCGAAACAGCAACCAACGCTCAGCAAACCAATCACTACAATAGCTCAGTGCCAGAACAGCTATAAGAAGTATTGAGATACGGGATATAAATGTGAAAGCAGCGTGGTATTTGGGTGTAAAGCACAAATGCTAAACAGCGAATAAGTACGGCGCAGCCTTTTAGCAGTATGAAAATAAACACAAGTATTGAGAATAATTATGGCATTTCAATTGGGTGATGATGATGTACGCAGCATGGATGAGATGAACCTTATCCCGCTCATTGATATCATGCTGGTATTGATGATTATCTTTTTATTGACCGCAACCGTACTGAACCCGACGGTGCCTTTAGATCTGCCAAAAACCAGCGCTGAGGTCAGTCAGACCCCGCCAGAAGCCATTCAGATCAGTATTGATAAGGATGCAGGACTATTTTGGGACAGCGACCCAATCAGTATGGAAGCGCTAGAGACGCGTCTACAACAGCAAGGCGCAACCGACGAAGATACCCCAGTACAGTTGCGTGCAGATAAAGAAGGCAAATACGATACGGTCGCTCAAGTCTTGGCAGCGGCAAGTAACGCTGGACTGACCAAAATTGCTTTCGTCAATGAATAGTCTTGGTGCTCAATAGTGGCAGGTAGGAAGTAGACACTATACTTATAAGGGCTATCATGCTCACAAAAGCTATAGCTATTTGTGCATCATAGTTGTGGCTCATGATGTCTATAAGGCGCAATATCTATAAAACAATGTCGATAATAAAGTGCCGTATCGATGCCGTAGTGTTTAGTGACAAATCACATAGCTATAGCAAAAAGCGGGCTAGATAGAACAAAAAGCCAATCAGTAGAACGACCATAACCGCAATAAAAAGAACAATTAAAATAATAAGTTTTTCTCCAACCTCATTGACGACTTAAACCTCAAATTAAGTCATCAGTGAGGTTTTCTTTTTACTAGCCATTTACCAGCCATAACCAAATGGGCGATAGCCGTAGCCGAAGACCCCATGTCCATAGCCAAATGGGTAAGGCGAGCGCAAGTAGTCTAGATCGCGCTGACGAATATAGTAGTAGCGCCCTTGAGAGTAAGCCTCTTCTAATTTCTCGATACCCTCTAGTGGACAGACAGGCTGCCAATCATAGCCTTCGCGGCCGATTTTATAGGCGTTCAGCTCGGTACAGTAGTTTTTGAGTCCTTGCTGTCGCCCTTGCTCCCACTGTATGCGATTGGGACTAGCGCCGCCTATGCTAGTGCAGCTGTTGGTATAGTGACCGAAGTGAGCACCTGAGCGCCCTTGTAGACCATCAGCATAACCAACGTCCTGCCAGTTACTGCTTTGACATTGTTGGAGCGTCAGGTTTTGGGTGGTGGCACAGCCCGATAGTGTTAGTACAACGGCACCGAGCAATGACAGGCTCATACCCGTTTTGCTCATAAGTTTACTGGTCAGCTTGCGAGCGTTACTAGCATTAGAAGCGCTCGATGCGTTCGACTTGATAAGATAATTCATAATAAACCTGCGCGCGTTTAAAATTATGGTTTATCATAGCACTTTTTTGCGCCGACCACGTTTCGTATCTGGTTTTTGTATAGGACTATGATACGTATATCTACGTATGCTAAATAGTTGATTTAACAGTGTAATTAATGAATAGGTAGTGAGGTGTGACGCTGTCTGTTGCGCCATGGATGAGCTACTATGCTTGATTTTTCAGGGTTTGGGCTCATTATAAGCCTTGCTATAACGTTATCTGTTATTCGGTATTGAGCAGATAGAACAGTACGACATTGCTTATGCGCTAGCTATTTATAAGACAATAGTTTTTACGCTTTGCACAGACAGTAGCGCGCAGTGGTTACACTTATAGTGTTTAGCTTCACTTTTATTTAGTCAAAAGGTCAGAGCATCATGGGAACATTGATTGGTATTGTCATTGTACTATTCGTATTAGGGAGTATGATGGCGCTCAAACCGAACGGTATCGATCAGCGTTTGGATAAGCTGCGTATGACCGCGCGCCGGTTAGAGTTAAACCCAAAGCTCGTTACTTGTCCTGATTGGATCAAGGGGAAGGATAATGAGTATGGTCGCGGTATGCTGGGGCAGTATTGCCTGATATTAGAAGAGACCAAGCTGCCGCACACCCGTTATCAGGTGATTGACGGACAGTGGCGCCCAGACAGCAGCTTTGTCGATACCAGTACTGATGACAAGATACTAACGATTCCAAGTGCCATTCGCTCTACTCAAAACAAGAACGTAACGGTCAGTAAGACCAATTTTAGTCTGGACAAAGCGTCATTAGATTTGCCAGTAAGTATTGAGCCGTTTGTCAAAGGGCTATTGACCAAAGCAAATAGTATTGTCATCTATTGGGAAGACGTTGCGTATGTGCGTCCATCATCTAATCCTGCGTACCAGCAAAAAATGATTGAGGCAGATCTGTTAGTGCTCAAAGCAAACCTTGAAAAATGGGCATTACAAATGCAGCAGCAGTCATAAACCTAGGAAAGTATTTGTTTGTCTCCATTAAGAGCAATATATATGCGATTCGTCATATTCAATTTATTTAAAGTTGACATTTTGACGCTTAGCAGTGTAACGTCTTTATAACTATATCTTTATTTTATGGTTATAATTTGTTTTATAACCTTTTTTATTAGCAGCACTTATTACTATAAATCGCTGAACCATAGCAAAACTATGAGT
This sequence comes from Psychrobacter sp. PP-21, assembly GCF_033790785.1. Classification (NCBI taxonomy): domain Bacteria; kingdom Pseudomonadati; phylum Pseudomonadota; class Gammaproteobacteria; order Moraxellales; family Moraxellaceae; genus Psychrobacter; species Psychrobacter sp. PP-21. The sequence goes on along the minus strand of NZ_JAMYEB010000006.1, from coordinate 63,180 downwards.
ATCTGCTTCCATAAATCACCGTGCTGCTAAATTTACTTTTAATCTACTTATATTATGGTGTCGTCAAATATGGCAAAAACCACAACCAAAAAAGCCACAGCATCGACTGCTGATAGCCCAAAGGGCAAGTCTTTGGTGATTGTAGAATCACCAGCCAAGGCAAAAACGATCAATAAATACCTTGGTAATGACTTTGTTGTACGTTCAAGTATCGGTCACGTCCGTGATTTGCCGGTCAGTGCAAGTAAGAGCGCAAAGAAAGCGACGACTGCTAAAAAAGATGACAGTCTGACCAAAGAAGAAAAAGCACAGCAAGCACTGGTACGCCGTATGGGCGTAGATCCAGAGCATGATTGGGCGGCAGTCTATGAAGTGCTGCCCAATAAAACCAAAGTCATCAAAGAGCTCAAAGCACTCGCCAAAGACGCTGACAAAATCTATCTGGCAACGGATATGGATAGAGAAGGGGAAGCGATTGCTTGGCATCTAAAAGAAGTCATCGGCGGTGCTGATAGCAAATACCAGCGTGTGGTGTTTAACGAGATTACCAAATCTGCCATCCAAAATGCCTTTAAACAACCATCAAAGCTCGATATCGATCGTGTCAATGCGCAGCAAGCGCGCAGGTTCTTAGACCGTGTGGTTGGCTTTATGGTATCGCCACTGTTATGGCAAAAGATTGCTCGCGGACTATCAGCAGGTCGTGTACAGTCAGTCGCCATGCGTTTGGTCGTTGAGCGTGAGCATGAGATTCGTGCGTTCATTCCAGAAGAGTACTGGCAGATTCATGCGGATACGCATATTGCTAATGACAAAGCCAAGAAAACCTCAGACGCTGAGCAAATCGGTATACGTTTAGAGGCAACCAAACAAGGCGGCAAAACTCTAAAACTTGGCAATAAAGAGCAGACCGATAAAATCTTAGAGATACTCAAAGCCAGTGACTTTATTGTCAAAGAGCGTGAAGAGAAGCCAACGCAATCGCGTCCAAGCGCGCCTTTTATCACCTCAACTTTGCAGCAAGCCGCCAGTACGCGTTTGGGATTCTCTGTCAAAAAGACCATGATTTTGGCGCAGCGTCTGTATGAAGCGGGGCATATTACTTATATGCGTACCGACTCGACATTCTTGTCTGGTGATGCACTTGCTGCGGTCCGCGGTCATATCGAAGACAGCTATGGCGCAAAGTATGTGCCAGAAAAGCCAAACTTCTATGGCAACAAGCAAGGCGCACAAGAGGCGCATGAAGCGATTCGTCCCTCTAACGTCAACATGAAATCAACGCAGCTTAAAGGCGTGGAGCGTGATGCTATTCGTCTATATGAGCTGATCTGGCGTCAGTTTGTGGCGTGTCAGATGCTACCTGCCAAATATCTATCAGTGAACCTGTTTGTTGGTGCCGATGACGTCGAGCTAAAAGCCCGTGGTCGTACCATGGTGTTTGATGGCTATACAAGAGTGATGCCACCAGCCAAGACTGACGATACCTTACTGCCCGATGTCAAAAAAGGCGATAAGTTAAACCTAGATAAACTAGATCCAAGTCAGCATTTTACCAAGCCTGCGCCTCGCTATACCGAAGCGAGTCTGGTCAAGGAGCTTGAGAAAAAAGGTATCGGTCGTCCATCGACTTATGCTTCAATCATCTCAACCATTCAAGATCGCGGTTATGTGAAGCTTGAGAATAAGCGCCTGTTTGCCGAAAAAATGGGTGATATCGTCACGGATAGATTGACGGCTAGCTTCCCAGACTTAATGGACTATACCTTTACTGCGGCGTTAGAAGACAAGCTCGATCATGTGGCAGAAGGTGATCAAGATTGGAAAGATGTGCTCGACAATTTCTATGGCGAGTTCAAAACAACGCTTGAGCGTGCCAAAGAAAAAGACGGTATGCGTCCAAATGATCCGACTGATGTGCCAGATGTTCATTGTGATATTTGTGATCGTCCGATGCAGCTGCGTACAGGTTCAACTGGTGTATTCTTAGGCTGTACGGGCTACAACTTGCCGCCAAAAGAGCGCTGTAAAGGCACCAAAAACTTGATGCCTGTTGAAGCGTTTGCCAACTTGGATGATCCAGAAGGTGATGATGAAGCGGCAGAAGTTAAAGATTTGATGGAGAAAAAACGCTGTCCAAAATGCGGCACAGCGATGAATGGTTATATCGTTGATGGTGGTCTCAAATTACACATTTGTGGTAATAATCCTGATTGCGATGGCTATATCTTAGAAGAAGGTAAATTTGAAGTACCCGGCTCAGATGCGCCAACCATCGACTGTAACAAGTGTGATGGGCAAATGGAGCTAAAGACAGGTCGCTTTGGTCCTTACTTTGCTTGTCAGAATTGCGATAACACACGCAAGGTACTAAAGACAGGCGAAGCTGCGCCGCCGCGTATGGATCCAATCCATCTCCCAGAGCTAAAATCAACCAAGCATGATGATTATTTCATCTTGCGTGAAGGAGCGGCTGGCATGTTCCTTGCGGCTTCTAAGTTCCCCAAAGTGCGTGAGACCCGCGCACCAAAGCTCGCTGAGCTACGTGAAATAAAAGATAAAATGGAAGACAAGTTCCAATATCTGTTTGAGGGACCAGATGAAGATCCTGAGGGTAACCCAACCATCTTGCGCTGGTCACGTAAGAAAAAAGAGCAGTATATCGGCTCTGAAAAGAATGGCAAAGCCACACGCTGGGGTGTGTACTGGCGTAAAGGTGAATGGGTAGAAGAATAAGTTTTTCTATCGAGCATAAAAAAGACCTCTTAGATGCTAAGAGGTTTTTTTGTGCTATCAATAATAGCTTAAGCGTAGACGCTATTAGTTCTTTTCGATAATACCACAAGCAACGCGATCGCCTGCATCACCTGCTGGCTGGCTGGTGTAGTCATCAGTACCAGCATGAACGATAAAGGCTAAGCGATTGACACTATATTTACCTGCTTCATCAGCAGTGATTTTTTTGTTTACATAGTTAATAGTAGCGACGCCGTCTTCATTGGCTGTCAAGTTAGGCAAGTCGCCTGCATGACCATTCATATCATCTGGATTAGAGTGTGGGTTGTTATCAGGATTGAAGTGACCGCCTGCCGCTTTACCCATATTAGCACAGCTACCTGTCTCATGAATATGTAGTGCAACCGTTTGGCCCGGCTGTAGATTCATGAGCTTACCGTAGACTTGTACACCGCCATCGACAGGACGCAGGAACATCTGTCCGACTTCGTTCTTATCACCGCTTACTGTGTTGATGGTTGATTTTAAAGCAGGCTGTGATAAAGGATTGCCTGTTTGCATTTGGCTTTCTACCGTTTGGCAACCAGTCATGGCTAACGCTGATCCGCATAGTAGGGCACTTGCAAGCATTGTCTTATTCATCATTATCTCCAGTTATTTTATTCATTATTTAGAACGTAGTTAAAGTCACAAATATCTGTATTTATTGTTCTGTTAGAGCGCGTATCGATATTCGTTAACATCATCGTCAGTATAGCCAAGCAAACCCTATAGTTATTCATTAAATGCGCAACAATCGGTTAATAAATGTAAGTTTCGTATGGGTTTACAAAATCAGATGGCACAAAAAACTTATGAAATCAATTGAACAACAAAATGCATTGGACTACTCAAAAAACACGAGTTGGTAATGAATAAGCTATTAGTAAACGAACGGCTAATAAGCATAAAAAAGCCGCCCATCATTGTGATGAGCGGCTTTTTACTTTTTCGAGTTAACTAACCAATACGCAATTAGTTATGTAGCGCTTTACCTGAGGTTTTATCAACCGTTACTTTTGCAGGCTTCAGTGGCTTTGGCATACTGACCAAGGCAACCTTTAATATCTCTTCAATCGTAGCGACTGGTTGGATGGTCAGGCCTTCTTTGACATTGTCAGGAATATCAGCCAAATCACGCTCATTGGTCGCTGGGATCAAGACATGCTTGATACCGCCGCGATGCGCTGCAAGCAGCTTCTCTTTGAGACCACCGATACGCAGTATTTTACCACGTAGAGTAATTTCACCTGTCATCGCGATATCTGGACGAATGGCAATACCCGTCAAGGCAGAGACAAGTGCTGTCGTCAGTGCGCCACCAGCAGAGGGGCCGTCTTTTGGCGTCGCGCCTTCTGGCATATGGACATGGATGTCCGTGGTTTTGATTGTCTCGTAGTCAATACCTAAACTATCACCGCGAGCACGAACCACACTCATGGCCGCACGAATCGACTCTTTCATCACGTCGCCGAGTGAACCAGTAAAGCTCAGCTCACCTTTACCTTTCATGCCGACCGCTTCGATGGTCAACAGCTCACCACCGACTTGTGTCCACGCAAGACCAGTGATACGACCAATCTCAGGCTCTTCTTCAGCCAGACCGTAGTCATACTGATGTACACCGAGATAGTCATCGATGTTTTTGTCATCGACGGTCACTAGCTGACGTTCCGCTTTTTTCGGAGCGCGGGCGCCATGAGTTTCAACCGAACCGCGAACGACTTTACGGCAGATTTTATTCACTTCACGCTCAAGATTACGTACACCTGCTTCACGCGTATAGCGCTGAACGATACTGTGCAATGCCGCTTCAACAATCTCAATCTCGCCTTCTTTGAGACCGTTATTCTTAATTGCTTTTGGCACAAGGTATTTCTGTGCAATATTGACTTTTTCGTCTTCGGTATAGCCGGGCAGACGAATCACTTCCATACGGTCAAGCAGCGCAGGCGGAATATCCATGCTGTTGGCAGTACAGATAAACATCACTTGTGACAAATCTAAGTCCATGTCTAAATAATGGTCGTTAAAGGTGTCGTTCTGTGATGGGTCCAATACTTCAAGCAATGCTGATGCTGGATCACCGCGGAAGTCTTGCGCCATCTTATCGATTTCATCCAATAAGAATAGCGGGTTTTTGACTTCGACTTTGGCAAGCGATTGAACGATTTTGCCCGGCATCGCACCGATATAAGTACGGCGATGACCACGAATCTCTGCTTCATCACGTACGCCACCAAGCGCCATACGCACAAACTTACGACCCGTTGCACGAGCGATTGACTCACCCAATGAGGTTTTACCCACACCTGGAGGGCCAACAAGACAAAGAATCGGGCCACGCAGTTTTTTCACACGTGATTGTACGGCGAGGTATTCCAAGATGCGGTCTTTTACATCTTTTAGACCATAATGATCTTCGTCAAGTGTGGTTTTGGCTTTGTCCAAATTGATAGAGACTTTGGTTGTCGCATTCCACGGCGTGTCTAAAATCCACTCGACGTAGTTGCGTACCACTGACGATTCGCTTGATGCAGGTGGCATCATTTTGAGCTTTTTGAATTCTTGCTCGGCTTTTTTGCGTACATCGTCTGGTAAATCAGCATCTTCAAGACGTTGCTCTAGCTCAGCCACGTCATCTTCACCATCGAACGCACCGTCATTCATATCTGACAGCTCATTTTTGATGGCTTTCATCTTCTCGTTCAAGAAGTATTCGCGCTGATTATCTTCCATCTGCTGGCGCACAGCATCTTGAATATCCTGCTCGATGTTTTGCTCAGCACTTTGCTTGACCAGATATTCAGTCAAAGTATTGATATGGGTTTTGATATCGTTGTCTTCTAAGAAAGACTGTTTGATATCAAGGTCCATCGACACGCGAGTTGAGATGAAATACACCAGCTCAAGCAAGTCATCAATACGCTTGGCGACACGAGTCAGCTCACGAGCATTGCGCAAACGCGCATCGGCATAGCTTTCAAACAGGGTGGTGAGTGCTTGGATGGTATTTTTCTGCTGGCTCTCATCCATGCTGATATCAAGGTCGGCACGCTCAAATCTTGCCATCAATAACTCGTCATGGCCCTCTATGTTGTCGACACGGGCGCGATATTGACCTTCGATCAGTACTTTAATGCAGTTCTCATCGCTATCGTGCGGCATAGTGCTGACGATGCGGCACACCGTACCGTATTGATACAAGTTGTCTTGATCAATGTCTTCGGTCAGTGAGTCTTTTTGTGCGACGACCAGTACCTTATTGCCATACTCAGCTTGTGCCAGCTCAACAGCTTTTACAGACGGCGCACGTCCTACAAACAAGGCAATCTGCATGTGCGGATAGACGACGACATCGCGTAATGCCAGTAGTGGCAAGTAGCTTTCGTCTTGATCATCGTTTGCTTTTTTGTTGTCAGTATCAGTAAGCGTACTGCCATCAAGATCAGTATCTTTGGCATCAGTCGTTACAGCTTCTCGCGTATCAGTTGACGAGGTATCTGCCTCGTTGTTTTCTACGTCAGTTGTTGAAACGTCAACATCAATGTCGATATTGTCTTGGGTTATTTTATGTTCACTCATATATTCTTCCTCGTTCCCCAGACTTGTAAAGTCAAGTTCGTGGTTCATGTTTAGATAAATGGTGTCCGCATATAAAATTGCAAGGCTTGGTGGCAAAGTCGTCTGCTTATCTTTGTTAAATAATGATCATGTGTTGATGTCTACTTGGTTCTATACGTGGGCTTTGTACCCAAAATAAGGTAAACTGGCGCGCGTCTAAAAACACGTCTAAAAAAGCACTAATACGGAAGCATTTTGGACGGCGTAGCGCTATTCATCAGTTGCAATATTCATAGGTCTAAATAAGACTAAAGTATAAAGAACAAGGGGCAATACATGGCCATCAATGCGGTACTGCTGGCAGTTATCATTATGCTAGGACTGTCACTGTCGCGAGTGCACGTGGTGCTCAGTTTATTAATCGGGGCATTGGCAGGTGGGCTATTAGCGGGTCTGGGTATCACCGATACGCTCGATGCCTTTCAAGAAGGTATCCGCAATGGCGCACAGATTGCGCTATCGTATGCGTTATTGGGAGCTTTTGCAGTAGCGATTGCGCATTCAGGCTTGCCGCAGTCGTTGGCAGGGGCGGTGATTAGACGCATTGATGCTGCTGGTACGAGTGGCATGATTAAGTATATGCTGTTTGCAGGTCTTATCACCATGAGCTGCTTTAGCCAAAACTTAATCCCTATTCATATTGCCTTTATTCCGCTGCTCGTACCGCCATTGCTACTGGCGTTCAACCGCATGCACATTGATAGACGCCTGATTGCCTGTTTGATTACGTTTGGACTGGTCACCACCTACATGTTTATCCCTTATGGGTTTGGTGATATTTATCTCAATCAGATTATGCTAAAAAACGTGGGTGAAGCGGGTATTGATGTTGGTAATATCTCTGTGGTGAAGGCCATGGCGATTCCTGCGCTTGGCATGCTACTTGGTCTGCTCGTCGCTGTATTCTTTAGCTACCGTAAGCCGCGCGAGTATCAGCACATAGCGATAGACAAACAAGCACATGATGCGGCTGTCGAAGGGGATACCCTAAGCAAAACTGCCGCTGGTGCACAGTCGCAAAGTAAGGTCAAAACGCTAGTCGCACTGGCTGCTATTATTACTGCTTTTGTGGTGCAGCTTTATACCGACTCGCTACTGCTCGGCTCGATGTTTGGCTTTGGTGTATTCATGGCGACAGGCGTGGTCAAGTGGCATGAGGCTGATGGCGTCTTTAATGACGGTATCAAGCTGATGGCGATGATTGGCTTTATCATGATTACCGCGCAGGGTTTTGCGGAAGTCATGAAAGCCACTGAGCAGATTCAGCCACTCGTTGATGGGGCGGCGTCATTGTTCGGTGGTAATAAAGCGATGGCGGCGTTTATCATGCTGTTGATTGGTCTGATTGTGACCATGGGTATCGGTTCGTCCTTCTCGACCATTCCTATTTTGGCTGCGATCTATGTGCCACTATGTATCTCTTTAGGGTTCTCACCACTCGCAACCGTTGCGATTATCGGTACGGCTGGCGCGCTGGGTGATGCAGGTTCTCCTGCGTCAGACTCGACATTGGGGCCAACCTCTGGTCTAAATATCGATGGACAGCACGACCATATCAAAGACAGTGTGATACCGACATTCTTGCACTACAACATTCCGCTACTGGTCTTTGGTTGGATAGCGGCGATGGTGCTTTAGTTCGTTAAACTTAATAGAAAATATGCACCCAAAGTAAACTACCGATAAATAAAACGCCGCCAGCAGTAGACATTAATGATGAGTCAGTGAGAGAACTTATTATTAAAATGATAAAGCTTAATAAGAACAGAAATATCCCGAGGAAAAATAAACTATTTTTTGTTAAGGAAGGTGTTCTCTTATTTATCGGTAATCTGAATAGAATGACTAGAAACATTACAATTGCAATCAAACAGATAAAAACACCTATCTGAAACAACTGTATATCAGATGATAAGGGGGAGTGATGAAGGTGTTTTTCTATTAAAAATTTCGTAGATAGCATGACGACAATAATAGTCACTATAGATAACAATCTAAATCGGTAAAGCTGTATCCTCGTTACCAAGTTATAGGAACAGTAAGGGCATCTATAACCGTCGCTGCTTCGATCGTCAATACTCATCATTAGCTTAAAGCGATTTGGTAAGTTTTTTTGACAGCTACTACAGTTCATTAATTACTATCATCCTCATCAAAATCTTTCAACTCACCGCTTAAACTACTCAAAAACGCATCACTTTGTGCGAGTAGCTCATTTAAGCGATCTTCATTGACTAGCCGTGTCATTTCATCAGCGCTAAATGGTTGCTCTTGACTGTAGTAACGTTGCTCTCTAGCGTCCTCATCGCCTAACGTTTGCAAATATTCATTCACACTGTCTGCACTGGAATCAGCAGCGTTCGAGTCTTTTTCAGACTTTTTATTATCTGTCATCAAAACCACCTTATGCCGCTTGGGGTAATCAAGCCATCTAACGGCACATCCCACGGTTGACGCGCTAATTTCTCAACGACCTGAAAATCATAACACCAGCCTATCTTTAACGGCCTTGAAGCCCCTGATCGATAGCTGTTACCAAGCGTCGTATCATAAAAGCCGCCACCCATGCCCATACGGTTACCCTGCTTATCTACCGCTACGAGTGGACAGATAATCACATCTAGTTCTGTCGCCCATAGCAGAACGCGGCTGTGATTTTGTTTCATACCAAGCTGATGAATGCGAGTGGGGACATTGATTAGTTTTGAGTGATAAATAGGCACAAAGCGCAAGCGTTTATCGTCGTCTCCTTTATTGTCACGACCGAGCGAGCCGACCACTGGCAGATATGCCCGGTAGCCTGAGCGCTGACACCAGTCCAGTAGCGGCTGAGTAGGAAGCTCACCAAAGCCATCATAATATAAGCCAATACGCGCACGCGGAGGCAAGCGTTGTTGCAATTTAACCAAGTGCAAACTTGCCATGCGTGCGTATTGTCTGCGCTCACCATCTGTTAGTTGGCGGCGCTGGCGAGTAAACTGACGTCTAGGTGGATTGGTTGTCATAATAGTATTTGCAGTATTAGTTAAAAAGATATGTGGCGATCAATCACTTTTACTTAGTATCTATTTGTTCAGTGTCTAGTTGTTCAGTGTCTAGTAAGTATAAATACTCGCATCGGCTTGGAGAAATTTATGATAAGCCATGCTATCATAACCTCACTTTACAGCCTATTTTCCTTATGTGCAGCTTTAGTTGCACTTTTTATGATAAACCATTTATTAACTACTAATAAAAGAGGATCGTTATGTCACAAAATCAGGCCACTCGTACCGAAAAAGACACCATGGGTAACGTAGAAGTCCCAGCTGATGCTTATTGGGGCGCGCAAACACAGCGTAGCCGTGAAAACTTCAAAATCGGTGGCGAGACATTGCCGCGTCCGATGATTGAAGCGATGGCATTGGTCAAAAAAGCCGCTGCGATTACCAACGCAAGCCTAGAGCGTATCGAAGATGATAAGCGCGACCTCATCGTGCAAGCCGCTGACGAAGTCATCAACGGCGGTCTGGTCGACCAGTTTCCATTAGTCGTTTGGCAGACGGGTTCGGGTACGCAGTCGAACATGAACATGAACGAAGTGCTTGCTAACCGTGCCAATGAAATCGCAGGCTCTGAGCGTGGCACTTACGCACCGATTCATCCTAACGATCACGTCAATCACGCTCAGTCTACTAATGACAGCTTCCCAACGGCGATTCGTGTCGCTGCTGCGCGTCAGATTAATAGCCTACTTATCCCAGCGGTCAAAGCGCTACGTGATACCTTAGATAAAAAGTCCAAAGAGTTCGATAGCATCGTAAAAATCGGTCGTACGCATTTACAAGACGCGACGCCTTTGACGCTAGGCCAAGAGTTTAGCGGCTATGTGAGCCAACTTGACCACGCGTTAACTCGTATTGATAACGCGCTACAAGGTCTATATGAATTGCCATTAGGCGGTACTGCGGTTGGTACTGGTCTAAACGCCCATCCTGATTATGCGGTAAAATCAGCTGAGCAACTAGCGACTTTGACTGGCTTGCCATTTGTCACATCCCCAAATAAATTTGAAGCGCTAGCCGCTCGTGATGCAGAAGTATTTGCGTCAGGCGCACTAAAAACACTAGCGGGCAGCTTAAACAAAATCGCGAATGACGTACGTTGGTTAGCATCTGGCCCTCGTTGTGGTCTTGGTGAGTTGACGATTCCTGAAAATGAGCCAGGCTCATCTATTATGCCGGGCAAAGTAAACCCAACTCAGTCAGAAGCAATGACCATGGTTGTCGCTCAGGTTATGGGTAACGACACGACTATTAGCATGGCTGGCGCATCAGGTAACTTCGAGCTAAACGTTTATAAGCCAGTTATCGCGTTTAACTTGTTACAATCTATCAAACTGCTTGGCGATGCTTGCAACAGCTTCAACGAAAACTGTGCCGTTGGTATCGAGCCAGTAAAAGACAAAATCGATGACTTCTTGCACAACTCATTGATGCTAGTAACGTCATTGAACCGTCATGTCGGTTATGAAAATGCAGCAAAAATTGCTAAGACGGCGTATAAAGAAAACAAAACTTTGAAGCAAGTGGCGGTTGAGCTAGAGCTATTAACTGAAGCGCAGTTCGATGAGTGGGTCATTCCTGCTGATATGGTACATCCTAAGTAAGTTATTAAAGACTTCCTAGAATAGTAAAAAGACCTTGTCATGTGGCAAGGTCTTTTTTTTGTTTGCAACAATCATGAGGCTACAAAGTCCTCTTAGATAAAAAAGATGTTAGTTTAAATGTTCTTTCACGAATGATTTAAAATTTATAGAGTAGGTTGAATATTTCTAAAAATGGCAATTGGTGTAATTCCAAACGAACTTTTAGGTCGACCAGCTAGATTCTTGAGTTCGTTAACAAAAATTTTAATCATACCTTGAAGTTCAGAGTCATGATTACCTTCATAATCAATATCATCATTAGGCAAAGCATCTAATATTCCAAGCAGATACCATTCGCCTGCCATAAACTCGCCATGTTTGAAGTTTATATCATGTGTTGGTGTAGATAATTCATCTCTATTCAAAGTCATCCAAACTTCTTCAACACTTTCGTCTGACTCTACTATAAAGCGGCTTTGAATAGCGAAAGGGACGTTCCTTATAAAATCAATTAGATCTTTTTTTATTTTTTCAAGATTTTTAGCTTGCTCTCTATCTTCTTTTTTATTCGAAGTTCGAAGTTCTCTTGAATGAAAATTTAAAGCGGGTTCTACAATAGCACTCAACATATTCACATCTACAATGCCAAGTTTTCCCTTTAATAAAACCAATCGTCCAAGATTAGATTCACAGAGTACTTTACTGACAAAACCTAACTCATCTAGCTTATTGATCATTTCTCTTGGCATGGTGTCAATAGCGTTATAAAAACGTTCTCCACCGCTTTGAGCTTGTTCACTAGAGCCTAACCTTCCACCCGTCACTGTAGGTACACCTACGGTTGCCTCCATAGTTTTACCGTCTGTAATACCATGAGTTTCTTTGTAAGATTCAATTGAACCATTGCCGTTTAGCTGAGCGTAAAAAGAGCTAATCTTCTTATTATCTAAGTAAAAAAAGTCAAAGAGTGATTCTATGAGTAGTGGTTCTGACTCCACGGTCTAATTCCTTTTTATTCGAATTTTTATGTTTGTTAAATCTGGATAATGAATTATTAAGCATGTCGAAATAGCTGCTAGTAGCATCTGTTATAACATCTGAGGGCTTATGATCCTCCTTCCTGTTACTTTCAGTATAATGTTTGTTGCTCATGAGATATTCCTCCCTTGATGGAAGCTCTTAGCTAAATATTACCTACATATGATACATTAAAAAATTTAGATAGACTTTAGTATTTATATTAACATTTTATACAGTCAGCTGATTATACAAGATAGTAGAAGTCATAATATTGTAAGAACGCTAAAGATATGACGGCCATATTGACCTTTTTAATAATCGATGAAAAGACCTTACCACATCACGCGGCAAGGTCTTTTTTACATCAAAGATCTAAACTCACTTAAAACTTATAAAGCAAACCAAGCGTCGTCGCCGATTCAGTACGTGAGTCGACCATTGGACTATCATATTGCTCATTGGGCACATAGCTCACGCTTTGATTGGCAAATCCAGCCCATTTATCACTGAAGTCGTAGTTGGCACTTACGCTGACATACGGATTCAAGCTTGAGTTAGATTTATAAGCGGCAACGCCCGTCTCTGCTGATTCTTCATCACTGACGCCATAATAGTATTCGTTATAGTCAGCATCATGATACTCAAAACCAATGCTTGGATAGACTGTCAGCTTGCCTTTGCTGATTCTAGCAAGGTAGGTCAAACGACCAGAGTTACCGCCACTACGGTCCAACACATCGGTGTCAAACTGAGCACGTATACCGCCGATAGGCGTGCGGCGCAGATAGCTCAGACCAGCAGCTGCTGAGAGTTTGCGCTCATCGAGACCTTGTAAGTCACCGTTGGCGTCGTCAGGGTCGAAGCTATTGCCTGATGGCTGCGCATAGATAGACAGCTCATTGGTACCATCATTGACTAAATACGCGCCGGCTTGGGCGCCGCGCGCATAGAACTTATTATTGTCATAAAAAATACCGGGCAGCACACGTACTTCGGTGCTGTCTTCTAGATCATAGGACGAGTTGACGGCCATCACATTGACCCCAACGCTCAGCTCAGCGTCTTGATCAGCAGGTAGGTTTTTGAACAGTGCGGCATTAGAGAGGCTTGCTACGCTAAATAGCGCAGTAGCAGTCAACGCGCTAAGCATAGTGCGTGTCGAGATATGAGGTAGCGCTGCAAGTTTTGACATAATTGAGTCTCGTGAGTGAGTATAGATAACTGGGTAATAGCATCAGATAAAACGTGTTCGAAAGTGTCAGTAAAAAAGCAATAATCTAAATAAGTAGGCTGTGCGTGAGAGCTATATAGCAATGATAGTTAAGTATGAGCATTTACTCAATGGCTTTTAGCACTTGTAGTAACTGCTCATGAATATCTTGCCACCACCAGACAAATCCGATGCTGATCAGTAGCATCATAAGCCAGGGTAATAGTTGCCAAATGATTGCAGGCTTTATAGGTTCTTTGGGTGGGGCTGTGGGCTGAATAGTATTATTATGATCTGGATCGTGTGACGCAGTATGCATGGCTATGCTGTGATTCATGTCATTGCTGTGTACATCTCGCGTACTACTATCATCGCTGTCTATCTCGGTATCATAGCGGTCTGGTTTGGAATGACGGCTATCCAACCCAGCATTTTGATTGTTAAAATCAGTATCTAGGGAAGGCAAGTGGGCATCATCACTGCTGTCATAACTATCCTGATTATCGAGTTGAGCACTGTTTTGAGAATTGTACTGAGAACTGTACTTACGGTTGTACTGACCGCTACCTTGCTTCCCATAATGATAGGTGGTTTGATAAGGGTTAGCATTGCGTTGCTGCTGAATCGCTACGTTTTGCATAGTGACCGTGAGACGCTGACGGTAGCCAATCGCAAAAGCTAAGGCAATGACGAGTCCTGTGATCGCGCCACCGATATGACCGGCATTATCAATACCTGGTACGGCAAACCCGTAAACAAGGTTGATACCCATGATAAATACTAGGCTCTTGAGATTGAGAACCATGCCATTGACCGATATCTTAAACAGTGCCGCGATTAATAATGCCGCACCAATACCCATGATACCACCAGAGGCACCAGCTGATATGCCGGGCTGTCCTGTGCCGTCTATAATACCTTGCCATGTGACATAGTTATTGAGCAAATTACCACCGATAGCCGCCAATAAAAACAACGCCAAAAACTTGGCTGAGCCAAACATAGGCTCGGCAATCTGCCCAAAGAAATACATGGCAAAGCTATTAAATAGCAAATGCATGAGACCGATATGCAAAAACGCACTGCTGACCAATCGCCATGGCTCGTCACTCATCGTAAAAGGCAAAGCATTAGCACCCCATGTGAGCAATGCTTCAGTCGATGGGTTGTTGGCATCAACCCCTGTCACTATCTGCAAGACAAACAGCCCAATAAAGCTGGCTAATAGCAAGGTAGTGATAGGGGCTGTTTTTAATAATTGCAAAATGGTCATAAACGCGAGATATCATCAAAATGTTGTATATATAGTATAAAGGGTATCGTCAGATAATGTTATGTATCCGCAGGTCATCATGGCACAAGTTTACATAGCCTTTATAGTCTTGATGGCGGATAGCTCTTAAAACTATATAGCTTTTAAAAATGAATAGCTCTAAAAGTGACCAACCTTAAGATTCTCATAAGTACCTTTTACCAAGATATCGTCCGTCATTTTATTGATATCCGTATGACCACAGAATGCCATTGAGATATCACATTCTTTATAAATGATTTCGAGCGCTCGGCGTACACCATCTTCACCATACGCCCCCAATCCATAGAGAAAAGAGCGCCCAATCATCGTGCCTGTTGCGCCCAATGCAATGGCTTTTAGCACATCTTGCCCAGAGCGGATACCACTGTCTAGCCAGACCTCGATATTACTATTTTCGGCTTGTACGGCTTGCACGATGTCTGACAGGGCCGATATAGAGGAGAGTGCGCCATCTAGTTGACGACCGCCGTGGTTTGAGACGACCAGCGCATCTGCGCCGCTGCGAGCTGCCAGAATGGCGTCTTCAGGCTCCATAATGCCTTTGATGATGAGCTTGCCGCCCCACATGTCTTTGATACGTGCGACATCGTCCCAGCTCAAGCGTGGATCAAACTGCTCTTCCGTCCAAGCACTCAGAGAAGACAAGTCTGCGACACCCTTAGCATGACCCACGATGTTACCAAACGTGCGACGCTTAGTACCCAGCATATTCATACACCACTGCGGCTTGGTCATTAGGTTCATGATATTGGTAAGGGTCGGCTTGGGCGGTGCAGATAGCCCATTTTTGATGTCTTTATGACGTTGTCCCATGACCTGCAAGTCGGCAGTTAATATCAGTGCCGAACAATTGGCTTCTTTTGCCCGCTGGATCAGATTGGCGACGTAGTCTTGATCGCGCATGACATAGAGCTGAAACCAAAACGGCGCACTGGTATGCGTGGCAACATCTTCGATAGAGCAAATACTCATGGTAGAGAGTGAGAAGGGCACGCCGAACTTTTCTGCTGCGCGTGCTGCATGGATCTCACCATCTGCCCACATCATACCCGTAAATCCTGTTGGGGCGATGGCTACTGGCATCTTGGCAGGCTCGCCAATCATAGTTGTGGCCAGACTGCGGTTGTCCATATCGACCAGCACCCGTTGGCGCAGCTTGATACGATCAAAGTCAGTCTCGTTACTACGATAAGTCGTCTCAGTCCATGAGCCGGAATCCACATAATCATAGAACATACGAGGTACTTTACGCTCGGCGACACGGCGTAAATCTTCGATTTCGGTTATCTTCTTTAAATCTTGCATCGTCTCTCACCACTCTATCATCGTAATACGGTGTCTTTACTATAGGACTACTGCTATCAAACAAGTAATTGCTGTAAATCCATCACCGAAAACGGATAGTTTAATCGTCTAGATGGCGTCAAAATGACGGGAATAGTTGTGGCAAAATCCATCATAAGTGCCTCATCAAAGTCTGCAATATCGACATTATGGTAAGTGATCGGCTGTACCGCCTGAAACTGTGCGAGTGTTTGCTCAGCGATATCACATAAATGACACCCAGAGGTACCCAGTAGCCACCATTTATGACTGTTTTCAGCAGTCCCAAGGCTAGGATGTTGTGCAATAACACGCGCTCGTAATATTTCTATATTATTATGTGAGTCGTTATGCGAGCTGTTGTGTGAGCTATTATGAGAATTGTTGTTGTCGGACATGGTTATTCTCTTATCTTAATACTGGTTAAAAGGCGCCTACTCTTAGTACGTGCTGATAGCAAGCGCTGACAGTACCTGCTAGTAGTACGCGCTGAGCTAAAATTTAAAATACCCCAATGATCATTACATCATAAAGAAGTGGGGTAAATAATGACAGCGATTGTGAGATTAGGTAAGATGACCTGCTATTGGTCATTATTGAAGACCAATAGCTGACTGTTCATGACTAAGAGCAAAAACAGACTTATGACGATGGGCTCGTCGCTGTTTCTTGGTCATCAATAGAGCGTTCATCTTATTACTTTTTTAATCACTCGGATATCGCACATGACAAGTTTTGGCACATTTATCAAACGACTGTTATTGGCAATCATGTTATTACTCGTCGCCTTCCATGTCTTGGTCGCTGGGCTGTTATTAATCTGGAAAACTCAGCCGATCAATAACAGCATGTTTATGCTGACTCATCGTCTCACGGGTGGCACAGTGACGCAGACATGGGCTGAGTATGATGCTATTGCCAAGTCTGCCAAGCAAGCGGCAATCGTGAGTGAAGACTCGACCTTCAGTCAGCACAATGGCTTTGATATAAAAGGTATCAAGGCGGCACAAAAGAAAAACGAAAAGACTGGCACGACGTCTGCTGGTGGCTCAACCATTACGCAGCAACTGGCAAAAAACCTATTTTTGACCTCGCATCGCTCCTATGTCCGTAAAGCGGAAGAGGCTGTCATCACCATCATGATTGAAACGCTATGGGATAAGCAGCGTATTATGACCGCTTATCTCAATGTGGCAGAGTTCGGCAACGGCATTTATGGTATCGACGCGGCGGCGCATCATTATTTTGATAAGTCAGCTGCCAATCTGAATCGAGATGAATCAGCGCTACTGATTGCCATGCTCACTAACCCAAAGTATTACGAGGACAACCAAGGGGACAGACGCCTGCGCAATAAACAGGCAATTATCAAGAAGCGAATGAAAAACGCTGCATTGCCGCAAGCGTCTTAGGATTAAATGAGGGATAAACAACCATATTAGCCGAACAGTCATTACCGCCGTTTATATAGCAGTGTGCATCCACTCCAGACATATTAAAGTAACAAGAGTCATTAAAAAGTAAAAGAGATATCGGTTAAAAATATAACAACAGCCGATAATCTGCAAAAAAGCCATCGGTTCAGTCGTATTACGGGCGATACGATTTTAGATAGACATAAGATGATGGCGTATCGATAACGCAAAAGGAGTAACAACGTGGTAGAGACAAACAACAATCAGGGTAGTGGTGATGCGAGCGAGATGATTGATGTCAATCATCACAGCGAAGATACGAGCGAAAATACCAATCAAGACATGAGTGTAAGCAGTCATCGTGAGGAACTAGCCGAAATAGAGTGGCAGCGCGCAGAAGATGGCAGCTATTCACCCAGCAGTTATATCAATCGAGATTTGTCTCTATTACAGTTCCATCTACGTGTGTTGGCACAGGCATCCAGTAGTCGCCACCCGTTGCTTGAGCGTTTGTTCTTTTTGATTATTTTTTCATCCAACCTCGATGAGTTCTTTGAGATTCGTGTCGCTGGTATCATGCAAAAGCTCAATATCGGTGATGTATCAACCAGCGCCCACGGTATGCGTCCAAGCGAGGTGCTAAACGAGATATCCATTATTACTCATGCTGCGATCAGTGAGCAGTATCGTATTCTTAATGAAGATATTTTGCCCGCCCTTGCGCTCGAAGATATTCGATATCTAAAGCGTGATGAGCTGAATGCTGAGCAGTCTGCTTGGATGAAGCGTTATTTTACTGAGCAAGTATTGCCTGTATTGACCCCCATCAGTATTGATCCTGCCCACCCATTCCCGCGCTTGGTTAATAAAAGCTTGAACTTTATCGCGACACTAGAGGGCAAAGATGCCTTTGGTCGTGATATTAATTTGGCGATTGTACCTGCGCCTCGCAGTCTGCCGCGTGTCATTCGTCTGCCTGATGAGCTGACTGGCGGTAAAGAACATCATGTGATGCTCTCCGCCATCATTCATGAGCATATCGATGAGTTATTCCCTGGTATGAGCGTGACCGGTTGCCATCAGTTCAGACTCACGCGCAACGCCGATTTAGATTTGGCAGATGACGTTGAAGATATTGCCAAAGCATTGGAGGGTGAGCTTGAAAACCGCCGCTTTGGTGACAAGGTTCGTCTTGAGGTGACCACAAACTGTCCTGCCCATATTAGCGATTATTTACTCAATGAGTTTGAGTTGCATGACAATCAGCTGTACCGTGTCAATGGTCCTGTCAATCTGACGCGTTTGCTTTTTGATTTTAATCTTCCTGCACTGCGCTATCAGCCGTTCACTCATGTCGTGCCAAAAGCATTCCGCCGAGAGATGGACAAGTCAGACAAGTCGACCAGTATGTTTGCTGCGCTGCGTAAGAGTGATGTGCTTGTGCATCATCCTTTTCATGCCTTCTCGCCCATTATCAACTTGCTTTGGCAAGCAGCGAGCGACCCCAAAGTGTTGGCTATTAAGCAGACACTATACCGTTCAGGTACCAATTCAGAAATTGTCAAAGCGCTAGCCGCGGCCGCCCGCAACGGCAAAGAAGTGACGGCTGTTATCGAGTTGCGTGCCCGTTTCGATGAGGCTTCTAATATTGCTGTTGCCAATTATTTGCAAGAGGCAGGGGCCGTTGTGGTTTATGGTATCGTCGGCTACAAGACTCATGCCAAACTCATGCTCATCGTACGCCGTGAAGAAGATCGAATCCGCCGCTATATACATTTAGGAACCGGTAACTATCATGCGGCTAACGCTAAAGTCTATACGGATTATGGTTTGTTTAGCGCCGACCCTGATATCTCAGAAGACGTACATAAGATTTTTCAAGAGCTGACAGGGATGGGTAAACCTGCCAATCTCAAAAAACTGCTACATGCGCCGTTTACCTTGCACGACAAACTGATGAGCTTTATCGATGATGAGATCGCTCATGCCAAAGCAGGCAAGCGCGCTCATATCATTATCAAGGCAAACGCCCTGACTGAGCGTCGTCTTATCGATAAACTATATGACGCGTCGCAGGCAGGCGTCAAAATCGAGCTGATACTACGGTCTATGTGCTGTCTACGTCCGCAAGTAAAAGGGCTGTCTGAGAACATCACCGTACGCTCTGTTATTGGTCGGTTTTTGGAGCATACCCGTATCTATTATTTCTACAATAACGGTGATGAGCGTCTGTATTGTGGTAGTGCCGACTGGATGGATCGTAACTTGTTCCATCGCGTAGAAGTCGCATTCCCGATTGAGAATAGAAAGCTGTTTAAGCAGATTTATCAGGATGGGTTGATCAATTACTTACAAGACAATCTGCAAGCATGGACACTGAATGGCACAGGTGTATGGCAGCAGCGACAACCAGTGGCAGGGGAGGTGCCACACGTCGCACAAGAGCAGTTATTGAAACTGATCAACCGTGTTGAAGAGTCTAACTAATTTGTCAAAATGCATTTAGCAGATTTCTAGCGCTTTAATTATCTATTTAATTAGCTATCCAAACAAGCACTGGTGAATACCGGTGCTTGGTTTTTTTTGTGCTGACCAACTGGAAAAGTTACAAACTGTCTTGTAACCTCACATTTATTCACATATTGATACGGCAGTACACTGGTGCAATATACGTTGTCCTACTTATAATTAATTTCGATTATGACGCTATTTGGCATATCACTGATTGGCGTGCCGTTGATTTGTATGCTACTGCGTACTTATTTATTATTCAATCATATAGTGTCGTAAAGCTTCTAAAGTCATCTAATGACAAAGAAAATCCAACGATAAAGAACAGGGAATATATTATGAGCACTACAGACAATGACACCTCAGATATCAAAAAAGCGGTTGATCAAGTGAACAGTCAAGAAATAGAAAAGAACCTAAAAGACAGTAGTAAAACTGACGCTCCTGAGCAGCTAAGTGAAGAAGAGCAAACACCTTTTATTGATGATGCATTACGTACCGATAAATAACAGTCCATATTGGCACTCAAATTAAAATACCAAATTAGCAACTAATAAATAATAATCGTGCGAGGGAGAGACCATGACGATTCAAGGACAGAAAAATAATGAAGAAAAAGTGGTTGTGGACGATCCAGCAGCAACAGTATCAGATAACCCTAAAGACAGTTACGAAGGACGCAAGCACGAGCCAGAAATAGATGGTCCTGAACAAGACTCTCAAGAGACTGACGAAATATACGCTGACCCACGTAAAGAAGAGAACTTACCGGCGGGTGGCAAAAACGTTGGAGAGTTGAATGCTCATGATTTAAGCAGAAAAGCCGACTGATAATTGCTATAAATGGCATATTAAAATCGCCATAAATGGTACATTAAGATTTTAGTAATACAAACGATAATTATAATAAGGACAAGATAATGGAAACCAGAGATCCCGCTTTAAGTAAAACTAAAATAGCAAAAACTGATACTCATGAAACACTAGATGATTCGCAAACAGTCGAAAATCACGATGAATTAGAAGAAAACGTTAGCGAAAATAAAGGCACTGATACGTTTGAAGAAGGTGTGGTAGCGTCTGAACATGTCAACAAAAATGACAATCCAGCACGTCAGCCTGATCGCCGTGATCAGCCAGGTAATGGTTTTGATGATAATATCAATGAAGAAACTGTCCGTAGTGAAGGGCCTGATAGCGATAAAATCAATAATATGAATCGCTATGCAAACATTGATAATGCCCAAACGCGCACTTTGAACCCTGATGACAAAGACTAGTTGCATTGAGAACTAGATGCACTGAGCAGAACCAAGTGAAGACAAATGGCGTCCATAACGCCATCGGTTGTATTTAACGTATCAAGCAAAACTGCACTGAGCCGAAGATGTACTCGGCAACAAATAAAAATAATAGGGGATACCGATGACCAAATCACATGATGAGCATGCTACTGACGAATATAGTTTAAAAGATGCAGATGACAACAACGGTATCGTGCCAGACGACGCGCTACAGAAAGTAAATCCAGCAGCAGCAGACGAAGCAACTGGAGATCATGACCCGCACAATGTTGCCAAAAGCAATAAGCAATATGACAGCTCGCTTATGGAAAATAATAAATAGTACTAATAGCCAATACTAGTCTCGATATCAGCTTCAGTATTAGCATAAATAAAAAAGGCACTGCAATTAAAAGAGTCTATCACTCAAGCAATTGCAGTGCCTTTTTCTATGTCTGTTGCATATGGTAGTAACGAAATATCAGCGACAAGATATCGGTTATATAGGCATTTCTAGGCAGGCGTGCCACTATGAAAGCGCAGTTCAGCATCAGGACTGTCTATCAGTTCAGCCTCTACCTCTTTAAAAAATGCAACCCGCTCATCGATATTATCCTCTGATAACGATTGAGCAAGCACAAGATAGTCCTCGAAGTGACGACTCTCTGACTTTAGTAAGTAGCGATAGTACTTTGCTAGGCGTTCATCATCGATAACCTCGGACAATGCTGCAAAGCGTTCGCAAGATCGCGCCTCGATAAATGCACCAATAATCAAAACATCTACCATCGCTGCTGGCTCATAAGTGCGCTTGTGCTTTAGCATACCCTTAGCATAGCGACCAGCACTCAAATATTTCCAGTCCTGACCACGCTCATTCATGATACCTAGCACTTGCTCGTAGTGCAGCATCTCTTCACGTATCAGCTGTGCCAATTTACGCTGCAAGTCATAGGAGAACTCATAACGGAATATTAAGTTCATCGCGGTACCCGCAGCCTTCTTTTCGCAGTTGGCATGATCTTGAATGATCAGTGGCAAGTTATTAAGGGCAGCATCTACCCAAGCTTGTGTGGTGCGCGCGCCCAAAAAACTATAAACAGGAGATAGATCTACTTTGATAGGGGAGCGCAGATGCGCGATATCGACACTGTCTTCCTCCATCTCGATATTGCCCTGTGCGATAACGTCTGTCTTGGAAACATCTGCTTTAGAGATACTGTGTTCAGCTGCTTCTTGAGAGCTATCATCATGAGCTTTGCATTTTTTAATCGTATCTGACGGCATTAATGTTGAGAGT
Organism: Psychrobacter sp. PP-21; assembly: GCF_033790785.1. NCBI lineage: Bacteria > Pseudomonadati > Pseudomonadota > Gammaproteobacteria > Moraxellales > Moraxellaceae > Psychrobacter > Psychrobacter sp. PP-21. Next base: position 40,777 of record NZ_JAMYEB010000006.1, on the reverse strand, counting down.
TCTGGCTGGTTTGTGGTCATAGTATAAAAGAACTTTTTTATAAGTGTGGGTTTAGGACAACTGGTTAGCAAGCGCTTGCAACACGATTGATATTAGCTTCTATCTACCAGTCTATGTATTGAATGATAGAGGGTATTTGAACACTACTTTACATAGTAATGGCTACTTACTATTCAGATGAAACTGAGCATTCACAAGTTTGTGTTGGGCAGTCATAGCCTCTATAGCTTACGCTCTGTACGGTATCATTATTATACAACCTCAGTATTTATCTACTAAATGAGGATTGCTTGTTTATTTTATTATTTGATAGTAGGATGATATTCTGCTTTTTAGGCATAGTGTCTTACTACTGATTGTCATTTAGTAGCGGGTAGCGAGCATTATAGCAACTGCTAATCCTGTATCAAAATATAAGATTTATACAGTCTTTCTTTATAAATGGTCGAAAATCCCTGCTACGATATTGAACATACATTATATGTTGGTATGTATGCTGATTGCTAACTTATATACATAGCCATTGGCAACACGTATTTTTCAATAGTGATCATTACAACTTAGTATTACCACACCTCACAAACAAATAAGGATAACAACATGGGCCAGTCTTCTAACGCCAATCGTATTCAAAAAGGTATTCTTGCCATCGACCAGCAGTTGTATGACTTTGTTGAGAATGAAGTGCTACCAAAAGTCGGTGTCGACTCAGACAGTTACTGGTCGGGCTTTGAAAAGGTTATTAAAGAATTCACACCACGTAACAAAGCGCTGCTTGCGACCCGAGACAAGATTCAAGCGCAGATTGACGAGTGGCACTTGCAAAACCCTGCCAAAGAGGGCGAGATCGATTACCCAGCTTACAAAGAATTCTTAAAAGAGATCGGTTATCTATTGCCAGAAGGTGATGACTTTACGGTCGATACAAAAAACGTCGATGATGAAATTGCTCATATTGCAGGTCCACAGCTAGTTGTACCAGTACGTAACGCTCGTTACGCGCTTAACGCGACCAATGCACGTTGGGGCAGTCTGTATGATGCGTTATACGGTACTGATGTGATCAGTGACGAAAATGGTCAAGAAGCGACAGGCAGCTACAACCCTACTCGCGGTGCAGCCGTTGTTGCCTATGCTAAGGCATTCTTGGACGAGCACTTTACACTAGCATCGGGGTCATACAATGATGTGACTGGCTTTAAGGTGGTCGATGGTCAGCTTGAGGTTGTACAAGGCGATAGCACTACCGCGCTACAAGACACCAGTAAGTTTGTTGGTTTCGTTGGTGACGCTGAAGCGCCTACGGGAGTTCTGTTAAAGAACAATGGCTTGCATGCTGAGATTCAGATTGATGCTAACCACCCAGTCGGCAAAGATGATCCAGCAAATATCAAAGATGTACTACTTGAGTCAGCCATGACCGCGATTCAAGATTGTGAAGATTCAGTGGCTGCTGTAGATGCAGAAGAAAAAGTTGAAGTCTATCGTAACTGGCTTGGCTTAATGAATAGCGATCTACAAGAAACCTTCGAAAAAGGCGGTAAAACCCGTACTCGCAAACAAAACCCAGACCGTGAATACAATACACCAGATGGCGGCAAGCTAATCCTGCCAGGTCGTTCGCTATTGCTAATTCGTAACGTCGGTCATCTAATGCAGAACCCTGCAATTTTAGTTGATTTGGGCGACGGTCAGGAGCAAGTGTTCGAGGGCTTGATGGATGGGTTAATCACGCCATTATTAACGCTTAACGACATCAAAGGCAAAAACGAGCTATCAAACTCACGTCAAGGCTCTATGTATATTGTTAAACCAAAAATGCATGGTCCTGAAGAAGTTAAAATGGCCAACGACTTGTTTAATGCGTCAGAGGACTTATTAGGTCTAGAGCGTAATACCTTAAAGATCGGTATCATGGACGAAGAGCGCCGTATGACGGTCAACCTAAAAGAAGCCATTCGCCAAGCAAAAGAGCGCGTTATCTTCATCAATACAGGATTCCTAGATCGTACTGGTGATGAGATGCACACCAGTATGAATGCAGGTCCATTTGTACCAAAAGGTGAAATGAAATCGCAAGCATGGCAACCAGCTTACGAGCAATGGAATGTGGATATCGGTCTAGAGACAGGTCTACAGGGACATGCTCAGATTGGTAAAGGTATGTGGGCGAAGCCTGATGAGATGAAAGAGATGATGGAGACTAAGGCGGCGCATCCGCAGTCAGGCGCCAGCACTGCTTGGGTACCATCACCAACAGGTGCCACCTTGCATAGCATCCACTATCATCAAGTCAGCGTAGCCGACGTACAAGACAAGCTAAAATCCCGTGAGCGTGCCAGCTTAGATGATATCTTGACCATTCCATTGGCCAAAGATAGCAACTGGACAGAAGAAGAAAAGCAGCAAGAGCTTGATAATAACGCTCAAGGTATCCTAGGTTATGTCGTACGCTGGGTAAACCAAGGCGTTGGCTGTTCTAAAGTACCAGATATCAATGATGTAGGTCTAATGGAAGACCGTGCAACCTTGCGTATCTCAAGTCAGCATATCGCTAACTGGTTGCATCACGGCGTGGTAAGCGAAGAGCAAGTCATGGATACCATGAAGCGCATGGCAAAAGTCGTCGATGAGCAAAACGCGGGCGATCCTAGTTACCAAAATATGGCACCTGATTTCGATAACTCTTATGCGTTCCAAGCGGCTTGTGATCTAGTATTTAAAGGTCGCGAGCAGCCTAGTGGTTACACTGAGCCACTACTGCATCAAGCGCGTTTAGACTTAAAAGCCAATACGCATTGCTAATTCCTTATTTATAAAAGCCATTTTAGGGCTACTTATCCATGGTTAAGTAGTCCTTCAATACTTAGTATTACTCAAGCATATTTAAAGCAATGTATTTCTTTTATTTATTTATAAAAGTTACCCCTATTTGCCAATGGCGAGTAGGGGTATTTTTTTGTTTTTATCTAAATAATCGTTAAACCTTAGATTAAATATGGGTTTAAGGATTTTTCGTCATCAAAGACTTAAAAATATGTTGCAAATTATGTCAAAGTTGTTATGCTTATACTCGAAGTATGAGTTTGGTAACGGATGTTACGCAGTAGGACGCATAAGACTTAAGTTTACATGGCAGTTACGTTGTTTAATCCCAGTCATGTGAGTCATGGTTTTTTATCTTACTGTAATAGAACTTCGCCACACTTGTTTCTGACTAATCTCGGTAGCCAGTTACACATTATATCTTTGAGGATTTGTGACGATACCATTATGGGCGCCAGCTAATAATAGCTTGCTCATTACTACAATTGTAAAGTGGAGATACCCCATGAAAAAGTTACTTTTAGCTACAGCAATCGCAGCCCTATCTGTATCTGCCGCACAAGCAGCACCTACCTTATATGGTAAAGCATTCGTTACTACTGACTACGTAAATGCTGAACTTGATCGCGAAACTATGGACGGCGATACTAGCATCAGTACAGACAGCGATTCAGTACAAATCAACTCAAACCTCTCGCGTTTAGGTTTCAAAGGTTCTGAAGCTATGACTGCTAACACTGATGTTATCTATCAGTTAGAGTATGGCATCAATATCGATGATTCTGGCGAAGACAACATCGCTTTCAAAAGCCGTGACACTTATCTTGGTCTAGTCAACAAAGATTTCGGTCAGTTCCGTTTTGGTCGTAACTACTCAGTATCTGATTACATCAACAACGTAACTGTTACTGAAGGCTATTGGTACAACATCGGCTCAAGCTCTCTTGATGAAGGGACATTGAGCGAAGCATTGACCCTTACTGATGGTAGCCGTATCAACAACTCTATCATCTGGTTTGCTCCTAAATACAACGATCTACCATTAGAGCTTGCATTACAGTACAGTGCTGATGAAGCTTTTGTATCTGATAGCAATGATCGTGACAATGGTTATGGTGCATCATTGATGTACAACCCAGGTAACGGCTTCACTGCTGGTATCGCATTAGATGACGATATGAGTATCGATGGTGAGATCTTACGTGGTAGTGCGACTATCGATTTGAGCAAGTACAGTGCTTATCCAGTAAAATTGGGTGCACTATATCAGCAAGCTGATTATGATGGTGCAGATGAAGAAGATGGTTTAATCATCAGTGCTAAAATGGGTCTGGCTAACTTTGCTCGTCCAGCAACTGTATACCTTCAGTACAACAAAACTGAAAACTTAAGTGGTCTTAACGGCAATGACTCAGACCAAGTTGTATTGGGTGGCACGTACTCTTTCAAAGACAACATGATTGCTCACGCTTATATCGGTCAAAACTCAGCTGACCTAGACAACGGTCTATTCATCGTAAGAGATGCTGAAACTGATCAAGCCGGTGAAGTGATTGATGCACGTGGCGACGCTGATGTATTCGCTATCGGTGCTGGTCTAGAATACTTATTCTAATATCACACGCAAGTAAATAGCATATAAAAACTCATCCTTCGGGGTGAGTTTTTTTTGTTTTGTAATCAATACTGTGTCTTGAACAACAGCGTGTCTTAAATAACAGAATCCGTAAAATTAATAATAACATTTGTGTAAATTTTGGTTTTTTCACCTTACTGTAATATTTGGTTGGTAAAGTTGTGTCTAAGTAATGCTTCTAGCTCATATATATAAATGTTCTATAGGGTAGTCACCCTGCTATTATATATATCGGCCAATCTTAGCCAATTTATCAAAAAAATTGTAAAGTGGAGATGTCTTTTGAAAAAACTATTTTTAGCCTCATCAGTCGCAATGCTATTAGTATCTACAGCTCAAGCGGCACCGACTGTTTATGGCAAAGCATTTGTTACCGCCAACTATGTCAATGCTTCATTCGAACGAGAAGCTATGGACGATAGTAGTATAAGCATTAATGAAGACAACAGTTCAGTAGAAATCGCATCAAAATCTTCACGTATTGGTTTCAAAGGTTCTGAAGCCATGACTGCCAATACTGATGTGATCTACCAATTAGAGTATGGAATCAAGGTTGATGATAGTGGCAGCAGTAACATCGGTTTTAAAAGCCGTGATACTTATCTGGGTCTAAAGAATAAAGACCTTGGCGAATTCCGCTTTGGTCGTAACTACTCAGTCGTTGATTATATCGATAATGTCACGGTCAATGAAGGTTACTGGGACAATGTGGGTGCTAGTAGTTTAAGCAAAAATACACTAGCCAATGCTTTAACCTTAGCTGATGGTTACCGAGTTAATAACTCTATCGTCTGGAAAGCGCCTAAATACAATGAGTTACCATTAGAGCTTGCGTTGCAGTATGGTGCTGATGAAGACTTTATATCTGACGATAATAGTCGTGACAGCGGCTATGGTGCCTCATTACTATTTAATCCAGGCAATGGCTTTACGGCTGGTGTTGCTTATCAGAGTGATCTGGCTACTAAAAATCCCAGTAGTACTAATACGGGCGGCGATATGATCCGTGGGACGGCTACTGTCGATCTAAGTAATTATGTTGCTTATCCAGTAAAAGTGGGCGCTCTATACCAACAAGCTGATTTTGATGATACTAATGAAACTGAAAAAGGATTGATATTAAGTGCTGAGATGGGTCTAAGTAACCTCGCTCGTCCAGCCTCAATATATGCACAGTACAATAAAACGGATAACTTAAGAGGCATTAATGAAAATAATTCAGATCAAATCGTCGTAGGCGGTAAATATAGCTTTAGAAAGAATATAATTGCACATGCTTATGTCGGTAATAACACTGCAGACTTAAAAAATGATCTTTTCATTGCTGGTCAAGATGACGGTGATAAAGATATTCTTGTCAGAGCGCGTGGTGATGCTAGCGTCTTCGTGGTCGGTGCTGGTCTAGAATACAAATTCTAATCTAAACATTAGAAAACGTATTATAAAAAACTCATCCTTCGGGGTGAGTTTTTTTGTTGTGACCTTTTTAAAGCCGCAGTGGGTTATAATAGCTACGTATTTACGATGATTACGCACTTATGACAATTAAGCGTTAAAAACTGAGTGTTTTAAAGAGTTTGCGCTTTTGCCCTATATTTTGTGGCGTATTTTTAGTAAAATCCTTCTTTACCAATTACCGACAGAGTACTATGACCAAGTTTATATTTGTGACCGGTGGGGTAGTGTCCTCACTAGGAAAAGGTATTACCGCAGCCTCTCTTGCCGCAGTCCTTGAAGCACGTGGCGTGAGCGTGACGATGACCAAAATGGATCCGTATATCAACGTCGATCCAGGTACGATGAGTCCGTTCCAGCATGGCGAAGTGTTCGTCACCGAAGATGGCGCTGAGACCGATTTGGACTTGGGCTATTATGAGCGCTTCTTACGCCACTCTAAGATGAGTAAGAGCAACAACTTCACCAGTGGTCGTATCTATCAAAACGTTTTGAATAAAGAGCGCCGCGGTGAATATTTGGGTGGTACGGTACAGGTGATTCCGCATATCACTGATGAAATCAAAAGTAAAATTCTTGCCAGTGGCGAAGGCTATGACATCGCGATTATCGAGATTGGCGGTACCGTTGGTGACATCGAATCACTTCCATTTATGGAAGCCGTACGTCAGATGCAAGTAGAGCTTGGTCGTAATAGAGCCATGCTAATGCATCTTACTTTGGTACCGTATATTGCTAGTGCTGGTGAGACTAAAACCAAGCCAACGCAGCATTCAGTAAAAGAGCTGCGTTCTATCGGTCTACAGCCTGATATCTTAATCTGCCGCTCGGATCATCATATCTCGCCTGACAATCGCCGTAAGATTGCGCTATTTACTAATGTCGAAGAGCGCGCGGTCATCATGTGCGAAGACGCGCAAAGTATCTATCAAATACCGCGTACGCTACATGAGCAAGACCTTGATGATCTTATCTGTGAGCGTTTTGGTCTTGATGTGCCAGAAGCAGATCTTAGCGATTGGGACAAAGTGGTCGAAGCACAGCTCAACCCAGAGTCGACAGTCACTGTCGCTATGGTTGGCAAATATGTCGAGCTACCTGATGCTTATAAGTCTATCAACGAAGCGTTATTGCACGCTGGCTTTACCCATCAGGTGTCTGTAGACATCGACTATATTGATGCTGAACGTCTAGAAACAGATGACAGCCTGTTTGCGCGCTTAAAGCAAGCCGATGCTATCTTGGTTCCAGGTGGTTTTGGTGAGCGTGGCACAGTCGGTAAGCTAAAAGCCGTCACCTATGCACGTGAGAACAACGTACCGTACTTGGGTATTTGCTTAGGTATGCAGCTGGCAGTCATTGAATATGCCCGTAACGTGCTAAAAATCGATGCCAATTCATCTGAATTTGACCGCAAAACTGCTGAGCCGATTATTGGTCTGATTACCGAATGGTTGGATGAGCGCGGCGAGCTACAGATTCGTAGCGATGATTCAGATCTTGGCGGCACCATGCGCCTTGGCGCACAGCAAGCAGAGTTGGTTGCGGGCAGCAAGCTGAGCCAAATTTATGGCGCAACACGTATCAGCGAGCGTCATCGTCATCGTTATGAAATGAACAACCGCTATATTGAGCCGCTTGAGCAAAATGGTATGAAAATCTCAGGCTACTCTGCCAAGCAGCATTTGGTTGAGTCAGTCGAGATTAGTGAGCATCCTTGGTTTATCGCGGTACAGTTCCACCCAGAGTTCACCAGCTCACCACGTGGCGGTCATCCGCTATTTAATAGCTTTGTCAATGCCTCGAAGAAATACAGCGCTAGCAAATAATGGTGTAGCTATAACTATAGGCTTGACCAAAAGATCAATCTTCGGATTGGTCTTTTTTTATGACCTATATTAGAACTTATGTATTAGGGATTATTTTGCTACATCGCTTTTATTTTGTGGTTAAATTTTATCTGTTGCAATCAAGCACTTTTCTTTAGTTTGCTATCGGTTACAATATGAGCTAGAGATAATAATAACGAAGGTAACGACTTTATGGATAATCTATTAACTGCGCGGTCGCATATTGAGCTTAAAAGCGGCAACAACGACATCATTAATATCGGTAACGATCAGCCGTTTGTATTATTTGGCGGCATGAATGTCTTGGAGTCTAAGGAGCTAGCGTTTGAGATCGCTGAGCAGTATATCGAGATTTGCGAGCGCCTAGGGATTGGTTATGTGTTTAAAGCCAGCTTTGATAAGGCCAATCGCTCAAGTCTGCACTCGTTTCGTGGCCCAGGTCTCGAGCAAGGCGTAGATTGGCTCGGACAAATCAAAGAGAAGCTCCAAGTACCCATCATCACTGACGTGCACGAGCCGTATCAAGCGCAGCCTGTCGCTGAGGTGGCCGATATCATTCAGCTGCCGGCTTTTTTGTCGCGTCAGACCGATCTGGTCGAAGCGATGGCTAAGACCGACGCTATTATTAATATCAAAAAAGCCCAGTTCCTAGCGCCGCATGAGATGCGTCATATTATGAATAAATGCTTAGAAGCTGGCAATGACAAGCTCATCCTATGCGAGCGTGGCAGCGCCTTTGGTTATAACAACTTAGTCGTTGATATGCTCGGCTTTGATACCATGAAGCAAATGGATGTGCCGGTGTTTTTTGATGTGACCCATAGTTTGCAGCAGCCGGGCGCGCGTAGTGATAGTGCTGGTGGTCGCCGTGAGCAAATAACCACGCTGGCGCGGGCTGGTATGGCGACAGGGCTTGCAGGGCTGTTTTTAGAAGCGCATCCCAACCCTGAAGCAGCTAAATGTGATGGCCCCTGTGCGCTACGTACCAGTCAGCTTGAGCCCTTCTTGCGTCAGCTAAAGCAGATTGATGAGCTAGTCAAAGGATTTGCGGTGTTAGATACTCAGTAAGGTATCTGTCAATTTTTAACGGTTGTAGAAGGATAAAGCGATGGCTATTCAAACGGCAAAGGTTAGTATTGAAAACATTGATGACCAAGAGGGCATTGATGGGGTGATGACAGCGCTCAAAAATATCGATGGGGTTACTGCGGTTGAGCTTGACGCTGCTACGAACATCGCGCTAATTCGCTATGATGATACCGATACGAGTATTCATGCCTTTACTGCTGCTATCAGCATGGTGGATTATGTCACCCAGCCTTTTCCTATTGATGCGCCGCAGAACCCGCGTAACATGGAATAATGGTTTATAAATACATAGAGCGGACTTTATTTATCGTAAGTGACAACTTAACAGACACTAATAAAGTGTTAACCAAACACCCTTGTTGTTAGCACCAATATATCTTACCGTATATAGCAGCTACTCATTATTTATAATCACTAATAGTGAGCAGTTAACTCATGAACAATAACTCATAGATAATAATAAGGAGCCGAATATGGCAAATCAAACGAGAATTATAAAAGTCGACGGTATGACTTGTGAGAAGTGTGTAGATAGTGTGCATGGCGCTACCGTTGGTATGGATGGCGTTATCAGTATCGCGGTTGATTTAGCAGATAATCAGGCTACGGTTACTTTTGATGACGCAAAAACTAGTGCAGAAAAAATCGCCACTGCCATCGACGATGCAGGGTTTGATGCCAGCGTCGCTAATTCATAAGTATCCCTTTAATTGCTAGCAGAACCAGTTATTTTAAATGACTGGTTTTTTTTGTAGCTCACTGTTTTATAGCTCGAATCAAATCGCTGTAAGCGCTTGGTTTAAACGACTGACAGTACTCAACCGGTCAATGTCACTTGAAAACCGTCTGTAAAGCCTAATCTTATAACTACTATAATATACTTATTCTTTAATTATCGCTAAATGAGTGCTCCCATGACTGATTATTCCCGCACCGCTACTGACGAATCTTACGAAGTAGATACTGATATTCAGGCCAATACGGCCTTGCAGCCAGAGCGCGCTCATCTACAGCTAGCGATTGACGGCATGTCATGTCAGGCCTGTGCTTCTAGGATCGAGAAGGTGCTGAATAAAAAGGATGAGGTTTATAAGGTCAATGTCAACTTTGCCGGCGAGACGGCGAACGTTGATTATAATCCTGAACAAACTACGCCTGAGCAAATCGCAGAATGGGTCAATAAGACTGGCTTTGTCGCCAACCTACAAGCCAGCGATAGCTTATTTGCACAGACAGATAAGGATACGGCAATTGAGTATCCATGGCGTTTAATTGGATTGTGGATTTGTCTGATACCATTTTTGGTTGGTATGGCAGGCATGCTGACAGGTTCTGGCATGGCGTGGATGCCACCTATCTGGGTTCAGTTTATCTTAGCAACGATTGTGCAGTTTGGCTTTGCGCTACCGTTCTACAAAAGTGCTTGGGCATCGATCAAAGGTGGTCTTGCCAATATGGATGTACTGGTAGTTATTGGTACTGTCACAATATGGGCGTATTCGACTTACCTTTGGCTCACGCATGGCGATGGTACTTTAAACAGTCTTTTGCAAAGTGGGCATCTGGGCGGACACGGTGCGAGTAATAGCCCAGCCGTATATTTTGAAGCAGGGGTGATGGTCATTGCCTTTGTGCGTACAGGTAAATATCTTGAGGAACGTACCAAGAAGCACAGCCTAAACAGTATTGATTTATTATTGTCATTGACACCTGATGAAGTAGAGCAGCAGCAGCCAAATGGTGAATTTCATAATATTGGGTTATCTGATGTGCAAATGGATGACGTCCTACGTGCTAAGCAAGGCAGCCGCGTTGCTACCGATGGCACAGTGATTGAGGGCAGCGGCTGGTGTGAGGAGAGTCATCTAACAGGCGAGTCGGTACCAATAAAAAAAGAAGTGGGTGATGAGCTGTTAGCAGGGGCCTTGGTCGAGAACGGCAGTTTATTATACCGAGTTGGTGCTAAAGGCCGTGATACCAAGCTTGGCGACATGGTACAAGCGCTGAGCGATGCGCAGGGCTCCAAAGCAGATTTGGCTCGCCTTGCTGATAGAGTGACCGCTATCTTTGTGCCGGTGGTGATAGCTATAGCTATTATTACCTTTGCCATCACTTGGTGGCTGACAGGGATGGTCGATACGGCGCTTATGCATGCGGTGTCGGTATTAGTAATTGCTTGCCCTTGTGCGCTAGGGCTGGCAACGCCTGCCGCGATTATGGCGGGCATGGGAGTTGCAGCAAGGCATGGCGTCTGGTTCAAAGATGCGCAAAGTCTTGAGGCGGCAGGTCATATTGATACGGTCGTACTTGATAAGACAGGGACGTTAACCCTTGGAAAACCGGCTATCGTTGATCATGTCATGGTAGATCGATCGCTTGCTGTTGATGATGTGTTGCAGATCGCTGCCAGTGTCGAGGCGCATGCCAGTCATCCATTAGCGACAGCGTTAGTCAATACAGCCAAAGCCCGTCAGCTGTCACTATTCGATGTGACCGACATCAGTGTTGTAAAAGGTGCTGGCATACAGGCAAATATCGAAGGGCTTGGGCTGATAAAAATTGGTACGCCAGAGTTTGCTAACTTAACGTTACCTAAACTGATGCCAAAGGTCTGGCAAATTGCCAGTACGGTTGCAATCAGTATTAACGATGAGCCGTTAGGGGCATTCGCTCTCGCTGACGACTTAAAAGCAGATACGCCGCAGGCAATCACTGCGCTACAAGATGCGGGTATCAATGTGATTTTGATGAGTGGTGATAAGCAATCTGTCGTCGATCATGTGGCAGCACAGCTTGGCATCGACAACGCTTATGGCAAGATGAGTCCACGTGACAAGGCTAGCCAAATTGCACGGTTGCAAACTGCTGGTCATAAAGTAGCCATGGCAGGAGATGGGGTTAACGATGCGCCAGCGATGGCGACCGCTGATGCCAGCTTTGCTATGTTCGAGGGGACGGACGTGGCGCAGCACAGCGCCTCTGCACGATTGATGGGTGAGTCGCTCATGCATATCGATGCGGCGCAAAAAATCGCTCAAGCAACACTACGCAATATCAAACAGAATCTATTTTTTGCTTTTGTTTATAACTGTCTTGGTATTCCGCTTGCTGCACTTGGGTTTTTGAATCCAATGATTGCCGCCGCTGCTATGGCGATGAGCTCCATCTCTGTCTTAATGAATGCACTACGGTTGACACGTTTTCAGACAGCCGTTGAGCTTGAGCAGGTAGTACCCGTTTCCCCTACGGACAAAGACCCTTTAATAAAAGCATAAGTAAAAGTGTTGGCTTGGCTGTAGGGTTGTATGAATACAGACCGAAACATTATAGTAGATATGCTTATCTCTGATTATATTTATGACCGCAAGTCAGTGTAAGATAAGGGAAGTTTGGTAAAATATATGCTATGATGCCAAGCACTATAGCCAACCATTAACGCGCTCAAAAAACCTGTCATTACTATGTCAGTATAGTTATATGACATATAGGGTTAGAGTGTTCTTGGTGTATGTGCTATATGATATTTTGCTTTATCTTTTTTGTATTCTAGTTGCCGTTATTTATCTCACAAACTTGGCATGACCAAAGGAATTAACAGACATTATGTACGCTGAAGAAACCAACAACGTCACCGCAATTAAAGACATCCGCGCTCGTGAAATTTTAGATTCACGCGGTAACCCAACTATCGAAGCTGATGTGATCTTAGCTGATGGCACTGTCGGACGTGCTGCTGCTCCGAGTGGCGCATCAACAGGCTCACGTGAAGCGCTTGAGCTACGTGATGGCGATAATGCTCGCTATATGGGTAAAGGTGTCAAAAAAGCCGTCTCTAATGTCAATAGTCAAATTCGTAGTGCTTTGATGGACAAAGATGTGACTGAGCAGCAAGGTATCGATGATGCCATGATTGCATTAGATGGTACAGAAAACAAAGAAAGCCTAGGCGCCAATGCCATGCTAGCGGTGTCACTTGCTACTGCCAAAGCGGCAGCTAAGTCACAAAATCTACCATTACATCAGTACATTGCCAACCTGAGCAATCAGACGTCATTGACTATGCCTGTACCGATGATGAACATCTTGAACGGTGGTGAGCACGCAGACAATACGGTTGATATACAAGAATTTATGATTGAGCCTGTAGGCTTCACTAGCTTTTCAGAAGCGCTGCGTGCTGGTACAGAGATTTTCCACAGCTTGAAATCTGTGTTGAAATCACAAGGTCTAAATACAGCAGTCGGCGATGAAGGTGGGTTTGCACCAAACTTACGTAGTAACGAAGAAGCCATTACCGTCATTATGCAGGCGATCGAGCAAGTCGGTTACAAAGCCGGTGAAGATATCCATTTGGCGCTAGATTGTGCAGCCAGTGAGTTTTATAAAGATGGTCAATACGTTTTGGCAGGCGAAGGCAACAAAGCGTTTGATAGCCAAGGATTTTCAGACTACCTAGTTGGGCTGGCACGCCAGTATCCTATTATCTCTATCGAAGATGGTCTTGATGAGTCGGATTGGGATGGCTGGAAGTATCTGACCGAGCAGATCGGTGACAAAGTCCAGTTGGTTGGTGATGATCTGTTTGTGACCAATCCTGCGATCTTGCAAGAAGGTATTGATAAGCATATTGCCAATGCTATTTTGATTAAGTTTAATCAAATTGGCACCTTGTCAGAGACGCTAGATGCGATCTATATGGCGAAGAAAAATGGCTACGCTACTATTATCTCGCATCGTTCAGGTGAGACTGAAGACAGCACTATCGCAGATTTAGCAGTTGGTACGGCAGCAGGTCAGATCAAAACAGGCTCGCTATGCCGCTCAGACCGCGTTGCAAAGTACAACCAGTTGCTACGTATCGAGCAGCAAGTACGTGCAAGCTATCGTGGCCGTGAAGAGTTTATCGGTTTACGTGGTTAAGAGATTGACTGGGATTTTTGATGTGTATTGTACGTCAAAGATCCCGATATCGTAAACTGAGATGACAGTCAAAATCAGGCGGTATATAATTACTTATGTATCGCCTGATCAGCTCAAAACCCTACTATCATTCTTTCTATGTCGTTTGGCGTTATCATCTTATGAAATACTTTAGCCAATTTATACTACTTGCTTTAGCCGTTGCAGTGCTTTTGGGATTGCAATATCAGTATTGGCTGGGTGAAAATGGTCGGTTTGAACATAATAAGTTGACCACTCAAATTGAAGATCAACAGCGCATGAATGACAATCAAGTGGCAGCAAACAATCTATTACGTACCGATGTCCAAGACTTAAAAACCGGACTTGAAGCGGTAGAGGAACATGCGCGTCTAGACCTGGGACTGATTAAGCCCAATGAGACCTTCGTTCAAGTGTCTACTGCACCTACGACCCATAGCGCTTACTAGTTTGTATGAAGTACTACCGTACGTTATGACCTATCACAAAATCAGTAATTACCTTTCAGCATTCTCCTTTAAATATACTGTCATGGCCCCAACCATGAGTACACCACTATGAATAAACCCCCAAGCATTCACGCTATGATTGTCGCAGCTGGTCGCGGCAGCCGCTTTGGTGCGTCTATCGCCAAACAGTATACGACACTGCAAGATCAGACATTATTGCAGCATAGTTTGGCACGGCTCGGTCGTAGTACCTATATCGATAAGTGTCTGTTGGTTATAGCGGCAGATGATAATACAGCGCAGCAGCTAGAGTTTGCTATCCCTATATACTACGCAGTCGGCGGAGAAGAGCGCTGGCAGTCGGTAAAAGCAGGGGTTGAGTCAATCAGACAGACAGGCGCGAATGATTCAGATCTGGTACTAATTCATGACGCGGCACGTCCTGCAGTGCCTGTTGCTGATATAGATCAAGTTATTGAAGCGGCAATGAGGGAGCCTTATGGCGCTATCTTGGCAACACCAGTAGCAGATACGTTAAAAACCTCTCATACAAAGCCGGTATCGATAGAAGAGGGCAGCAGTAAAAGCCCTTATGCCAAGCGTACTATTGACCGTAGCAATATATGGCAAGCACAAACGCCGCAAGTATTTCGTTTAGGGCAGCTCAGACGGGTCCTAAATTATGTATCGGAACACCAGCTCAGTATTACTGACGAAGCCAGTGCTTTTGAGCATTTAGAGTTACCGATACGTCTAGTGTCTGGTAGTCGACAAAACATAAAGCTTACGTATCCCGATGATGCGGTGTTGCTCTCAGCAATTCTGACTATTCAATCCTAACTCCATTCTCCTCAACACGATCAAGTTGCTTTTTATATAAGGCAGCTACCATTCTCGAGTCACATATTCTATAAACATTAATCATTAGTTGGTGTCTTAATGCCTTCTCAAATATCAAATCATAGTAAGTAGTAAAAAGCCTATATCACGGTATATATCAGCTCGCATATATTAACTTGAAATATAATATATTGTTGTTACATGTTTTTTGTACAGAGATGAGACTATCAATCGAAAGAGGTTGCTTTGATGACTAAACTAACCTATGATGTAACTAACTTAATACAATTAATATAAAAACTTATAAAATCAATAATATATCAGACTCATTCATCACGCATAGAAGCGTTGTCTCTATATTTTTCTGAAGTTAGTATGATTGTTTTAGCGATATTTACCCAATCATAGGGAGAGGCTGATTGTCAACAATCAACGATTCGACAAATCCAGTAACGACAGATCTCTGCCGTCTTGTATATATAAGCCGGATTACCTCTACTGGTCTTTCAAGCCCTAGCACGCTTAATGACATTTCAGAGACTGCCGTAGAACGTAACCATGCCGATGACATCACCGGCATTCTTTGCTATGGCAATGGTTATTTTTTTCAGTGCGTGGAAGGTTCAGAGCAAGCACTCACCAATCTAAAAAATCGCTTGTTGATCGATGACCGACATAAAGAATTGGAAATCTTAGATTTTTCAGAGATTACAGAGCGCCGATTTGGTAGCTGGTCATTACGCTCCATTACCCTTGAGCGCTGGATGACTAAAGACCCTGAGCTCAAACCATTAATGCCATTCAAGCCTTATACATGGAAGTCTGATCAGTGGAGAAAATTCTTGGATATCCTACAAGACTATTACGAGAAACAAAATAGAACAGGCGAGGTCGATACCTCTCCTATCAAATATAGTACGCTAGGAGTGGCGCTAAGTAAGGTTGTGGGTCAACATCAAGCTTTCTTTTTGATTCAAACTGTATTGGGCTTGATGATAGCGGCTACTTTATTATGGTTAATGCTGTAATCGCTAAAGACATATCGTAGTAAGCACAATTTAATCTAGGATACATTTGAAAAAAGCCAGCACTAGATGCTGGCTTTTTTGAATAAATAATTTGAGGACTAAACAATAGGCATAAAAAAAGCCCCTTCATAACAAATTATGAAGGGGCTTTTTGGTGGTGTACTTATTAGTCTAATCTTAAGCCTTGGCAAAAGTGCTAATAAGTGACGCCAAATAGTGGCGTCCCCAGGGGGATTCGAACCCCCGTTACCGCCGTGAAAGGGCGGTGTCCTAGGCCTCTAGACGATGGGGACTAGTAACAACACTCCAACTGCTTTCACCGTTTATGCTGAAGTGGTGCGTATTTTAATAGCGTCGGCGCTTCCTGTCAAGCCTTTTTCTACGTCTTTTTAAAATTAAATATCTTTTTTTAATTGCACGGCGAGGGTGTAGGTCTTTACGCTTTAAATGATGTCGAATCCATAAAGAAGTACAAGCGCTGATGGTCAAAGCAAGTAGCATATAACCAATGATGGTCCCCCATAGTTTCAGTTGTGGATCCATAATAAAGTCCCTCCAATTAGGTCTTAGTAGTATTGGCTACCAAGACAGTGTGAGCAACTCAAATCATCTATAGGATATAACTGTATCGCTCAAAAGCGATATTTCACTATAAGTTAATCATATTGTTCATCCTAGAATATGATACTTACTGTCATAAAAGTAATCCCGCCTGCTTATCGTGATATCAATCATATCCCTATTGATTATCAAATCAAGATGTCAAAGTCATCAAGTATTACAAATAGCACTATTACGTGTGGTTGGCAATACATGATATGTGACTTATTCACTATTATTGTCGACTGATTCTTCTTTGGCGTCTTCATTATGCATGGCATTGGCCAACATAGGGTAATGGTTGAGTATGTGGCAGAACAGCTCAGCAGTTTTTTGAGTATCATATAGTGCTGAGTGTGCGTTTTTACCATCGAATTCAAGCCCTGCTGCTTTGCAAGCACGTGCTAGCACAGTTTGACCAAATGCCAGTGCGGATAAGGTCACGGTATCAAATACCGAAAAGTTGTGAAAAGGATTGTGGTTTTTACTATTGGTACGTAATACGGCAGCGTTCAAAAATGCCAAGTCAAAATGCGCATTGTGACCAATTAAGACACACTGACGACAGTCTTCCTCACGGCGCACATCTTTTAATCCCTTGAAAATACGGCGCAAGGCAGACTTTTCGTCTTCAGCAATGGCTTTACGCAGGGGATTATTAGGATCAATACCAGTAAAGGCAAGAGCGCTTGGTTCTAAATTTGCTCCTTCAAACGGCTCAACGTGAGCATTAAATGCCTCGCCCGGATAAAATACACCTTGCTCATCAAGTAGCACAGGAATACAGGCGATTTCTAGTAGCGCATCAGTCTGGGCATTAAAACCCGCTGTTTCAACATCGACGACAACAGGTAAAAATTTGCGAAAACGATCTTTTAAACGCATAGGTGCGTGTTCGTCATCTACCTTGTCATCCGCCGTAGTATTTACAGTCACATTGAGGCTTGTGTCAGTAGGGTTTGATAACTCTTCGCTTGGCAAAGTTGCTGTATTTTGGTTGGTCATATCAAGTTAAATCACTTTTATCAGTCGTACTGGTATATTGAATAAAAAATAAGCATCCTATGATATTAATAATGCCTTTAATACTAAATAATATAGTACAAAGGCATCGTTAATATCATGATGTTAATAGATCTCTTTATAAGTGCTAAAATCTGCGAGCACTATGCCTTTAGAGACCAAGGCAATGTTTCACCTGCCATAAGCGGCGTCAGAGAAGCACCATCAAAATAAGGATAGTCAGTTGGCACTTGCATAGGGGTGTTAACGAGTGTAATGGTACTCTCGTTTAGAGGTAGACCATAGAATTGCGGACCAAAACGACTGGCGAACCCCTCTAGCTTGTCTATTTTTCCCACACTATCAAAAGCAGTTGCGTATAACGGTAGAGCAGTCGCTGCACTATAGCAGCCAGCACAGCCACAAGCGGCTTCTTTTTTATCCGTTGCATGTGGTGCAGAGTCGGTGCCTAGGAAGAATTTAGGATTACCACTGGTTGCAACATCCAGCAGCACCTTTTGATGGCTTTCACGTTTCAAAATAGGCAAGCAATAAAAATGTGGCTTGATACCGCCAACCAACAGATGATTGCGATTGAACATCAAATGTTGCGGCGTGATAGTCGCTGCAACATGGTTGCCTTGAGACAATACAAAATCCGCAGCATCGCTGGTAGTGATATGCTCTACCACGATTTTTAGTGTGGGGAATTTGACGATGATCTGAGCCAACACTTCATCTAAGAAACGTTTTTCGCGATCAAAGATATCTACGTGGTCTTGGGTGACTTCGCCATGTATCAGCAGTGGTAAGTTGTGCTTTTCTAATGCTTCAAATATATCGACACAAGCGTTAATATTAGTGACGCCATCGGCAGAGTTGGTAGTCGCCCCAGCTGGATACAGTTTGACAGCTTGTACGATGCCTGACTGCGCTGCCAACTCAATATCTTGAGCAGTGGTATTATCAGTCAAATATAAAGTCATACGGGGGTCAAAAGCCGATTTTCGCTCCAGACTCAAGTCACTGGCGGCTAACTGATCCATAATACGCGTACGGTAGGCTCGCGCATCATGAGCATTTTTGACAGGTGGTACTAGATTTGGCATACAGATCACGCGGTTGAAACTACTTGCTGCATGAGGTACGGTCGTGCTCAATGCTAGATCGTCGCGCAAGTGAATATGCCAGTCATCTGGTTGAAGGATGGTCAATTCTCTAATCGAATCAGTCATAGTGTCAAAGCGCTCTATATCGTCAAATAAAGGAAACAAAAGGGAGTGATGCTGTGTGCCTATCATAACAGATTTGCTCACTTGACTAAATATAAGGCTAAATATCTGTACATAATTTAGGGAACGTTATTTGGTTTTTTTCATCACATAAAATATAAGTGCTGAGATTAGGAAATGGTATGGTTTGAAAATTGAGCTAAAACCGTACGCTGTGTGGCAGTTAGACTTTTGCCTATAGTAAATATGATGTACACTGAGCGGGTAATTGTATTTCAATTTGCTTTCGATTTGATCTTAGCGCGTTTCCCAAAACTACATTCTCATAACAGGAGTTTTTCATGGCTCAACTTGATCCAAAAAATATTAATAAAATCGTATTGGCATATTCAGGTGGTCTTGATACCTCAATCATCGCTAAATGGCTGCAAGAAACCTATGATGCGGAAGTGATCACTTTTACCGCTGATATCGGACAAGGCGAAGAAGTTGAGCCAGCACGAGCCAAAGCTCAAGCGATGGGTATCAAGCATATTCATATTGAAGACTTGCGCGAAGAGTTCGCTCGTGACTATGTATTCCCTATGTTCCGTGCCAATGCCATCTATGAAGGTGAATACTTACTCGGTACGTCTATCGCCCGTCCATTGATTGCTAAGCGTTTGGTTGAGATTGCCAAAGAACACGACGCCGACGCTATCAGTCATGGTGCAACTGGTAAAGGTAATGACCAGGTTCGTTTTGAGCTAGGGGCAGTTGCTCTGTCTCCAGACGTGGTCACCATTGCCCCTTGGCGTGAGTGGGACTTGTCAAGCCGTGAAAGCTTAATGAAATATGCTGAAGAGCATAATATTGCCATTGATTATGCTGGCAACAAGAAAAAATCGCCTTATTCAATGGATGCCAACCTACTTCACATCTCTTTTGAAGGTGGTATTTTGGAAGAGCCATATACCGAAGCAGAAGAAGACATGTGGCGTTGGTCTGTTAGCCCAGAAGCAGCACCTGATGAAGCACAGTATTTAGAAATAGAATACGAAAAAGGTGATATCGTTGCTATCGATGGTGAGACGCTCAAGCCGTATGAAGTAATGATCAAGCTGAATGAACTGGGCGGAAAACATGGTATCGGTCGTTTAGATATCGTTGAAAACCGTTATGTTGGTATGAAATCACGTGGCTGCTATGAGACGCCAGCAGGTACGATTATGCTAAAAGCGCATCGCGGCATTGAGTCGTTAACGCTTGACCGTGAGGCGGCACACCTAAAAGATGAGCTCATGCCACGCTATGCAAAAATTATCTATAATGGCTACTGGTTTAGCCCTGAGCGTATGATGCTACAGTCATTGATTGACAAATCACAAGAATACGTCAACGGTACTGTACGTGTAAAACTATATAAAGGTAGCGTGAGTGTCGTTGGCCGTAAGTCAAACGATTCATTATTTGACGAAAAAATCGCTACTTTCGAAGATGATGCTGGCGCTTATGATCAAAAAGATGCAGAAGGCTTTATTCGTCTAAATGGTCTACGCTTAGCTATCGAAGCTAGCCGTGGTCGCGATTTATCAAAATAGATTTGCCTGTCCTATCTATTGGCTAATTTGAATGACACACAAAAAAGAGGCTCTATTAATATAGAGTCTCTTTTTTATTGCTAGTCACTTTTTATTGTATTACTCATGATTCTGCCTTGAGTTTTTCGAACACAAATTTGACGAGAGTAAATACCTACTCAGCCACTACTGCAGTGTCAGAATCGTCATCATCTACCATGACAATAGCGACATCCTGCTGCTGACGCTCTTCAATGGCATCTTGCTCTAGTACTTCTTCGGTAGCCAATATGAGTCCATCAGACTTTTGCGATTGATATTTGAGAGCAGCGAGCGCACCAAGCACACCGATGACCAGTATGATGATGAGAATGACAGGATTTTTCCAAAGCGGTTTAGATTTCTCATACTCTATGGGCTTCTCACTTGTCGTCGTCGGAGTGTTATCTTGATTACCACCGATCAAACCTAAACTTACCAAAGGCGGCTTGGGCGGGTTGGCAGGTTCAGAGTTAACACGCAGTCGATTCCGACTAAGATAGATGTCAGAGATCTTCGCCAATTGTAATAGCCAGCGTTGATGCGGTAATACAACTGCATGCATCTCTGTAAATACCAGCATGTCGTTATGGCGACCTTGCTGTAAATTATCAGGTGAGCGACCAATGGCTTTTAAGTAATTGCCAGTCGCTAACTGCATGTCCTGTACAGGCTCATAGTTTTCAGGCTTAAATCCAGTCAACTCGTACCAGTAAGTATCAAATGGCGGCGGCGTACCTGATAGCTGTTCAGTGTTTAATAGTGTGAGCTCTGCGGCGCTATCTACACTATTATCTGAGCGCTCTGTCAGCGTATCAGGCTCATTATCGATATTTTCTGTCTCAGCGGGTACTGCTTGCACCTCATCTGTACTAAATCTTGCTGCTGACAAAAACTGTGGCTGCATAGCAAACCATTTATTTCGCTCGTCATTATCAAGTTGGCTATATTCTGCCAGAATAGCCAATTCGCGCAGCACAATCACGCACAAAGAGGTAAGTAAAATCTGAACTTGTTGCGTCGTGGCACCAATTTTTTCAGCAATATGATCGCTCGCTTTTATGACACGTGCATTGTCACTAAATACAGCATCTGCAGCATCGTGACGGTGATATAGTGTTGCCTTCATGGTTGCAAAATTCATAGAGTTATACTGTCGCAATTCTTTGACAGCAGCACGTCCGAAGAGTCTTTTGCTAAGTACCTGTCCTTGATGCTGCTGCTGATAGGCAAGTAGCGCACTTAGAATTGCTTGTAGGCTGGCATCCATTGCCAAGCGCGCTTGTGGCAATGAGAGCTGTGAGGCATCAGCCAACAGCGACAGCATTGGCTTGGTATCATGATATAAAAAATCATACATCGACACACGTGTCGGTGAAATAGTCGTCATAATCTGCTAGCATCAAAAAGTGTGCCCCTATCTTACGGTGCCCAATGCCTTGATACAATCCCTTAATAATAGAAATTTTTAATCATCTTACGGATTATGCTAATGGTAATCTTATTAATGACTGATCGTTGGATACATTTATGACTCATAACAAAACACCTGATCAGCAGTTGGTGATCAATATTGCTGAGCAAACGTTAACGGTTTATCAGCAGCACGCTGAGACTGCACGATACACGATATCGACTGCAAGAAACGGTATCGGAAGTCAGCAGGATAGTGGATGTACGCCACTGGGTAAGCATATTATCGAAATGAAAATAGGGGGTAGTGAGCCCATGAGTGCCGTGTTTGTAGGACGTGTACCAACTGGTGAAATATATGATGAGGAGCTGGGTACGCGTCACCCCAACCGCGATTGGATACTGAGCCGTATCCTATGGCTAAGCGGATTGGAAGAAGGGTCAAACAAAGGTAGCAACAGCCAAGGCGGCTGTGATACTTATGATCGGTACATCTATATTCATGGTACACCTGATACCGAGCCGATGGGCATACCGTTGTCACATGGTTGTGTGCGTATGCGCAATGAAGATATTGTTGAATTGTTTGAACAAGTCGAAGAGGGCATGCCAGTAACCATCGTGCCCAATTGACTGTCAGTGGATAACTTATCTTTAGATAAGAGAGTCTTATAGTCATATGATTCTAGTTATAACCACTAATACTGAGCATTCGACGATGAGAGAGGCTGCTAAACAGGAAAAATGGACGATAAAAAAGACAGCTCGTATTAAGTAAGCTGTCTTTTTTATCGTTGTTAGTATCGTCATTAGCATCAGTGCTAGATGACAACTTTACCAAAACGTAGCGCTGTCTCTGAATTTAGCCAAACGTGCTTCAATATAAGTGGGGTCATCAGTAAGCATGGCGGCAAACCAACCTGCTCCATATAATGCGTTTGTATCTGTGGCTGATTTTAAAGCATAAAACGCATGATATTTGCTATCATTATTGCGCTGTGCTAATGCTGATTGCGCTTTTGCCAGCCGCTTTAGCCAACGTCTGGTCTTTTTCTTAGATTTTTTCTTACTTAGCAAGGGAATAGAAAATTCACTAAAGTAGCGCAGCTCTTTTAGATGATTGCACAACTTGTCTTCTGATTGACTGTCATCAATCACGTCTTCATCTATATCGTCATTGTCATCAAGCCTGCTGAATGCCTCAATTTTTTTACTGGTTTTAATGCACTTTTTATACTGTTTAGTTAGAATCTTTGCCAACTTATCGCAGGCAAGCTGATCAGTGTGAGGCTCAATGCTTGGATCACTCATAGTAAAAGCAATCAACTCTAACAAAGTGATCTGAAAATCATTGGCTTGCAGCGTATTGATAGGTGTGATTTTTATATCTTCGATATCTGTCGTCCAGTCAACAGCAGGTGCGCCGAGTGCCTGTAGCTCAGGCTCGATATGTGAACCAATATAAGCAAGTTGATAATAAGTGCCAAGCAAATTTGCCGTCTGTTCGAGTATCGACAGCCATTCAGGGTTAATCTCATCAGAGAAATCAGCAAATGCTTTTAGGGCAGCATGCAGGCGATCTATTCCAACTCTTAGCTGTAAAATATGCTCGTGATCAGTGCTTCCAGCGATAATAGCACTGCTATTGGGCAGTATCTGTAGTAGACAATTATGTACTACAGACCTTATGAAGGCGGGCGCGCTACTGTCTTTATCTACTTGCAACTGGCTAAGATCGGCATCAACGGCTGGACTATGGTCTTGTTCATTAATCAATAAGCCACCATTCTCAGCTTTGGTTATGGTAGATAGGCACAGCTTGTAGCGCTTACACCATGTTTTTGCTGTCATAAACAAAAAGTCTATATCTCCTGACACCAATTCGAACTCTATTTCTTGAATGGTTTTTTGCTGAGTCTTATCAGTGCCATGAATGATCTCTCCCTGATCATAGGCCACTTCGATACAGCTATTTATGTCGTCATCATTAGTTTCTGTCAGTAATCGCGTAGTGCGCTGTACATCAGTAACATACAACCGCGTCAGTGCTTTTTGTAGTTTTTTGAGCTTAAAGTCCGCCAGTGTAGGGGCGACCGAGGTGTCTTCATATATCGTTAAATCAGGCATCAATTCATTATCGTCAAGCATCGTTTGTACTTGCTCATTATCGAGTACAGCATTGTGCTCTAAGCGAGCGGCAATACCGTCACCAGCTGCTTTGATGGTTTGGACCCAAGTATCGTTTTCTTTTCGAATGCGCAAACCAATGCCTGCCTGTGCAAGCTGCTGGTCAGGCGTATCGTAGTAGTGTGCAGCCAGTTGCGTCACTTGGGAAGATTTAACTTTTGCTTGACGCATTAAACCTTTTAGGCGTGACTCTGGTACCAAAAACTTCAGCTCTATCTCTTGCATATTGGCTCCTAATAATTCTGACTGACGGCTCTGATTGATAGCTTTATTACTATTAGTCTACCATTCTCTGATTATTTAAATCGCAATAAAAAACCGCCCTACATGACGTAGGGCGGTTTTTTGATAAATACTGCTAATCTGTCAGTTATTAGAACTGGTTCATCGTGTTTTTGCCACCACCAGCTTTTAGTGCGTTATCACCAGAGAAGATTTCTTTGTGATCATCGCCAAGGTCAGAACCAGCCATTGCTTGGTGCTTAACACAAGAGATGCCTTCGCGGATTTCTTTACGCTGTACGCCAGCTGCATAAGCAAGCATACCTTCTTCACCGAAGTAACCTTTAGCAAGTTCATGAACGCTAAGAGCAGTTGTGTGGTAAGTCGGTAGCGTGATTAAGTGATGGAATACACCAGCTTCACGTGATGCATCACGTTGGAAGTTCTTAGCGGCAACATCAGCTGCTGCATCAAGCTCTGTACCATCATAATCAGCACTCATCAAGTCATCTTTATTGTAGCTAGAGATGTCTTTACCTTCTTCTTCCCACTGTGCGATAACTTGCTTACGGAAGTTAAGCGTCCAGTTGAATGATGGGCTGTTGTTGTATACAAGCTTCGCTTTAGGCTGTTGCTCTTTAATACGGTCAACCATTGATTTGATGTGTGCAACGTCTGGCGTAGGTGTTTCGATCCATAGTAGATCAGCACCGTTTTCTAGAGCAGTTACACAGTCAAGTACAACGCGGTCGATGTTAGTTTCTTCACGGAACTGATATAGACCGTTAGGCAAACGAACTGGACGTACTAGTTTACCGTTGTGCTTAAGCAAGCTGTCGTTTTCTTTTGCATCTTCAAGAGATACTTCTTCCATTTCGATGAAGTCGATGTACTTAGAAGCAAGATCACCTGGCTCATTTGATACTGGGATTTTTTGCGTTAGTGATGCACCTTCGGAGTCAGTACGAGCAACGATAACACCATCTTCAACACCAAGCTCTAAGAATGCATAACGAATAGCGTTTAGCTTAGAGATAAAGTCTTCATGTGGTACGGTGACTTTACCAGCCTGGTGACCACATTGCTTAGCATCAGATACTTGGTTTTCAACCTGAATGGCACAAGCACCAGCTTCGATCATTTGCTTGGTCAATAGGTAAGTCGCTTCTTCGTTACCGAAACCTGCATCGATATCAGCGATGATTGGCACAACATGCGAATCAAAGTTTTCGATTTTTTCTAGGATAGCTGAAGTATCTTGACCCGCTTCTTCAGCAGCGTTTAGCTCACGGAAGTAGTCGTTCAATACTTTAGCATCAGCTTGACGTAAGAAAGTGTAGATCTCTTCGATTAGCTTAGGTACTGATGTTTTTTCGTGCATAGATTGGTCAGGTAGAGGACCAAACTCAGAACGTAGGGCAGCTACCATCCAACCTGAAAGGTAGATGTAAGTTTTAGAAGTCGTACCGAAATATTTTTTCTTAGCATACATAGTTTGCTGTGCTACAAAACCATGCCATGCACCTAAAGACTGCGTGTACTGAGACGTATCATTGTCATAATCTTCCATGTCTTGACGCATGATTTTTGCAGTATATTTTGCGATATCCAAGCCCGTCTTAAAACGGTTTTGTGACATCATACGTGCAGCATCAACTTCGCTAATGTTCTGCCAGTTGCCGTGCTTTTGCTTCAATTCACGTACTAAGTCGATCGCTGATTTATATGCAGTTGACATCTATAGTCTCCTTGGTGGGGTGTAAAAAATAAGTTAATTATTAAAGTAATAAAAACGTGTATTACTAAGATTCTTATTAAACTAACAAAGCTATATGTAGAATTTGGGTCATTACTAATCTGTCTAAGTTCTATTTACCCTAAACAAACCGATGCACTAATACAAGGGAATTGCTAAACTCAGCAGTTGAAAATAATGACTATCTTATAGATGATAATTCGTTTATCGCTAAGGCATGTCAGTATTTAATGGGCAGCGATGTCATAATGGGTAACAAGAGATGTTACAATAATACAGTCGCTTGGTAATGTTTCACTGCCAATAAAAACTATTAATATGCTACTTAGTTATTGAGTTGCTATTGAGTTTTTTTGGTTTGCAATCAGCTCATAAGACTCAACTTGATTATTTTTTCGCAAATCCTTTATGGAACTTACTATAACCGTCTTACCAAGATTTATCTAATTTATGATAGTTATCTTTAGTATTTTTATAGGTTATAATGCATGTATAACAGTATGTTGCGATAGGTAAATTGGGTTATAACTAGCGATTGGTATAGCAAGATCAATAAAAAATTATAAGACTGATGCTGTTGTAAACCGCAAACTGTCATCACAGCATTAACTATTACAGTACTAGCCATTACAGCATTGAGAATACCAAACTTGCAGTGGTACTTATTCAAAAGCCAAGAGAAATAGATATGAATTTGCAGCGGGTTGATTTAAATTTATTAGTCCATTTAGATGTGTTGCTACGAGAAAAAAACGTCACTCGCGCAGCAGAGCAGCTTGGTATTACCCAGCCTGCCATGAGTAATATTTTGCGGCGTTTACGCAAGTTATTTAATGATCCGCTACTGGTGCGCTCATCTGAAGGTATGACACCGACTGAGCGCGCCCTTGAACTACAGCCGCGTATTCGGGAGATACTCGCTGACTTGACTCAAGTACTAGAACCGCGTACTGAGTTCCGTCCTTATAGTACGTCACGTGTGTTTCGTATCATGACCTCAGACTATGCCGAAGCGACCTTGGTACCCAAGCTCGTAAAAGCGCTACGCTCTGAGGCCCCCAATGTTATTTTGGACTTTTTGACCCCATCAGATGTCTCTTATCGTGACATGGAGCAGGGGCGTGTTGATTTGGCAATCAACCGTTTTAATGAGATACCGCAAAGCTTCCATCAGGTGCTGGTATGGCGTGATACGTTTAGTTGTCTGTTATCTTCTGAGAGTCCTTATGCCAACCGTTTTAATCTAAAAAACTATCTAAAAGCGCAGCATGTCTGGGTATCTAAGACAGGTATGGGTGTGGGCTTCGGTGTTAATCCAGAAAAATCAGGTGGACTTGGCTCAATCGATCAGGCCTTGCAGCGCCTTGGGCAAAAACGCCAAATTAGTGTATTTACTCGTCATTATCAGATGCCAGCCATGCTTGCAGCAAATAAAGATTTGATAGCAACATTGCCCACCCGTGTGGCGAGAATGCAAGCTAACAACGACAGCATTATGATGGAAGAGCCGCCGTTTTTTATTCCTGAATTTGAGCTGACGATGGCTTGGTCACCACTGCTGCAGCATCACCCAGCGCATCGATGGTTACGTCAGCTCATCATGCATGTAGCACGCCAAGTGGTAGCTGAAGAAGAAAACCCGCCACAGGAAATACCGGTTATCAACCATCTGTTTTAAAGACTCGATTGTTCTATATAGACCTGCCACTAGGCTGGTCTTTTTGTTTAGAGCTGCTATAAAGTCTTTTCTAATATTTAGCCGTTCTTAATAAGACGGTCACACTCTTAACATATTCAACACACTTTACAATATATTGTAAAACTCTTCGCCGCCCACACTTGGTAATATATCTGCAGATAGAGAACGAATGATTAACGAACGCTGCTATCGATGCAACAACAAATAGTTAGAAAACAAAAGTAGCGCTGCTACCAAATACAGAACAATCAAGCACATAAAACCAGACAAACACATAAAATCAAATAACAAGGACAATAATATGTCAGATATTACTACTGTGAACCCAGCTACGGGTGAAGACATCAAAAACTACGATTACATGAGCAACGAAGAAGTCAACAAAATCGTTGATGCTTCTCATAATGCATTTTTAGAGTGGCGCACTGTGAGCCATGAAGAGCGTGGACGTATTATCAAAACTATCGGTGACAAACTGATGGAGTATAAAGAAGAGCTGTCTAAGCTCATGACTGAAGAGCGTGGTAAGCTATATAGCCAAAGCGTACAAGAGCTAGGTCTATGCAAAGCGATTTGCGACTACACAGCTGAAAACGGTGTTGCTTCTTTAGCTGATGATGTACGTGATATCGAAGGTATGAAAAAAGGTCTTGTGACCTATCAACCGATTGGTATCATCTATGGTATGCAGCCTTGGAACTTCCCAGCGTATCAGGTATTCCGTTATACGATTGCTAACCTGATGGCTGGTAACAGTGTATTGCTAAAACATGCTTCTAACGTCACTGGCTCAGGTCTATTGATTGAAAAGATTCTTCATGAATCAGAATTACCAAATGATTTATTCCGCACTATCTTGATTGATCATGATCAATCAGAAGAGCTAATCGGAAACGATAAAGTACGCGGTGTGACGCTGACTGGTAGTGATGATGCCGGCCGTATCGTTGGACAACAAGCAGCCAAAGCAATCAAAAAAGCCGTATTAGAGCTTGGTTCTAACGATGCTTTCATCGTTTTAGAAGATGCAGACATAGATACCGCTGTGGAAACTTGTACTCAAGCTCGCTTGATCAATAATGGTGAAACTTGCGTAGCAGCGAAGCGTTTCATTGTAGTTGACAGCGTATATGATGAATTTCGCAAGCGTATCGTAGAGAAGTTTGAAGGTACCAAATCTGGTGACCCAATGGATGACAGTTCAGACATCGGTCCATTAGCACGTGCAGACTTGCGAGATCAGCTGCATGAGCAAGTAGAACAAAGTGTAGCCAAAGGTGCCACGATTGCTGTTGGTGGTAAAGTACCAGAAGGTAAAGGTAGCTTTTATCCAGCAACTATCTTAGAAAATGTCGAGAAAGGTCAACCTGCCTATGACGATGAATTGTTTGGTCCTGTAGCCTCGCTTATCCGTGCAAAAGACGAAGATGATGCAATGCGAATTGCTAACGACAGTCGCTACGGTCTAGGCGGTGCAATATTCTCAAAAGACGAAGAAAAAGCAGTGCGCTTGGCCCGTGAGCAATTCGATACAGGTATGGTCTACGTCAATGGCTATGGCTTAGCAAATCCTGCACTACCATTTGGTGGTGTGAAAGACTCAGGCTATGGTCGTGAGCATGGTGGATTTGGTATCAAAGAGTTTGTAAACATTAAAGCAGTTCACGTATTTTAAAATGCCGTGTAAGCGTGATAAGCGATCATTTATGATTTAGTTTGTAAATGGTCATCAAAAAAAGCCCAGTGACTCATAATGAGTGACTGGGCTTTTCTTTATGTAATTCAAAAGTAATAGCTCAAGTAATTGATATTATTATATATCAATGCACCAACATTCTTATTCGTCAATGAGTAATTGCAATGGTAGGGTTGGTAAATATTGCTTAGCTTGTGATGAAGTATTATTTACTTCAAGGGATAATACATTCTTTGCCAGTAGTAATATCGTCCACGGTAGTAGCTGATGCTCAAGCTTCTGTACCCGTGACTGTAAACACTCCGCTGTATCACTGTTACCGACACTTAGTACTGCTTGCGTCAGCACTTGACCTGCATCCAGCTCGGCTGTCACTTTGTGAATACTACAGCCATGATAACGATCACCCGCTTGTATGACTCGTCTATGAGTCTCTAAACCTTTATAAACGGGAAGTAGAGATGGATGTAAATTAATCATGGGTGCTGGTACATTATCGATAAATGAACCGCTCAATACCCGCATAAATCCAGCCAAAACAATCAGATCTGGTTGCCATGCGACAAGCTGCTCATTGGCATGGGCTTCAAAGGTCTTGATGCCCATGCGTTTGCCACTCGCAACGTGCGACAAAACAGCAACTGGAATATTGGCATCTTTAGCACGTGTCAATGCATAAGCATCTTCGCGATTACTAATGACGCCGACAATTTCTATCGGTAGCGCACCTGCTTGCATAGCATCTATCAGCACTTGTAGGTTACTACCACTCCCTGATACCAAAACAGCAATACGTAATGGCTTGATAGGCTGGCTTGTCTGATCAATAGACATTAACGGTATACCACCGCATCCGCTTGGTCATCAGTGCTACGTTTGATCATTTCACCCAATTGCCAAGCGTTTTCGCCAGCGTCAGTCAATGTCTTGATAGCTGCTTCTGCTTTGTTTTTAGGAACCACGATGACAAAACCAACGCCGCAGTTGAATGTGCGGTACATTTCACTTTGCGCGATATTACCTTGGGTCTGTAGCCAAGTGAACAGTTCTGAGAACTGCCAGCTGTTTGTATTAATGCTGGCCGCTAGGTCATCAGGCAATACGCGTGGTAAGTTATCTGTTAAGCCGCCACCTGTGATATGTGACATCGCATGAAGCGCTGAGCTACCAAGAGTATCTTGTAGCGCCTTGATGGCTTTTACATAGATACGAGTAGGCGCCATGAGAGCGTCTTGAATAGGCTGACCATCTAATTGCTCATCGCTATTGGTCACGTCAACACCGCTAACTTCGATAACTTTTCGTACTAGTGAGTAGCCGTTTGAGTGTGCGCCACTTGAGGCAAGTGCAATCAGTACATCACCTTCTGCGACATTTTCACCAGTGACGACCTCTGCTTCTTCTACCACGCCCACACAAAATCCAGCGAGATCATAGTCATCATCTTGATACATGCCTGGCATTTCAGCAGTTTCACCACCGATGAGCGCACAGTTAGCTAGTTTGCAACCATCACCAATACCAGTCACAACCGTCGCCGCAACATCGACATCCAGCTTGCCAGTTGCATAATAATCTAGAAAGAACAATGGCTCTGCA
The DNA here is from genome assembly GCF_033790785.1 of Psychrobacter sp. PP-21. Lineage (NCBI taxonomy): Bacteria > Pseudomonadati > Pseudomonadota > Gammaproteobacteria > Moraxellales > Moraxellaceae > Psychrobacter > Psychrobacter sp. PP-21. The sequence continues at coordinate 9,659 of NZ_JAMYEB010000006.1, read as the reverse complement.
CCGCAAACCAATAGATCATTGACGCACATCGCGACCAAATCAATACCAATAGTGTCATGACGGTTGAGTTGTAATGCTAGTTTTAGTTTGGTGCCGACGCCATCAGTACCAGAAACTAATAGTGGCGAGGTATAACCTGTTGGGATACGGCATAACGCACCAAAACCGCCAAGTCCACCCACGACTTCAGGACGAGTAGTGGCTTTTGCAACGGACTTGATACGCTGAACCAAAGCATCACCTGCATCGATATCAACGCCAGCGTCTTTGTAGCTTAAAGAAGGCTTGTCACTCATAGTCATCTCACAGTTGGGGGTAGATAATTGGGATTAAAAAGTAAGGGAGTCAATCACGCTACAATCAGCGCTATAAAGTTTAATGGCAAAGTTTACAAACAGTGGGCGCATTATACCCAAAAATAGACCGCACTCGCAAAGCAACTTACCGATATTTGGCTAAGTTTTGCATTAAGTGGCAAATAAGTTGCTAAGAAACAAAAAATGACTGATTCTTCGTTGGATTCTGCGATAATAGAACGCTAAATTTATTGCTAATGATTGTCTAAATGATGATTTAAGTATCATTAGTATGTCAGTCGATGAGTACCAAAGAATACACAGCCATATCAAAAAAATCTTGTTAAAGATGCTCGTCGATTACATACCGAGTTCTTTGACCAAAAAGTACTCAATCATTTAATAAATCGCTGTTGTCTCACGCTTTGTCACTATCTCAAACCCGCTTAATAATAGGAGCATCCAGCATGATGAATCAGTCAATAGATCCTTTTTTTCGACGTTTATTCATTGTCGTGGTTCTGGTGGTGGCTGTATTCCTCTTATATCTAATGCTGCCTGTGATTGTGCCATTCATCTTTGCCTTTATGCTCGCTTACTTATTTAATCCTTTAGTAAAGCGGCTATCGAGATATCTTAAGCGGTGGGTTGCGATTATTATTGTCTACTCGACGATCACATTGGGCATGGCGCTATTATTATGGTGGTTGATACCGACATTATGGAGTCAGCTGCAAGCGGCTTGGGATTATCTGCCTAAGATATTTAATTGGTACAACCAAGTTGTGCGAGAGTGGTTTAATAGCAATACTCGTGTCCAATTGCCTCAATTACAGTCTAAAGAGTTCTCTGATACATTGGTCGATTATATGCAGACGAACTATAAGTTTGCTGATGCTAGTACCATGATGAGCCAAATTTTAACGTCAAGTATGAATTTCATTAACAATGCAGGCCTTATTGTATTGGTGCCGATTTTAACCTTTTACTTCCTGTTTAATTGGGATCAACGTTTGCATACATGGAAGATGGCAATACCAGGACCTTATTGCAAACAAGTCATTGGTATCGCAAAAGAATGTGATCAAGCATTGATGGCTTTTATCAAAGGTCAGTTGTTGGTGATGGTACTACTGGGTGCTATTTATGCGATACAGTTACAGCTCATTGGGTTGGAGCTTGGTCTTATTATCGGTATGGTAGCCGGTATCGCTAGTTTTGTGCCTTACTTAGGTTTTGGTATCGGGTTTATCGCCGCTATCATTGCCTGCTTATTTCAGTTTGGGCTCAACTGGACATATTTGTCATTGGTTGTTGGGGCGTTCTTGGTTGGACAAGCCGCAGAAGGCTATATTCTGCAACCATTGCTATTAGGTGATAAGATTGGACTATCACCACTATGGGTCATATTTGCGGTATTAGCAGGGGCAAGTTTATTGGGTTTTGTTGGTATGTTAATTGCGCTACCTGTATCTGCTGTCTTGAATGTATTGTTCCGCCATTTGTATGCCCATTATCGTACGACTGACTTTTATAGAGGTCGCAAGCAGCTGGCGTTGTTTGAAAAGAAGTAAATACTATAACGTTGGATGTTCTGGATAAATAGGGTGTAAATGCTCACAACGTTATAATGGAGCAGTAAACGAAAAGGCTGAGTAGGTAAAAGACTTGTCAGTCATTTTACAAATATGTTATATATAGGCGCAGTGTTGATAGTATCAGTCGCTACGATAATCGTTTCATAAAGATTGAATTTCATCAGTGGCTTTTCATCACTAGGTTTTTAGTCATTGAATTGACCTATCAAAAAACTATATTTATCACATACATTTATACCGGATGGCGCTGATAGCACTTAATGTAGTGTTAAAGCCGTTTATCCTTTTTCTATTGTACTTTTATATTGCGCTACGCAACACGAGTTGATGATTCATGGCAGAAGCACAGCTAAGTCTCAATCTGGACATTAAGCATGATGCAAGTCTCAGCGACTTTGCCGGTCCTGGTTGGATGTCTATTATTGATGCAGTACGACAGTTACATGTCGGCCTGATTGGTCAGCTATATCTGTTTGGTAGCCCTGCCACAGGTAAGTCTCATCTGCTTTCTGCTATTTGTGAATCGTTTATTGAGATGGACAAGTCAGCAATCTGCTTGTCGCTTAATGAGTTGATTCATACCGATGTCCATGTACTATCTTCTTTAGAAAACTTTGATCTTATTGCTATCGATGATTTAGAAGTGCTTGAGCAAAGCAGTCAATGGCAAGAAGCCTTATTCCATCTGATCAATCGTAGCCGCGAGGGGCAGCGTCAGCTGTTGTTTGCTGCCAATAAACCTGCTGATGATTTACCCTTTCAATTGAGGGATTTGTTGACGCGTCTGGCACAAGCGCCTACCTTCAAAGTCCCTACTGGGCATGATTTGGCAGACAGGCAAGCGTTGCTACAGTCTATCTTGCGTCGACGCGGTTGGCAGTTTGATGATCGAATTATTGATTATTTGTTGACAGAAGGTCCACACCGGATTGGTGCGATGATGGACGTGCTCAACTACATTCAGCCAATGTTCTCTAATCTTGGGCGTAGCAATATATCAAAAGCAGTGATAAGTGATGCGCTCAAAACGATCGATGAGCAGACGCTTGCAGCAGAGCTTGCTGATATCGCTCAAGAGACACAAGTAGATAACGAGACAACGGATCAAGATCAACATACGATGCCGCTTGATTTTTAGTATTTATAATTTTGGTAGTCAGAATTTTAGCAGTCAGAACACGAATAACCGTAAGAATACGAATTGTTTATCCAACATGCTTTTACTATTAATGGAACGCCTTATGAAATCGAATATTTCTTTGCTAAAAAAATTAACTATCGGGTCGTTATTGGTAGGTGCCACTTCGGTCTCTATGATGTCACAGGCAGCAGTGACAGTATTGGTTGATGACAATATTAAAGTCACTGCCATTAATGGACAGGAAATCAAACAGAGTGCGTTTCAGCCACTAACGAAGACATTTACACTCCAGCCAGGTCAACACGCAATCACGGCCAAATACGACCGCTTGTATAACTTACCTCGTGATGAGCATGACTACTTGCGTTCAGGTAATGTTAGTGTGACCGCACAACTGGCTGATAACCAAACGTATCGTTTGACCATGCCTAATCAGCCAGAAGACTATGAGGCAGCCAAAGATTATGCCGATCAGCCAACGCTTGCTATACAGCAAAATAATACGGTTATTGCCAGCCAACAAGGTATGGTTGGTAACAAAGGTGGCTTGTTCTCAGGACTTGGTAAGGCAATAGGTGGTGTGTTCGGCGGTGCAGGCGATGCTGAGTTACAGAACCAGCGCGCGATTGCATCATTGGATCAGCCAGCAGTTACGAATGCAAGTCCAGCAGCGATGCCTAAAGGCAACGTCAATACGACGACTGCTGTCCAGCAAAGTGCAAATGTAAGTACGTCTACCAATACGTTAGATTCATTCATGCAAATTTGGCTACAAGCAACGCCTGCTGAGCGTGAAAAAATGCGTCAATGGATGCAAAAATAGCTCTCTTCTTTTATAATCTTGACAATAAAAAAGCACCCTACGAGGTGCTTTTTTGTTGTTTGAATTTTGGTAGTCATTTAGTCAGGGTTAATCATTACTAACCTAAAAATGCATTATACATCCATACCAGTTTTTCTTGCTCTTGTACGTAGGCATCTACAAGGTCAGCTGTACCTTGGTCATCGCTTTCTGCTGCTAGAGAAGACACTTGGCGCTGTTCAGTGATTAGGGCTTGCAGACCATTTACTACGCCTTTTACACAAGTTGTGCCATCTTTAACGTTTTTGTCTTCACTGATGCTGGTATGCTGAGAAAAATCGCTATAAGCGTGAAGTGGTGTGCCGCCTAATGTTAGGATGCGCTCAGCAATCTCATCAATCTGTAATTGTAAAGCAGTATATAGCTCTTCAAATTGAGGATGCAACGTAAAGAAGTGCTCACCTTTTACATTCCAGTGGTAGCCACGTACGTTCAAGTAAAATACGTGGTATGTTGATAGTAGGTTATTTAATTGTGCAATAACTTCGCTCATGTCTGCTTTTTCTAAGCCGATCTGGTTAGTAGCATTGTTAGAATTACTCATAGTATTATCCTTATAATGTGAGTGTTGTGATACGTAATAAAGAAGAGTTTTGGTAGCTTAAATCAATAGAGATCAGGTTGGTAAAAAAAGTGATTCAATTCTACTAATCACTGTTCATACCAGCTATTTCTCTATGTCTGTCTTCTTTTGATGCTTATAATAATAGCAAACTATCATTAATAAGTTAAATTTAATAAATGCAATTTTACGATTGGTTTTATAAAAGTAGAATCAAATTTCTCTATCGTTTTCCTAAATGATAGAGAGCCCTAATTACAGCTATGCTGGTGGCTGCAAGTTTTCAGGGTTCAATCCTTTCACAGGAACCACTTCTTGTAGATGTTGACGAACAGTGTCGATTGGAAATTTCTGCGCTTGCAAGCGTTTCGGTACGATTTGGCTGCCTTGTTGACCTTTCAACTCAAACATCATAAAGATATAGTCGTCAGTCTCATCCCAGCTTTTGATAGCAGTCCAAGGAATAACGGCTTGTTGAGTTGCGCCTGCACGCATCTGCATACCGCGCATTTGTGAGTTTTTCATCATATCAGGTTGGTTGCTTGGCATTGCCATAACTAAACCATGCTTTTGTACACCCAGCTTCATCTGACGCATCTCATCTGGCATTTCCTGATCGGCGACTTGTTTTTCAAACTCTCTTTTTACATACCATTTAAAACCCAACGTACGAGCCAATAAATAAATCACTACACCAACGAGCATTAACCAAAATATAATGGTTGAGTAGCCGGTCACAAAGATGAGTCCTGCAATGGCAAGTATCACAACCACTGCCATAATGATCCATTCTTTGGTCTTAAAGCTTGATAGACCAAAAGAGGGGCTGGCACTGGCAAACAGTTCATACTGTGCTTGGTGAAATTCCGCCTCAGTCAGATTTAAGGCGACAGGTTGGAGCGTGTAAGGGTACAGGGCCATAAAGGTTTCTCAAATACTTGTGTTAAAAGTGTTGGGTTTGTATCGCCAAAGCCGAGCTATGATGCGCCACTTGGCTGGAGGCGAATAAAGGTATGCGCTTATCTTACCGAAAAGTACTCTTAAATGAAACATATAAGCAAGGCTGTTCGCTGATAGGGGTGATATTAATGATTTTATAAGGGTGAGCGAGGGGCGTTTAGGTCGGTCAAATCTTTGAATATGATCCTGAGATAAATGCAACCTGCTAACCATAACGGAAATGGTCGCTCAAAAATAAACCTACAGCCGCCAAAAATGACCAAAACATGGTCAAATCTGCTGGGTCTTGGTATTATAGCGGCTACAAGATATGTTGGTACAAGACATAACGCCATAGCCCGTTGTCACAAAGACAGTGATAGCGAGACGTTGGGCAACTATTATATTAATAAACCTTTTATTCACCTTTAGTGTTACAGGCAACTACTATGATTGATCCGAAACTCTTACGCGGCGATTTGAGCGACCTACAGCAGCAGCTAGCCACCCGTGGTTATGAGCTTGATATGGCGTTCTGGCAGACGATTGAAAACGAGCGTAAGTCGCTACAAGTTAAAACTGAAGAGTTGCAATCGCGCCGTAACGCTGGTGCTAAGCAAGTAGGTGCTCTAAAAAAATCAGGCGAAGATGCCAGTGAGCTATTGACTGAGATGCAAAGCGTTAGCGGTGAGATTAAAGCTGCGGAAGACGAGCTACGTACCCTACAAGAGCGTATCACTCAAGCAGCTTTGCAAATTCCAAATATTCCGGCGGCAGATGTGCCAGTGGGTACGTCAGAAGACGATAACGTAGAAGTGCGTCAGTGGGGCACGCCGCGTACGTTTGATTTTGAGATTCAAGATCATACTCATATCGGTGAGACGCTTGGTATGCTTGACTTTGAGGCCGCGACCAAGTTGACTGGCAGCCGTTTTAACGTGCTAAAAGGTCAATTGGCGCAGCTGCATCGTGCACTGATTCAATTTATGCTCAACACCCATACCATGAAATACGGCTATCTTGAGACCTATGTGCCTTATATCGTCAATAGAGATAGTCTAAAAGGGACGGGTCAGTTGCCTAAGTTTGAAGATGATTTATTTAAGCTCAGCAATCACACCAATAACGATGAAATGGATTTTTATCTCATTCCAACCGCTGAAGTGCCAATGACCAACTTGGTACGCGGCGAACGCTTGGATATCAAAGAGCTGCCATTAAAGTTCACGGCGCATACACCATGTTTCCGTAGCGAAGCAGGTTCGCACGGTCGTGATACTCGCGGTCTGATCCGTCAGCATCAGTTTGAAAAAGTGGAAATGGTCAATGTTGGCACCGCAGAGCAGTCTGATGACTTGCTAGAGGCGATGACTGGACAAGCCGAATACATCTTGCAGCAGCTTGAGTTGCCGTACCGCACGGTACAACTCTGTACCGGCGATATGGGTTTTGCTGCACAAAAGACTTATGACATTGAAGTATGGTTACCAAGCCAAGACACTTATCGCGAAATCTCTAGCTGCTCTAACTGTGGTGATTTCCAAGCGCGCCGTATGGGTACGCGTGTCAAAGATGGCAAGCAAACCAGCCTTGCGCATACCCTAAACGGTTCAGGTTTAGCGGTTGGCCGTACGCTACTAGCAGTCATGGAAAACCATCAAAATGCTGACGGCAGCATTACGATTCCAGAGGTACTGCGTCCGTTTATGGGCGGTGCTGAGACTATTTTAGTTTAACCAATTGACTATCAGTAATGAGCTGCTTGTTACTTATAACGTAAATTAAAACCTATAACGACTTATCGGTTAACAAAACTGATGTGAGTCATTGCTAAATATAAACGGTCTTGTCACCGCATTTTTGGCTAGGCTCATAGCAAATATGTTAAAATTGCATTTTTATTTTATAGCCTATCCACTGATGACGCCCGCCGCGTTTTTGGTGGATTATCCTTTGAGTAAACCTTCCTCTTATCTTTATACGACTCATTCGAATATTAGGACACTCTATGCCAGCTCCAATTAGCGAACGTAAACTAGCCAATGCCATCCGTGTACTGTCGTTTGACGCGGTTCAAAAAGCCAACTCTGGACATCCGGGTGCGCCAATGGGTATGGCTGATATTGCCGAAGTTTTATGGCGCAAATTTTTGAAGCACAATCCAGCAGATCCTAATTGGCACAACCGTGATCGCTTTGTACTGTCAAACGGTCATGGCTCGATGCTCATTTATTCATTGCTACATTTATCAGGTTATGACGTGAGCGTTGATGACCTAAAAGGTTTCCGCCAGTTGCATTCAAAAACCCCAGGTCATCCTGAACTTGGCTACACGCCTGGCGTTGAGACGACGACTGGTCCGCTAGGTCAAGGTATTGCCAATGCCGTTGGTTTTGCGATTGCAGAGAAGACGCTCGCGGCTCAGTTTAACCGTGAAGGCCATAATGTCGTTGACCATAACACCTACGCATTCTTAGGCGATGGTTGCTTGATGGAAGGTATCAGTCATGAAGTGTGCTCGCTCGCTGGCACGTTAGGTCTTGGCAAGCTGGTCTTCTTCTATGATGACAACGGTATCTCAATCGATGGTAACGTCGAAGGGTGGTTCACTGATGATACCGAAGCGCGTTTTGAGTCTTACGGCTGGCAAGTTATCAAAGTTGATGGCCATGATACTGATGCCATCACGCAAGCAACTGAGCAAGCAATTGCAGAGACTGCTAAGCCAAGCCTCATCATTTGTAAAACGACTATCGGTGCTGGTAGCCCAAACAAACAAGGTTTAGCGGCCAGTCATGGTGCACCGTTAGGTGATGATGAAATCGCCTTGACACGTGATGCGCTATCTTGGAAACATGCGCCATTTGAATTAGCTGATGAAATCTATGAAGCGTGGGATGCTAAAGCCAAAGGTGATGTACAGCAAAAGAACTGGGACGCAGATTTTGAAACGTATAAAAAAGCCTATCCAGAGCTTGCTGCAGAATTGTCACGTCGTCTAAATGGCGAATTGCCTGCTGATTTTGCTAGCCAAGCACAAGCTTATATTCAGCAAACTCAAGAAGCGGGTGGTGATGTTGCTAGCCGTAAAGCCAGCCAAAACGCTATTAATAGCTTGCAGCCATTATTGCCAGAACTATTAGGCGGTTCAGCGGATCTCGCAGGATCGAACCTCACGCTATTTAAAGGTGCGAAAGGCATCGAGAAAGACAGCGACGGCAACTATATCTATTACGGCGTACGCGAATTCGGTATGACCGCGATTGCCAATGGTATTGCACTGCATGGCGGCTTTATCCCTTACGTAGCGACTTTCCTCATGTTTATGGAATATGCACGTAACGCGGTACGCATGGGTGCACTCATGAAGCAGCGCGTCATCCATGTCTATACGCATGATTCTATCGGTCTGGGTGAAGACGGCCCAACGCATCAGCCAGTTGAGCAATTGACTAGCCTACGTACCACGCCAAACCTACGTACATGGCGTCCGTGTGATGCAACTGAGTCTGCCAGCGCTTGGGTAGAAGCGATCAAATCAGAAAACAATCCATCCGCATTGATCTTTAGCCGTCAGAGCTTGCCACATCAAGCGCGCGATAGTGAGCAAGTAGCGAACATCACCAAAGGTGGCTATGTACTGGCAAAAGAACAAGGCGAGCTAAAAGCCATCATCATCGCGACAGGCTCAGAAGTTGGTCTAGCGATGGAAGCGTACGAGACACTCAGCGCAAATGGCGTTGGCGTACGTGTGGTGTCTATGCCGTGTGCCGAGATTTTCGTAGAGCAAGAGGCGAGCTATCGTGAAGCCGTATTGCCTGCCAATATCCGTGCTCGCGTCGCAGTAGAAGCCGCGCATGTGGATTACTGGTATAAGTTCGTTGGTTTAGATGGCAAAGTCATCGGTATGACGACTTATGGCGAATCTGCACCTGCCAGTGATTTGTACAAAGAGTTTGGTATTACGACTGACGCTGTGGTTGAAGCGGTAAATAGTTTGGTGTAATAACTCCGACTTAGTTAAAGTTTAAAGAAAGAGTCACTAGAGAAATCTGGTGGCTTTTTTTATGTTTGGATTTTAGTTTTGGAGCTAATCTTGTTTGTTGCTACTAAATATAGGTATGAGTCTATGGTTATAGTCACCTGACCACAAAAATGTTATAAAATAAATCAACTAAACGATTACCACAATAAATAACCATGACTTACTCCCTAGATTATCGCAAACAAGTCTTAAAAAGCTTAGATGAGGGCATGACCT
>NZ_JAMYEB010000005.1:0-222386 GCF_033790785.1 Psychrobacter sp. PP-21 | reverse complement strand
TATTTGGGGCTATTATCAAAGTGTAAGACCACACAGCTTTAATGAGTATTTAACACCGAGCGAGAAAGAGAGACTTTATTTCAACAAAAACCTCTTAAGTACTGTCTAAAAATATTTGACCACTACATACTGAAGAGATCATGGAGTACTGGATAAGTAGATCAGAAACTACTCCTAACCCTATGTTAAAAGCGCGTTACTGTGGTCTCATATGGGATCTATCTAAAGCTACTGTCGATAAAAATCCTGACTATACTATTGCTGTTGAATATGTGAACGCGCTTCTTGAAATAACAGACAAAGATCTTTGTAAACATCCAAGTGAAGCTATTGGAAAAATTATTAGAGCATATAAGGTCGCGTCTGGCATAAATAACATTAGCTTAATAAATAGGTGCATTGAGAGTGCTATCAATCTAGAAGATCGTATAGCAGAAGATAATAAAGCAGGACTTTGGGGTTTCTGCTTTGATCTTTTTGTCTTAAATAAGAGTAAGTACCTAGCTGAAGTACAACAGCAAAAATTGGTGGATGACCTTGAGTCTCGATTGCTACGAATTTCTAAAGATCAATCTCCATGGGGCTGTGAATCAGCGGGCATCCGTTTAGCGAGCTATTACCGTAGTAAAGGAAAAAAAGAAGAGGTGAATCGAGTAATTGGAATAGTTGGTAAAAATTTTGAGGATGTATGTAATAGCTTGGCACCTATGCAGGCTTCTTCATGGTTGCAGCATGTGCATGATATATATATCAGTTTCAATATGAAAGATGATGCAGAGCGGGCAACGAAAAAAATAACGGAGGTAGGTCCAAGAGTTGTAGATAGTATGCAGACGTTCTCCCATAGCGTAGAAATACCAAAAGAGCAGCTAGATTCTTATCTTGACTCAATGACAGAGGGAGGTCTAGAAAATACGCTTATAAGAATTGGAGCACAATTTATTCCAAAGAAAGATCAAGTAGAGCAACAGGTTTTAGAGTCAGCAAAAAACTATCCTTTGACAAACTTATTTAGTAAGACGCTTCAAGATCATAAAGGAAGACCTATCGCAACTATTGGGAGTGTTGAAGACGACTTAGAAGGACGTATAATTCACCAACTTTCCAGCAATTTGAATACTAACGCTTTTTTTCTTAGCCATTCATTAAAAAAGGCTTTAGACGTTTATAACATAAAGGTACAGGATCTAACCGACTTTGTATTTGAGTCGCCCATATTTGAAGACACAAAAGAAGATATTATTAATGCTGGTTTACAAGCATATTTGAACCAAGATTATATCTCAGCAATACATATATTAGTGCCTCAAACAGAAGCTGCTATTCGGTCGTTAGTTGAATTAGCAGGAGGGGCAACTTTAAGAAGGAATAGGCAAGGTGGACTACAGCTAAGAACCTTTGATGATTTGCTTAGAGACGAGAAAGTCGAAGAGTGTTTTGGTATGGATTTAACATTTTATTTCAGGATATTACTCACTGAACAGAGAGGTTGGAATATCAGAAATAATATATGTCACGGAATAAGTCCATCAAATACGTTTAGTCATTCAGTGGCAGATAGAATTATGCATGTAATTCTTTGCTTAGCACAGGTAAGTGTGACAGACGCCTAATAAGTTATCGCTATAAGACTTAGTTAGATAAAAGCGCCTCTCAAGAGCGTTTTCGATCTGACCAATTTAACCAATTTATTAAAGCGCAGGGATAAGGCTATCGACTTTATGTTGAACAATACCCCTCCATAAATGCAGAAAATATCATATCCATCAAACCATTCAAAAGTTATCATCATGAGTTTTTGGCAGCATGATAATTTTTACCATATATCAGACACTTATGACCGACACGAGTTGGCAAATGCAGTCTACACGCTTAATAGGATTATCCGATGACCAATCGTGACCTCATCATCTTTGTGACGCTCTCTTTTATGTGGTCGCTCTCCTTTGTGTTTTATCGGGTTGGCGTGCCTGAGTTTGGTTCGTTGGCATTTGCCAGTTTGCGGGTGATTTTTGCAGGATTGGTCATGCTCGTCTTTGTACTGCTAAAAAAGAAAAACAGAGACGGTATCAAACAGCACTGGAAAATGCTGTCGCTGGTTGGTTTATTCTCCGCCGCATTGCCATTTGTATTGTTCTCTTTTTCTGCGCAGTCAGTGAATGCAGGCGTACTCGCCGTACTAAACGCTTCCGTACCGATGATGAGTGGCTTTATCGCTCGCGTATTTTTTAAAGACAGACTGTCCAAAAAACAAGCGCTTGGATTGGTGATTGGGGTAGTTGGGGTGATTATATTGATGAGCGAAAACTTATTTGGTGGCGGGGAGCAGGGTAAAGGCTTGATTGAAGGGCTATTACCGATGGGCTACGCGCTATTCGCTTGTGTGGGTTACGCGCTTGGCGCAAACATCACCAAAAATTATCTGTTTAATGTCTCCCCTGTTGCGATCACGGCAGGCTCACTCATCATCGGTAGCCTTATCATGCTGCCGGTGGCTTTTACAGAGTTTCCTTATGGCAAAGCGATCAGCATAAAGGCATGGGTTTCGGTGATTTGTATTGGTGTGTTTTCAACCGCCATTGCCCTTATTTTTATGAATCAGTTGATCAAAAATATTGGGCCAACGCGTGCCACGAGTATCACGTTAGTCATTCCAATTTTTGCGATTATTTTGGGCTATCTATTGCTTGGCGAGGCGCTAAATATACAAGCCATCATTGGTTCGATTGTGATATTGATCGGCACGTATTTGTCACTAGAGCTGTCAATTAAGAAAATGCTAAAGCCAAAAGACAAGACGCAGACGAACAGTATTTAAGGCTTAGTAAACAGTCTTCGTAGTAAATAAATACGAAGATTTGTATGGGTGAATATTACTGTATCTGTTTGTAAATATTGCTTGGAATAATGAAATCTATCCCCTATAAATGTAGGCGCTGAACGTAGATTTACTAATGATATTATAAGTTTTTCTAAACAGCATGCGATAATAATTAGTATGATTGATGGTTGCTATAACTAAAGATCATAAATAGCGACAATAACCAATAGGACAGATTATGGCACACGATATTTTATTTGAGCCTGTAAAAATGGGCACACAAACGCTAAAAAACCGCATTATGATGGCCCCACTGACACGTCTGCGTGCTGTTGAGCCAGGCGATGTCCCTATCACATGGGCAGCAGAGTACTACTCGCAGCGTGCAGGGGCGGGCCTTGTCATCACTGAAGCGACGCAAGTATCGTTTCAAGCAAAAGGCTATGCAGGCGCACCAGGGCTACATACTCAAGATCAAGTCACTGCATGGAAAGCCATCGTTGACAATGTCCATGCCAAAGGTGGCAAGATTGTCGTCCAGCTATGGCACACAGGACTTGTCTCACACGAAAGCGTACAACCTGAGCGCCGTGCGCCAATTTCAGCCTCAGATGTCGATGTAGGTATCCGTACCTCATTGCGTGATAGTGACAACCAAGCCATTCGCGCGGATGCCACGCCGCCACGTCCAGCCACGCTAGACGAAATCAAGCAAGTCATTGCTGATTTTGCTCAAGCAACCAAAAACGCTCAAGAAGCTGGCTTTGATGGGGTAGAGGTTCATGGGGCCCATGGTTACTTGCTACATCAGTTCTGGGCCGAGCATACCAATCAGCGTGATGATGAGTACGGTGGCAGCCGCGAAAACCGCGCGCGTCTAACCTTAGATGTTATCGATGCATGTGTGGATGCTTGGGATGCAGATCATATTGGTATTCGTATCTCACCACTGGGCACATTCAACAATGTTGAGGGAGGCTACGAAGAAGACGATAACATTTGGCTGATTGAACAAATCAATAAGTGTGGTCTAATGTATTTGCATCTGTCAGAGCCAGATTGGGCAGGTGGTACACCGTATAGCGATGAGTTCCGTCAGCGTGTCCGTGATGCGTTCGATCAGACCATCATCGCGGCGGGTGGCTACGATGCCGATAAAGCAGAAAAAAATATCAAGGCAGGTTATATCGATGCGGTAGCATTCGGTCGTGACTATATTGCCAACCCTGATCTCGCTGAGCGTATCCAAAAAGGCGCACCGCTCAATGAGCAGCATCCAGAGTCTTTCTATGGTGGCAGCACGGTTGGCTACACTGATTATCCTTATTTAGACCAAGCATAATAGCCATTGGGTCAATATTTTTGACTCAGTAGCTGCATGACGTATCAAAAAAGCCCTCTGACTACGATAGTCAGAGGGCTTTTTTTGGGTTAATTTTATTTACTTACCAAAATTACCGGTTTGATAATCGCGAAAGGTCTGCCTTAATTCTTCTTGTGTATTCATGACAAAGGGACCATAACCTGCAACTGGCTCACCGATTGGCTGCCCACTCAGCAGGAGTAACTTGATAGGGGCGCTCTCATCAGTGGTCGCAAGGCAGGTCAGCTCGATGGTATCGGTAACATCGGTAGTAGCGTCAGATAGTGGTACAGGCTGGTCATCTAGAGGGACTGGCGCTGCAAACTGAATCAATCTGCCTGCACTGACAGATACGCTATTAACCAACAGAGTACCTTCTTGCACGAGTAGCAACGTGTTGTGTGTATTTGGTATATGTATGGTCGTTGTGCCCATTGTGTGCAGCTCGATATCCCATAAGTTAATAGGGGTAAAGGTCGTTGCCGCACCAGTGAGACCATGCCAGTCACCTGCGATAATAGCGACTTGTCCTATGGCAGTTTGCTTGTCAGCACCTTTAGCAACAGTATCTTGAGAGCCAGCGCCACTATCATCCATCAGCTCGATGATAGGCATATCAGCACGCTTGATAGATTGATACTTGGGATCGGTTAATTTATCGGCACTTGGTAAGTTTACCCATAGCTGCACCATACTAAACACACCACCGCGCTGCCCAAAGGTTTCAGAATGAAACTCTTCATGCAGGATACCGCGACCAGCAGTCATCCACTGTACACCACCTTCTAAAATATCGCCGCGCCCTCCTGTCGAGTCAGCATGACTGATCTCACCTGAGTAAGCGATGGTGACGGTTTCAAAGCCCTTATGGGGGTGTTGACCGACACCATGAGGCTGTGTCTGGTAGTCAGGATTGGGTGAAAAGGTCGTGGGCTCACCATAGTCAAACAATAAAAACGGATCGGTGTGACTGTAGTTAAAGTCTGGATGGTCATCAAGGTGATTGATTAATGTCTTTACAAAAAATCCGTCACCGACCCAATGTGGTGCTTTATCACCATGAATCTGCTTAATTGGACGCATTGATTACCTCGCAATTCCATTAACATAAATAACGATAAGTGAATATTATATATGAATGATGCAATAAAATGAACTTATGTTGTGTTGGATTTCATGGTGCTGGTGCTGATGCTAAGTAGCGCTAAACGACTTCGCCACTGACAGACCCACTGGCCCATGCCCATTGGAAGTTATAGCCACCAAGCCAGCCTGTCACATCGAGCACTTCACCGATGAAGTACAAGCCCTCTTGCAAGTTGCTTTGCATGGTCTTTGAAGAGACTTCATCCGTCTTTACTCCGCCACGTGTAACCTCAGCGGTACGATAGCCCTCGGTACCAGAGGGTTTGAGTTGCCAACCGTTAAGAGTAGTGCCAAGATCAGCTAGCCGCTCATCTTTAATATTGGCAAGCTCCGTATTTTTGATGTCATCCCACAGATGAGTCTGTAGTGCTGCCAGTAGTTTTTTGGGTAGGGCGTTATCTGTGTTCTCTGCCAGTACAGTACGGATCAGCTGGCGTGGATGTGACTGCTTGCGGGCAAGCAAAATATCAGTGACATCCACATCAGGTAATAGATTGATACTGATGGTCTCTCCAGTCTGCCAATAGTTCGACAGCTGTAGCATCGCCGGGCCAGAGAGTCCGCGATGGGTGAACAGTACAGGCAATTTAAAGGAGATACGCTCATTACTAGCAATGACAGGTAGGCTGATACCTGCCAATGCACGGATCAGCTCGCCAGTCTTGTCTGTAAAAGTAAATGGTACCAGACTAGCATCGGTCGCTATCAGTGTATGACCGAATTGCTGCGCTAATTCATAACCGAGACCAGTTGCACCCATCGTTGGGATAGACAGACCGCCAGTCGCCACAACTAGGGACTCACAGCTATAGCGCGTCTGCACAGGCTGACCTTCAGTTGGCGTGTCTTTTTTGCCCAGTTTTTTGCTGGTGGTGAGTGTAAAACGTTTACCTTTATCATGGTCGGTCTTTTGCACGTGGTCAATCTGAGTATTGAGCTTGACTTGGACGCCGACCGCCGTGCATTCGTCCAAGAGCATGGTCAGAATATCTTGGGCAGAGTCATCACAGAACAGCTGACCATGCTCACGCTCATGATAAGGAATCTGATGCGCCTCTACCATACCGATAAACTCCCAACTTGGATAACGACTCAGCGCTGATTTACAAAAATGCGGGTTGGTACCGATGAAGTGCTCAGGCTCAACGAAATAGTTGGTAAAGTTGCAGCGACCACCACCTGACATCAAGATTTTTTTGCCCGCTTTATTGGCGTGATCTATGACTAACACGCGGCGACCACGGCGACCAGCTGTCAGTGCACAATACAATCCTGAAGCGCCAGCACCAACGATGATGACGTCATAATGTTTGTCATTAGACTTTTTAGATACTGACGGATTATCTATTGACTGGTTATGTGACTTGGCTGACCTGGCTTGTTTTTGCATTTGACTCATGATGATGACTTATAAAATAGATTTAGATAAACGATATAAAGTATCCAAATTATATCATGGCAATAATAGAAGTGTTTTAAGTGATTGATGCATATCACTTCAGCCTATTTGCTATAAATCATTGAATGACCTTATTTTTTTATAGACAACAAACAGTAGTTGGTATAATGTAAAAGCACAAATATTGTTCGTTAGTACTGCTATTGCGTTTATTATTTGTTGAGAATGTAGGCATTTTTATTGGAAGGACATGATGTTCTCCAAAAGTAGTTGAGTTAAAACCCAGCCGACTGACCGGCTTATTTAAACATTGTCATGGATGACAATGTTAAGACAAAAGGGACTTTATGGATATCCTACAACTGCTCATTAGCGGGATTGCTAATGGCTGTATATATGGGCTGTTAGCGCTGGGTTTTGTACTGATTTACAAAGCCTCTGAGGCCGTAAACTTTGCTCAGGGCGATATGCTCATGCTCGGCGCTTTTTTAGGCATCGCTTTCATCAATGCTGATGAAGCAAACCTTCCTTTTCTACTGGGTATTACGCTTGCCTCCATCATTATGGGGGTATTTGGTTATCTGCTTGATCGATTCGTATTGCGCGGAATCTTTGGTCAGCCGCAATTCGCCATGGTTATTCTCACTATCTCGCTGGGCTTTTTGATACGCTTTGTCGCGGGGGTCATTTGGGGGCATAGCCCAGTCTCATTACAGACACCGTTCTCAGGTCAGATGCTGGCGTTAGGGTCACTGAGTATTGCTTATGTTGATCTGATAATTATCGTATCTACCATCGCACTCACTTCTATTCTGTACTTCTTTTTTGCCCATACGCGGCTCGGTATCGCGATGCAAGCGAGTAGCCAAAACCAAATGGCGGCTTACTATATGGGCATCCCCGTCAAACGAGTCAACGGTATTGTGTGGGCGCTGTCCGGTGTTGTCGCTGCGCTTGCGGGCATATTGTTTGCAGCCAAAGGCGCGATCGAACCCTCCATCGGGCTATTATTCGGTATCAAAGCATTTGCTGCTGCGGTAATCGGCGGTCTAGGCTCTCTCCCAGGTGCTCTCGTTGGCGGGCTGTTAGTTGGCGTAATAGAACCATTCGCCAGTCGTTATCTACCTTTAGGTCTCAGTCAGATTGCGCCTTATGTGGTGATGTTGATTGTGCTGATCGTACGTCCAGGCGGTATTTTTTCGCAGGTCAAACAGAAAAAAGTATAGAAGCTTTGATTCATAGACGCTTTGATTCAAGGATGACAAAGCTTTCTCTAAACAATTTCAAGGAAGAGTACTGTCAATGAAAGCCCAGTTTAAACACAGCTACGATCAAGACATCAATGTCTTCGACGATAAACGCCAGCTTATAAAATACGGCGTGCTTCTCTTACTACTCCTAATGGCACCTTGGTTGCTCAGCAACTATTATATTAGTGAGCTCAGTGCCATATTAATTTGGTCCATATCAGGACTAGGTCTCATGCTTTTGACGGGTCATACTGGTCAAGTCAGTTTGGGTCATGCCGCTTTTATGGCGATAGGCGCTTTTAGTCATCTGGCACTGATGAGTCGAGGTTGGAACTTTTTTCCAGCTTTGATCGCCTGTGCAGTTATTACAGGTGTCATTGGCGCGATGATTGCTCGGCCGATCTTGAGAACCAGTGGTATTTACTTAGCCATTGCTACCTTGGCGCTTAGTATTATCATCGAAGATATTGCTATCGTAGCTGAGCCGATTACCGGTGGTATCTCTGGTACCTTCGCGTCTCCCATCAATCTCTTTGGCTATACCATCGATCGCTACATCACACCAAAAGCCTTTTATTACTTATGCTTGGCACTAGTGGTACTGATTACCTTTGGTTATATCAATCTACTCAGAAGTAATACTGGACGCTCGTTTTTGGCTATTAGAGACAGTGAGGTCTCTGCCCGTGCGCTTGGCGTCAATGTGCCACAAGCCAAAACGTTAGCTTTTAGCTTATCTTGTGCGATTACAGCGGTCGGCGGCGCGATGTACGGGCATTTCGTGCAAGCGGTTAACTATGAGAGTTTTACTGTTGTTATCTCTATCACCATACTGCTGCAGATTGTCATCGGTGGTTTAGGGTCTATACACGGTGCATTTTTTGGTGCAGTGGTTGTCGTCTTATTACCGCAAGTTATTGCAATCTTAGGTGACGTCATCGGTCAAAGTACAGGTGCTAGTATCACCAACATTCCTGGTATTGATACCGCATTATTTGCTTTGGTTATCGTCATTATGATCATTTATGAGCCGCGCGGTATATACGGTATGTGGATTAAGATACGCACTTGGTTCAATATGTTTCCGCTGTATCGAAAAGGTTTGTTCCGCCGTTCCAAAACTTATCTAAAAACGGAGCGTATGCGATGAGCCTATTACAAGTAGAGTCGTTATCTATCGCGTTTGGCGGTGTAAAAGCCGTTGATAACATTAGTTTTGAGGTGAACGAAGGTGAAGTATTTACGATCGTAGGACCTAACGGCGCGGGCAAGTCGACTATTTTTAACTTAATCAGTCGCTTGTATGAGCCGCTTAGTGGTCGTATTACTTTTGATGGTACGGACATCACCGAACTGCCTGCTCATGATATTGCCAAACTAGGCATTGCACGCACGTTTCAGAATATCGAGCTGTTTGATCACTCTAGTGTGCTACAGAATCTACTCATCGGTCGCCACTCTCAGCGTAGCACCTCATGGATACAGGACTTGCTGTTTTCACCAAAGGTGCGCCGCAGTGAGCGCGAGCATCGTATGCACGTTGAGAAAATTATAGACTTCTTGGAGCTTGCGCCTTATCGAGATCAGCTGATTGCAGGCTTGCCTTATGGTATTAGAAAAGTCGTCGAAATTGCTCGCGCGCTTGCGGCCAATCCCAAGCTTATTTTGCTCGATGAGCCCGCATCCGGTCTCAGTGTAGAGGAGACGTCCGAGATGGCGTGGTGGATTGAGGATATGCAAAAAGACTTGGGTTTGACGATATTGATGGTCGAGCATGACATGAGCCTAGTCAACCGAGTATCAGATCGTGTCTTGGCCGTCGCTGAAGGTAAGTTTTTGGCGCAGGGCACGGCAGCTGAGGTTCAAGCCAATCCACAAGTCATCGAGGCCTATCTTGGGCAGGAGAGCGTGTGATGAAACCAATTAAAAAATCACTGTCATCTGCAGCGCCAGCAACTGAGATGAATTTAGTAGATTCTGAAGTAAAGAACAACATGCTAGAGGTACGTAACCTAGAATCTGCCTATGGCCCTGTCATGGCATTAAGGGGCGTAAGCCTTGAGGTACCAGAAGGTAAAGTAGTCACAATTTTAGGCGCTAATGGTGCGGGTAAAACCACGCTTATGAAGACCATCTCTGGGGTTATCAATCCACGTAAAGGCGCGGTATGGTTCCACGGTGAGCGTATCGATGGCACTGAACCTGATCGGTTAGTAAAGAAAGGTCTATCACATGTGCCAGAAGGCCGAGAGGTTTTCCCTTTCTTGAATGTTGCCGAAAACCTAGCAATGGGCGCTTATACTCGCCGTGATAAGTCTGAGATTGAGCGTGATGTTGAGATGATATACGAGTATTTCCCCATACTCAAAGACCGCCGTTCGCAGGCTGCTGGTACGATGTCTGGAGGTCAGCAGCAGATGCTGGCGATCGGTCGCGGACTGATGTCACGTCCTTCACTGATGCTACTCGATGAGCCATCGCTTGGTCTGTCACCACTTCTGGTACAAGAGATATTTGCCATCATTCGCAGATTGAACAAAGAGCAGGGCGTGACAATCTTACTGGTTGAACAAAACGCAAGAGTCGCGCTCGCTGCTGCGGATTATGGGTATGTGTTAGAAACGGGACGTATCGTCATGGCAGGCTCAGCAGACAAGCTGATGCACTCTGATGATATTAAAGAGTTCTACCTTGGACAAACCAAAGACAATACAGCGGAAGCCACTCGGTGGAAACGCAAAAAGACTTGGCGATAATACTCATGACTAATTCTACTGATAATTCGATTGATGTGACCTATCCCGCTACTGCTGATACAGCAGTCACTGAGAGCGTCTCTGTAGCGCAAGCATCGGCTCATATGGAGTCTTCTACTCACAATAACAGCCATAGTAACAACCACAATAACAGCCGCAAGATACGTAATGCGCCTTATGACCATGAGCTGCAGGTCCTAGAAGGCTGCGATACCTTAAGTAAGCTCTGGCGACAGATGTGCCTGAGCCGGGGAGAAAAAATCGCCCATCGCGAAAAAGCTTTTGGTATTTGGCAAAGTTATAGCTGGCTGGATTATTATCATCGCGGCTGTGATATCGGCATGGCACTTATTGAGCTGGGTCTGACCAAAGGGGACACGGTTTCTATCTTGAGTGAAGACAATAAAGAGTGGCTCTATTGCGATATGGGTATCTGCGCTGTAGGCGGTATACCCAATGGCGTCTACACCACAGACAGTCCAGATCAGCTCGCCTATATACTCAATGACAGTCAGTCTAAATTTTTGATCGTTGAAAACGATGAGCAGCTCCATAAGTTTTTAGAGGTACGTGAACGTACACCGATGCTCAAAAAAGTCATCGTCTTTGAGCGTAAAGGTCTACGTAGCCTAGAAGATGAGCAGGTTATCTTTTTGGATGAGCTATA
Source organism: Psychrobacter sp. PP-21 (assembly GCF_033790785.1). NCBI lineage: Bacteria > Pseudomonadati > Pseudomonadota > Gammaproteobacteria > Moraxellales > Moraxellaceae > Psychrobacter > Psychrobacter sp. PP-21. The sequence goes on along the minus strand of NZ_JAMYEB010000005.1, from coordinate 210,984 downwards.
CGCGCTTGGTCAAAGTGTTGACAATGCGCTAGAGCGTTTTGGCAACTATATTGACCAAAGCACCGCGAATGATATACGCACACTGATCTACACGTCAGGCACGACTGGTGATCCAAAAGGCGCTATTTTAACGCATGCCAATGTCATGTTTGGGCTAAAAACAACCACCGAAGTCATCGAGGTTTTACCTACTGATGAGCAGTTATGTTTCCTACCTTTATGCCATGTACTAGAGCGTGTGGTGTCGGTAGATGTCCCTATTCATAGAGGCTGTATCGTCAACTTTGCGGAGAGTACTGAGACCGTATTTGAAAACATGAAAGAAGTATCGCCCAATACCTTTACGGCTGTCCCAAGGCTATGGGAAAAAATGTATGCCTCTATCAGTAATATGCGTAGCGATGCCAGTGCGTTTAATGGCTGGGCATTTGATCAAGCCATAAAAGCAGGTCATGACCATGCTGACACGATTATGGCAGGGAAGACGCCTACGGCTGGTCAACGGCTTCGTTACGAGTTTTGGGACAAGCTGGTATTGCGTAAGATTCGCGATCTTATTGGAATGACCAATGTTCGCCGTGCTACTACTGGGGCTGCCCCAATATCATTGGATATTATTCGCTGGTTTCATGCGATAGGTGTGCCTATCTATGAAGGCTACGGCATGACTGAAAGTACAGGCGTGATATCCATGAATACTCAAGACGCCCAAATGGTCGGTAGCGTCGGTAAACCCTTACCACACTCTCAAGTTCGCATCGCTGATAATGGCGAGATATTACTAAAAGGCGGCAATGTGTTTGCAGGGTACTGGAACAAGCCCGAAAAAACCGCTGACGACCTACGTGACGGCTGGCTACATACAGGTGATGTGGGCGAGATAAGAGATGGCTATATATTTATCACAGGCCGTATCAAAGACATCATCATCACAGCAGGTGGTAAGAACGTTACCCCAGCTGCCATAGAAAGCAAGCTCAAATTTTCACCTTATATCTCAGATGCGGTCGTCATTGGCGATAAGCGTAAGTACCTCACTTGTCTTATCATGATAGATCAAGAAAACGTAGAAAAATATGCCCAAGACAATCAAGTGATGTTCTCTGATTTTCGCTCATTGTGTCACGCGCCTGAAGTGATCGCCTTGATAGATGATGTGGTTCAGTCTGCCAATGCGACTCTAGCACAAGTCGAAACCATAAAAAAGTTCCGACTAATAGACGTGTTACTCAGTCCTGAAGATGATGAGCTGACAGCGACTATGAAATTAAAAAGGAATCTGGTTGAGAAAAAACATCATGCGTTAATCGAGTCTATGTACTGATTACACACGGACAGTTGGTATAGATCAGTGCTATCAAATTTACCGTAACATCAAACTGACAGCGACTCAGTCGCAAGGAGATAGGCAATGAGATGGACATTCAAAACGACGCTACTGGCATTGACAGTTGGGACGATAGGTTTGGTTGGGTGTAATAATCCAGAAACCACATCAGCAACTAGCACTGATGCCGAAGCGACAGCGTCTACGAGTGATATACCAGTACAAGGCGTCACCGATACCGAAATTGTCTTGGGCGGTGCAAATGATTTATCTGGTCCGTTTGCAGGTTTTGGTAATCCTGCGGTCACTGCGGCCAATATGTATTTTGACGAAGTAAATGCTGCGGGCGGTGTCAACGGTCGAAAGATTCGCTACATTGTCGAAGACCATTCTTATCAAGTGCCAAAGGCAGTACAGGCCGCCAACAAATTAGTGAGCCGCGATAAAGTCTTTGCGATGTTGATGTCGTTAGGCACACCGCATAACTTAGCCAGCTTCCCTATTATGGATCGTGCCAATGTCCCTAGTGTCATGCCGATCACGTTTGCAACCCCTATGCAAGAAGAGGGCGCGCTAAATCGTCGTTATACGATTGGCAGTACTTATTACGATTCAATGAAACTTGGGATGGAGTATCTGATCGCTGAAAACGATGTGAAAAACCTATGCGTCATGTATATTCCATCAGATTATGGAGAGGAGACCAATGCAGCGGCAAAGGACATCAGTGATAATAATCCTAATGTTACTTTGGTTGCTTCTAGCTCACATCGCCCAGATGAGACAGACTTCTCAGGGGCGATTGCCAAACTAAAAGAATCCAATTGTGATTTGATTGCGTTATCTCTCACTATCCGAGGCGCTATCACGGCTGTCGGTACGGCAAACGCCATGGGCTGGAGCGATGTGAAGTTTATCGCACCTGCAACAGGATTCCATCCGGCAGTTGCTGCAGCGCCAGGCGGTGCAAGTGAAGGTCTGTATGCGGTCTCTTACTATAATGATTTGGCATTAAGAGCCAATGAGCCTGAGACTAAAGCGTTCGTTGATAAGTTCAAAAAAGCCACTGGTGAAGACGTATCAGCAGGCGCGATTATTGGTCATGTTGCTGCAAGAATCACCGTTGACGGACTAAAAGCTGCAGGTCCTGATTTGAATGCCGATACATTCAATGCCGGTCTAGAGACTGTCAGTTTTGTTGATGGCGTGACAGGGTCTACGGTCGCCATCACCCCTGAGAGCCATGTTGCGATTAATGATGTTTACTTATCACAAGTGAACAGTGGCGCATGGAAAACCGTCACTCAGCTTAAATAAGTACGTACTATAGATAGTTAAATATCGATAACAGCAAGCCATACTTATGTATGGCTTGTGTCATTTACAGCTTTCTATTTTACCCTTTATCTTAATGGTTTTTATAGGCTTATAAGTCCAAAGGTTTTGCTCAATACCAGCTCAATACCAAAATAGATAATCACTTATAAGCCATTAAAAGCAATTAAAGGAACAAGAGGAGGGAACAAGGTAAGCATTTACAAAGACGAGACTATTGGTCTGCAAGTACACAGTTGTACAGCGAAATTGTTATGATTGGCGGTTGAAGCCTTGCAACCGTCACGCTTATTTGTCAAACTATCGCTGAGTGTCACACATTATGGAAGATGGCTCTTATCACCTGTATAGACGGTCGTTATAGACGATTATCTGTGTAGGTCATAACAATTAAAAGGACAAAACTATGACCCAGAAATCATTCCCTATCACAGCCGAGTTCATGGCTGCAGCAAATACCACACCTGAGCAGTACACCAAAGACTATGCACAATCCATCGAATCAACCGAAGCCAGTGATGCTTTTTGGGCACAGCGTGCTGAGCTGATTGATTGGATAAAGAAACCAACAAAAATCAGCAACGTCAATTATGATCTAGACGATTTTAATATCAAATGGTTCGAAGATGGTGAGCTGAATATCTCAGTAAACTGCCTAGATCGCCATCTAGAAGACAATCCCTATAAGCCTGCCATTATTTGGGAAGGGGATCACCCTTCATTACACAAGATTATTTCTTTCAAAGAATTACATGAGGCGGTCTGTCGTTTGGGTAACTCGCTGCGCAAGCTTGGCGTTGGGAAAGGTGATCGTGTCACGTTATATATGCCAATGATACCAGAAGCCATGGTTTCGATGCTGGCATGTGCACGTATTGGTGCGGTACATTCAGTGGTGTTTGGTGGTTTTTCTGCCGAGAGTCTAGGTAACCGTTTGATAGATAGCCGATCAAAAGTCGTTATCACCGCCGATGAAGGCTTACGCGGTGGCAAACATACTCCGCTCAAAGCCAATGTCGATCAGGCGTTAGAAATGGATGGGACTGACAGTGTCGAAAAAGTCATCGTCGTCCACCGTACAGGTAACTCTATCCCAATGAGTGGTCGCCGCGACGTCTGGTATCACAATCTCGTTGATGGGCAGTCAGAGATCTGTGAACCTGAAGTGATGAATGCCGAAGATCCCTTATTCTTATTGTATACCTCTGGCTCAACGGGTAAGCCCAAAGGTGTGGTGCATACGACAGGGGGTTATATTACTTATGCGCTATCTACCTTCCGTGATGTCTTTGATATCAAAGAAGATGACGTGTATTGGTGTACCGCAGATGTCGGCTGGATTACAGGTCACACGTACTCCACGTATGCACCGCTCGCCAATGGCACCACGACAGTCATTTTTGAAGGGGTGCCAGAGTATCCAACATGGGCACGTATCGGACACATCATCGACAAGCACGACGTGACTATTTTATACACCGCCCCAACGGCGATTCGAGCGATGATGAAAGAGGGTGATGCCTTTGTACGTGAGTCAGATCGTTCAAGTCTGCGCTTGCTAGGTTCGGTCGGTGAGCCGATCAATCCAGAAGCATGGGACTGGTACTATAATGTCGTTGGTGATAGTAAATGTCCAATTGTCGATACATGGTGGCAGACCGAGACAGGCGGTATCCTAATGGCGCCAATACCAGGCACAGTTGATTTAAAGCCAGGTGCTGCAATGACGCCGCTATATGGTGTTAAGCCACAAGTCGTCAATGCTGACGGCGCAATAATGGAAGGCGCGGCAGAAGGCAATTTGGTTATCAGCAGTGGTTGGCCAGGACAGATGCGTACGATCTACAATGACCATCCGCGCTTCTTAAAGACATACTTTAGTGATTATCCGGGTCATTACTTTACAGGTGATGGTGCCCAGCGTGATGAAGATGGGCATTATTGGATTACGGGCCGTGTCGATGACGTCCTCAACGTTGCTGGGCATCGCTTGGGTACAGCAGAGATTGAGAGCGCGTTGGTTGCTCATCCGGCTACTGCCGAAGCCGCAATTGTCGGTATGCCGCATGAGATACGCGGAACAGGTATCTGTGCCTTCATTATTTTAAAATCAGGTGAAGAAGCAACAGATGATCTAAAAGCGGAGCTCAAACGTCATGTACGTGCTGAGATCGGGCCTATTGCGACTTTAGATGCCATCTATATGGTTGAGGCACTACCAAAAACCCGCTCAGGAAAGATCATGCGCCGTATCTTGCGTAAACTGGCAGAAGGGCAGTATGTTGGACTGGGTGACTTATCTACGCTGGCAGACAGCTCAGTGATCAATGATCTGGTCGAACAGGTCAAAGCTGGTCGCGGAGAGTAGAGTCGTTGATGGGTTAGTTTTTGCCAGAGAAAGACGTGCAAAACTAACCTGTAGTGCTCGCTTATACATCTTAAAAAAAATCCAAAAAAGCCATGCTATCGCAAATAGCGTGGCTTTTTTACGTAGACGATATTGATATTGAGGTGTTTTGAAGGTTCAATACGTCTAAGCGACAATATCATGACTACACATATGCATACGACAATGTGATTCACAGAGTGGCTATGATGGCGACTCATAAAGACTCTATAAGGTTTACGGCCATTATGACGGAATATGCTTCGATCTCAACGGATACCCTATCATCAAAAATAGCGATCATTGGCGGTGGTCTGACAGGGCTGCTCACCGCGACACTACTAGAACGCGCATCAAGCCAGAACGATAATCAAGCAATCACACCTCATATCACTATCTTTGAAAAGTCACGTAGTGTGGGACGCCTAGCAACGCGTTATCGTACTGACAGTGATACAGGCAAAAACTGGCAGTGGGCATTTGGTGCGCAGTTCTTTACAGCAAAGACCAAGAGCTTCCAAGCGTTTGTCGCTCCTTGGTTAGATACGCGGCTGTTACAGCCATGGTGTGCCAAAGTGGCTGAGCTAACGCCAGCATCTGAATCACAGCACAACAACGCTCAATCGCCTGATATCAAAAGCAAAGAACAATGGGATACCGTCCATGCACGCTATATCAGCACACCAAAGATGACCAGCTGGGGACGTGAATTAGCGGCTGCGCTCAAACACACAGACATAGTATTCAAAACTCGTGTGGCACCACTTGTTCAGTTTACCCAAAGCCCGACTCAGCATCAAAACGAAAAGCATCAAAACGAAAAGCAAACTGAGCTCTTTGATGAGACTGGGGCTAGTCTTGGCTGGTTTGATTGGGTGATCTGTACTGCACCGAATGGTCAGGCAGTAGAGCTTATGGCAGGGAGCGGGTTTAGTCAGCAAGATAACATTACTGAACCAAAGATGCAGGCGTGCTACACGCTGATGCTCGGTTGGGATGACTCCCAGCCGTTGCCTGAAACACTAAACAACCAGATGGCACCACAATGGGATGTTGCTTATGTAAATAGCACTGTACTCGATAGAATATTTATCGAACATCATAAGCCTGGACATGATGGACTGCTACCAAGTATCACGATTCATGCACGCAATGACTGGTCGCAGATACATGTCGATGATGATATCGAGGCGGTCAAAGAGCAATTATTACAGGCAGCCAAGCAGGCATTGGACTGGGATGAGAATAGCGCCCCTAGCCAGACAGATTGTCATCGCTGGCGCTATGCAGCAACTATAGTAGATACGGATACGAAAGCATTAGGCATCCTAGTAGATGAGTCCAAACAATGGATAGTCAGCGGTGACTGGTGTACAAAAGGGAACATCGAGAGCTGCTACCAAGCAGCACTACAAACCGCTCAGACCATTGGGCAAGCGCAACAAGCGTAATCAATATTAATTTTTTTGAATTATAGACATATCAAACCAAGCAGTAACCAGATCAGTCACTCATTCAATCTGAGTTAGATAAAGACAGTGCAAGCGAGAAGTTCAGAGACAAAAAAAGGCCCACAGAGGAGATACTGCGGGCTGAGGAAAACGGACCGTGTAGGTAGGTAAGCTACATATTCCGTGGTCGTGATTTATTGTAGTTATTAGTTCTCCATATTGTCATTTATCACAGTCATAATGACCCATATAAAAAGGCAAGATAGACTTATTTTTGAGTGTACAAGTGTTTTATAGCAGTTGCTATAATAACCTAATTGATTATGGTTGGGCGGTTTTGGTTACAGTATATTACGTTGTAAAAACCTCAACCATATGTCTGAAGATGACATCTGACTGCTAAAACAGCCGCACACGATTTAAGTGGTCAGTAATTAAGCCATTGTCGTTCAAAGGGTTTCTAAACGGTAAGTGATTAAATAAATGAGAAGGTCTCTACGGTTGGGGTTAAGAGTTAGTGATCAAAGCGTTCAATGCTTTTAACGTTCAATACTTTCAATAGGTTAGGTAACTAGTATCGCAAATATCTGATCTAGATAGTTTTGATCACTCAATCGCTGAAGAGATGGCATGACGTCTTGTCCGAAAAATGCTAAGCTATCTGCCATTATTATGTCTATATTGAACTGGGTTTGCCATGACTGAGAGCACGCATTTGCACACGCAGGAGCCGTCAAGTTCGCAAAATACTAAGAGTATTTTTAACTTGCCCAACAATCTTACGATTGCTCGTATCTTGATGATTCCGCTGTTTGTTGCGATTGCCTACTGGCCGCCTGCTATGGGTATCGGTATGCCAGCAATCTCAGACAACGTTATTGCTCGAGTAGGGATGAGCGAGTTTAGCGATAGTTTGCTGCGCCATTTGCTTTTGACTAGTGTCTTTATTATCGCGGCGATTACCGATTGGCTCGATGGCTACTTTGCTCGTAAACTAAATGTCATGTCAGCATTTGGGCGTTTTTTGGACCCTGTGGCTGACAAGCTCATGGTAGCGGTCGCATTGATTGTGCTTGTACAGTGGCATCCTAATATCATCATGGCCATCGCCGCTATCGTCATTATCTCGCGTGAGATCGCGGTATCTGCGCTACGTGAATGGATGGCAGAGCTCGGCAAAAGCACCAGTGTTGCGGTGTCTTACGTCGGCAAGCTAAAGACGACCTTTCAGATGGTCGCCATTACAGTGCTTTTGTTAAATTGGGAGTCGCTTGAGACGATTGGTTATGTCTTGATGGTAGCCGCTGTGATATTGACATTATGGTCAATGATGATTTATCTAAAAGCGGCATGGCCTTATTTAAAACAAAGCGGCTAGTAAAGTAGCTAGTATTGAGAGCCGTCACTAATAAAAAACGCCAGTCGCTACTGCCACTGGCGTTTTTTTGTGTTCACATTTTTGATGTGTAGCATACTATAGTTCTATTGAGAAGTTCTCACCCAAGCTTTTCTCAATAGCAGTATCTGTCACCGCTGCAGCTGTCATCTTCACAGCACTAGCGATAGCATTACCGTTCGCCCAGTATTCAGCGCCGTGAGGGATGACTTTGATCAGCTGTACTGTTGGGTCCTCTTTACCTTTCTCAAAGTAAGCATTATAAGTTACTGACTACAGCTCATCTAACTTATCTTTATCATCTACCAGCTCAGCTTTACCCGTGATAGACAGGTATTTTTTATTATCTTGACTGACGTAAGCCAGATTGACTTGTGCATCGTTGTTGATGTTATCAACGGTTTCAGACGGATTATGAGCGATGAACCAAATCTCTTTGGCACCAAAACCTGTTTCGGTAGTGTTCATCGGGCAGGAATGCAGGTGGTTTTCGCTGGTGCGAGTAGTCATCATCGTGTATTTGATGTCTTTTACCATAGCTTGGAGGGTGTCTAGCTGTTCTTGCTTATTCATAATAGTTATCCTTTACTATTTAATTTTTATAATAAAATGAGGGTGCGAGATAAAAGTTATCTGATAAAAAATAATCTTTGTATTACCAGATAGGCACTATCATTGTTAGTTGATCAGCACCAGTTGATGCCTGTAATCAAACCAATGATCGTAACAACTATTATCAGCGCAACCACAGTTAATATAACGATATTGTTCAATGCGACGATACAGTCGATCTGTAATACTCTGTGATGGTTTGTAAGGGCTGATCACCGTGCAGCAATCGATCTGGCTACTGCTACAGTACCTACTAAAAAACGCCAATAAGCAGATGCTTACTGACGTTTTAGATTATTAAATATCCGATTATCAAATAATCGTCTTATCTAATACTTATAAACTGTAACTTATAGCGATACTTCGAACTGTTCGCCGATGTCTTCAGCTGTTTTGCCATCTTGTAATGCTGCTGCTGCCATCTTGAACATATTAATAGTAGAACTACCGCCTAACCAGCACTCAACACCATGTGGTACGACTTTGATTAGCTGTACATTTGGATCTTCTTTACCATGTTCAAAAAACGCATTGTAGACTGGTGACCAAAGCTCTTCTAACTTATTTTTGTCCGTTGGCAGTTCTGCATTGGCACTTACAGAGACATAGTCTTTCTCATCTTGAGAAGCATAAGATAGACCGACTTTTTCGTTATTCTGGATGTCTTTTACTATGTCTGATGTTTTGTCACCGATGAACCAAATCTCTTTGCCACCGATGCTCGCTTCGCTGGTTGTCATTGGCCAAGCGTGTACATCGCCTTTGCTATTAACAGTGCTCAGCATTGCAAACTTTACATCTTTAATGACGTTTTGGATTTTATCAATTTGGTCTTGCTTGCTCATAGGATATCCCTTTTACTTTAAAATTATAGTGAAACGTTTTGATTACACGTTTTAGTTTTTATCTGGATTTAGAATACCGAGTTGTACCCATACATTTATATAGGTGCCCAGTAATGCGATGTGAGTGTTTGTAAGGAGTATGAGGGTTAGGTAAAAAGTGTGACGCTGTGTATTTTTCACTTTTGTTTGTCCAGTACAGCATTAGAAGGGTAGTGAATACATCATGGCACAAGCTTATTATTCTGCAATTATTCGATAGCAGTAGCGCACAACTTATCAGCAATTTATCTTGGTTTAGACCTGCTTATTATAGGTCTTCTTGTTATAATACCCAGACCATTTACTTAGCATGGCAGAGATGCCTTGATCTTACGGATTATGCCTTTATGATGACCATCGCCGGACAACCGTTTCTTACCGATTTTCAGACGCAGCAACTCATCAGTCAGTTCCAGCAAAAAACCGAGCTAAATGTCAGTCAAATAAGTACTCAGCAAGTCTATGTGCTATCACGAGAGCTATCGGGTGATGAGCATAAAAAAGCGCTAGATCTACTTGCGGTTGACTCATCAACAACGCTAGCTGCGCCGCAAGAAAACCAACATCAAGTCATCGTTGGGCCACGTTTCGGCACCATCTCACCATGGGCAAGTAAAGCAACCGATATCTTTAATAACTGTGAAATCGAGATCAACCGCGTTGAGCGTGTCGTTGTTTATACGTTGACCCTCGATAAAAAAATAGACGGTGAAGCAGGCGAAAAACTACCAGTAGATGCCGAGCAGTTATTGTTTGATCGTATGACCCAGAGCCTGGTTTATGACTTGAGCGATGTCAGCAAATTGTTTGATGATCAAGCGCCAGCATCATTGAATCATATCGACGTCATTGGACAAGGTCAGGCAGCGCTAGAGTCAGCCAATACCGAGTTTGGCTTTGCCTTATCAAGTGAAGATATCGATTACCTGATGAATGCGTACGTCAATGAACTAAAACGCAATCCAACTGACGTTGAGCTAATGATGTTTGCACAGGCAAACTCAGAGCATTGCCGTCATAAGATTTTCAATGCCCAGTGGACCGTCGATGGTGAGGTACAACCCAAATCACTGTTCCAAATGATCAAGAACACCTACCAGTCTAATCCACAAGGCATCTTATCTGCCTATAAAGACAACGCTGCGGTCATGGCAGGCGCTAATGGTATGCGTTTTTATCCTATCCCGACCGACGCTATGGATGTAAATTCTGCTCATCCTTATGATTTCCATCAAGAAGAAATCGATATCCTGATGAAAGTTGAGACGCACAACCACCCAACAGCGATTGCACCGTACTCTGGTGCAGCGACAGGTGCTGGTGGTGAGATTCGTGATGAAGGCGCAACAGGTCGCGGCGGTAAGCCAAAAGGTGGTCTAACAGGTTTTCACGTATCACATTTGCATATCCCTGAGCTGGCTGAGAAATGGGAACAGTCAGGTCAACTGAGCACGCAAGACTATGGCACGCCAGATCGTATGGCAACCAGCCTTGAGATTATGACCGAAGCGCCATTAGGTAGTGCCAACTTCTCGAATGAGTTTGGTCGTCCTAATCTGTGTGGTTATTTCCGTAGCTTTCAGCTAGATACGTCAGCGGCAAAAGACGGTAGCGAGATGCGTGGCTATCATAAGCCAATCATGCTGGCAGGTGGTTACGGCAATATCAAACGCAACCTCATTGAAAAAAACACCATTCAACAAGGTGACTTACTCATCGTCCTTGGTGGTCCTGCGATGCAAATCGGTTTGGGCGGCGGTGCAGCATCGTCGGTCGATAGCGGTGACCTTGATGAAGGTTTGGATTTTGCTTCAGTCCAGCGTGACAACGCTGAGATGGAGCGTCGTTGCCAAGAAGTGATGGATCGCTGCTGGGCACTAGCCGGTAATGATGTCGATGCGAGCAATAATGGCAAAGACGGTAACCCTATCGTGTCATTGCATGATGTGGGCGCGGGCGGCATCTCTAATGCAATGCCAGAGCTGGTCAATGACCACGAGATGGGAGCGGTACTGAACCTGCGTAACGTTCCATCGTTAGAAGCGGGCATGTCGCCAATGGCCATCTGGTCAAACGAAGCTCAAGAGCGTTATGTCCTCGCGATTCGCCCAGATAGCGAAGCCCAGTTTGATGCGATCTGCGCGCGTGAGCGCTGCCCGTATGCCATCTTGGGTACAGCTACGGATGTGCGTCAATTGGTGGTTAACGATTCGCTGCTAGATGAGCAGCCTGTCGATATGCCGATGCAAGTATTGCTCGGTGGCACGCCAAAGATGAAGCGTAGCTTTGAGCGTACTGATGGCACGTTGCCAGCATTAGCGCTTGGCGATGTTAATTTAGCTGAGTCTATCAAAGACGTATTGCGTCATCCAACCGTCGCTAGTAAATCATTCTTGATCAGCATCGGTGATCGTTCTATCACGGGTATGGTCGTGCGTGATCAGTATGTGGGTCGCTATCAAGTGCCCGTGGCAGATTGTGCGGTAACAGCGTCAGGCTTGGTCGCGCTTGATGGTCAGGTGATGAGCGGCGAGGCCATGAGTATCGGTGAGCGTACACCAGTGGCGCTTATCAGTCCAAAAGCTTCTGCGCGTTTAGCAGTGGGTGAAGCAATTACTAACATCGCTGGTGCGCGTATTGCTCAGCTGTCTGATATCACCATGTCAGCGAACTGGATGGCAGCATGCGGTGATGACGCCGAGGATGCTGCATTATTTGACGCGGTACATGCCGTCGGTGAAGAGCTATGCCCAGCACTGGGTATTGCTATCCCAGTCGGTAAAGACTCGCTATCGATGCGTGCGAACTGGACTGACAGCAGTGAAGAAGGTGATACGGATAAATCAGTCGTGTCGCCAATGAGTTTGGTGATTACTGCCTTTGCCCCTGTGGTTGATGTGGCAAAAATGCTAACCCCTGAGCTAATTAATGGCGATAGCGCGTTCTACCGTATTGACTTGTCAAAAGGCAAATTGCGTCTAGGCGGTTCAATCCTTGCGCAAACGCTGAGCCAATTGGGTAACGATTGCCCAGATCTAGCACAGCCAAGCGACTTAATCGACTTCTTTAACTTTGTCCAAGCAGGCAACGCGCAAGGCATCATCAGTGCCTATCACGATATCGGTGATGGTGGTCTACTAGCGACTATCGCTGAAATGCAGTTCACCAGCCGTCAAGGTATCAAGCTGTCATTAGATGACGACAACTTACTCGGTCAGCTGTTCAGTGAAGAGCTGGGTGCAGTCATTCAAGTACTACCAGAAAACGTCGCCGCTCTCATGCAGTTGGCAGAAGAGTTTAACGTTAGCGATATGCTCAGCCTCGTTGGTCAAAGCTCGGAAGAAGATAGCTTACTAATTCAAACGCCAACGCTTATGGGTGATGACACGCTACGCTTTAGCCGTACTGAATTGCAGCAAGCATGGACGCAGGTCAGCTATCAGATCGCGCGTCGCCGTGATAATCCAGCGTGCGTACAGCAAGAGTATGACTTGATTAGCGACGCGAGCCATAAAGGCCTGATCGCTGCGCCAAACTTTGATCTCAATCAAAAAGTTGAAGAACCGTACTTGGCTAGCCGCAAAGAGAAGCCAAGAGTCGCAATTCTCCGCGAGCAAGGCGTCAATGGTCAGACAGAGATGGCAGCAGGCTTTACCCAAGCGGGCTTTGAAGCAGTCGATGTACACATGAGCGATCTACTCAGTGGCCGTATCAATCTACGTGACTTCGATGGTCTGGTCGCTTGTGGTGGCTTTAGTTATGGTGACGTACTCGGCGCAGGCTCAGGCTGGGCGAACTCTATTTTGTTCCATGACGAGCTACGCATGCAGTTTGTCCGCTTCTTTGCCCGTCCTGATACCTTTAGCTTGGGTGTCTGTAACGGTTGTCAGATGATGGCGCAGTTAAAAGACCTCATCCCAGGTGCAGAAAACTTCCCACGTTTCGTCGCAAATAAATCCGCTCGTTTTGAAGCGCGTACCGTCAACGTAAAAGTTGAGCGTACCAAGTCTATCCTGTTCAAAGGGATGCAAGACAGCATCTTGCCAATCGCTGTGGCGCATGGTGAAGGCTATGCGACGCTGAACAATACCGAGATCGACGGTATGGCAAACCACGGTCAGCTGGCGATGCGTTATGTCGATAGCCAAGGTCATCCAACTGAGACGTATCCGCTCAATCCAAACGGTTCGCTCGGCGGAGTCACGGGTCTGTGTAGCACCGATGGTCGCGTCACTATCATGATGCCGCATCCTGAGCGTAACCTAAAAGCGTATAACCACAGCTGGAAACCAGAAGAATGGGATGAGGACGGCGCGTGGATGCGTATGTTCCGTAACGCTCGTGCTTGGTTTAGATAGGCTAAGTTGGTTTAGATAATATTGTAGATAACTGTTTTTTAGAATGAAAAGGTGAGCGTAATGCTCACCTTTTTTGTGTTTGGGGTTTGGGTTTTTAAAGTAGGAGAGCTGATCCTGCTTTTCGCTACTATCTTGGTCGTCCACTGGGGCGGTGGCTAAGACTAGAGGCGTTCCAACATTCGAGCGACCACTTCTAGCCACGCCTGCGCAGCCCAGTGACCAACCAAGTATATACGCTGCAATCAGGGCTAAAACGCGCTTCTGAATGACCATTTTATGATAAATTAGTCTAAACTTTAATTTTAGTGTTATTGGTGCGCTGGGCGCACCCTACGAACTCATTGTTTTCTTTGGAGATTAGAATGGACAATCAATCTGAACCGAATAAAGTCGAAAGCAAGCCACACGAAAAATCAGATGATAATTTACCGAAAAAATGTGGCATTGTAATGCCTATTGCAAGTATGGAAGGCTATCCTGAATCTCATTGGAAAGATGTCAAAAGGATAATAGAATCTGCTATTAAAGAAGCTAATTTTGAAGCTAGATTAGTGAGTGATGCGGATGATATAGGCGTTATTCACAAACGTATTGTTCAGAACTTATACGATAACCCAATGATAGTTTGCGATATAAGCGGTAGAAATCCAAACGTCATGTTTGAGCTAGGATTGCGTCTAGCTTTCGATAAACCAACAATCATTATAAAAGATGAAGTAACACCTTATTCTTTTGATACCTCTGTAATTGAACATCTAAGTTATCCAAAAGACTTAAGATATCATGACATTGAAATTTTTAAAGAAAATTTAAAAGATAGAATAAAAAAGACTTACAAAGCATATGAAAGTGACCCTGAAAATTATTCTACCTTCTTAAAAAACTATGGTGCGTTTAAAGCTCCATTAATTACTGAAGAAACAGTTTCTGTTGATAGATATGTGTTAGAAGAGCTTAAAAGCCTTCAATTATCAGTTAATCGCCTTTCTAGCTCTATGAATTCTAAGTCTACAAACCGCAATAGTAAAACGCAGTTCGTTAGGAATGCAACAGCACACCAGCTAGATTTTCATAATTATGAAGAGCCTAATATTTTAGAGTTTTATCTTGATGGAATTAGAAATAAAGACGAGTTAGTTATAAACTTACAAGAGGTTTTAGCGGAATTTAGTTTTATTATAGAAAAAGTAAGTTTTAATTCAGGGAAGCTCTTTATTGAAGTTAAAAATATTAATCATGAGCATTTTGATGCTGTTGGAGAAGTAATTTCTCAAATAGAAGGATTAGGCTATGACATAGATGAGTTAGATCATAATATATATAGACTATCTGAAGGTAGGGGGTAGATTAATGACTCCAAAAGAGTTCGAACAGATAGTTGGTCGCATAATCTCAATTATGGTTAAGTCAGGTGACGAAGTAGTATGGAATGATAAGATTTCTGACCCTGATAACCCAAAGCAGATGAGACAAATCGATATTGCGATTAATCATGATGGTTTAAAAAGCCATATTGAGTGCAGGCATCATAGCGCACCCCAAGACGTAAAATGGATTGAAGAGCTAATAGGTAGAAAGTTGAGTCTAGATGCGTTCGCGATGATAGCAGTATCTAGCTCAGGTTTTACCGAAGGAGCAACTAAAAAAGCTGAAAAACATGGTATTTTTCTCCATACCTTAACAGAGCACTCGCCTGAAATAGCTCATACATGGGGTCGATCCTCAAAAGTTGAAGTTGGATATTACGGTTTTCACCCCTTAGATATACATTTAGTATTTAATGAATTACCAAATGCCAATCTTCAAGAAATTGTGAATGCGTTCAGAGTTAAAAATAACTTTATTAATACTATTTTTAATAAACTGAAATACGCAATAAATGAAAATGGGGAAATAAAGAGTTTTCCATATGATTTACAAGTAGAAGGTTATGCTGGATTTATGGATTTACTCGACAGGAATATCGAAAAAGTTAAGATAAAAGCGACAACTCATTATATGAAAGAGATTGTAGAGCTTCCATCGCTAATGATATTTTCGCAAAGCTCTCATAATTATCAAAATTTAGCTAGAGTTGAAAGATCAGATGCTCATAATTCGGAAATAATTTCCGCAGGATCAAGAGTTAAGATACAAATTGACATAACCAAAATATTGAATATAGAAAGTAACAAAGTTTTTTCAGGTCGTATCGATTTGGGTTTACGTCAAAAAACTCAAATTCCTGAAATAGAATGTATAGGTAGTGCTGACCATGAAATATCACTTTATGATGTCGGTTTTAGTGTGAGTGACTTATCTGATAATGTGTTGTAATTTGATTTACTCACTCACGTTCCAAATTAATATTCACAGTTTCTCTTAGCCTCAGCAATCAACTCATGAATCTTATCGCTTTTTAATATCCAAAAAAAACGGCACTAAAATCAGCGCCGTTTTTTGAGTCGTGAACATTTAAAATTTAACCAATAATCAACAAAATCAATCCCAGCTTAAAATCACCTTACCGCATTGCCCACTTTCCATGATATCAAAGCCTTCTTGGAAGTCATCAATGTGCATGCGATGGGTAATGATAGGCGACAGATCAATACCGCTAATCAGCATTTGCTCCATCTGATACCACGTCTCCCACATCTCACGCCCATAAATACCTTTTAGGGTTAGCGCCTTAAAAATAATCTTGCTCCAATCCACCGTAGTGGTGTTAGGCAAAATGCCCAAAAGAGAGATTTTAGAGCCGTTATACATATTACTAATCATTGAATCAAAAGCCTGAGGCGAGCCTGACATCTCAAGCCCAATATCAAATCCGTGCATTTTTAACGTATCGATAGCGCCTTCGATAGTTTCACCTTTGGCTGGGTTGATGGTCATCGTCGCGCCCATCTTTTTGGCAAGCTCTAAGCGATAATCGCTGATATCACTGACCACAATATTACGCGCTCCGGCAAATCGGCAAATCGCTGTTGCCATAGAACCAATCAGTCCCGCACCCGTGATTAGCACATCCTCACCAAGGACAGGAAAGGATAGGGCAGTATGCGTGGCATTACCAAACGGGTCCATAATGGCGGCCATCTCATCGCTGATACGCTCATCGAGTTTGATGACATTATCGGCAGGTATCACCAAATATTCGGCCATCGCGCCATCGCGATTCACGCCCACGCCTATCGTGTTTTCGCACACATGGAGCTTACCTCGGCGGCAATTACGGCAATGCCCGCAAGCGATATGACCTTCGCCTGTAACGCGGTCGCCCACTGCAAAATGCTTGACACCATCGCCCATTTCACTAATGACACCAACGTATTCATGTCCGATAATCATTGGCGTCTTGATGGTGTTTTGTGACCACTCATCCCACTTGTAAATGTGCAAATCTGTCCCACAGATAGCGGTTTTTTTAATTTTTATTTTGACATCATTGATGCCGACCGTCGGTTCTGGCACGTCTTGCATCCAGATGCCTTTTTCGGCATGCGTTTTAACCAGTGCTTTCATAATTTTCTCTTATTTTGGCTATAAGTAGTGCCTACCTATGAATTATCAAACACCTAAGCAATCACTTCCATTTGCTTGGCGACTTTGATAAAGGCGGCGATACACTGGTCGAGCTGCTCGCGAGTATGGGCGGCGGAGAGCTGGACGCGAATGCGAGCCTCGTCTTTGGGGACGACAGGGTAGAAGAAACCAATCACATAAATACCTTCTTCAAGTAGCGCCTCTGCCATTTGTTGCGAGACAGTAGCGTCATACAGCATCACTGCACAGATTGCCGATTCGGTGGGCTTGATATCGAAGCCTGCATCTTGCATTTTCTTGACAAAATAAGCGGTATTTTCATGCAGTTTGTCTTGTAGGGTATTGTCTTCTGCTAGCATCTCAAACGCTTTTAACCCAGCGGCAGCTATCATGGGCGGAATGGAGTTTGAAAACAGATACGGGCGTGAGCGTTGACGCAGCATCTCAATCATCTCTTTTTTACCCGTCGTAAAGCCGCCAATCGCCCCGCCAAATGCCTTGCCTAAAGTACCTGTGATCAGCTCGATATCACCGCGTAAATCAAACAATTCAGTCACGCCGCCACCCGTGCGACCGACGACGCCTGCTGAATGACACTCGTCGATCATGACCATGGCATCGTATTTTTGTGCGAGCGCATAAATCTCATCCATCGGCGCCACATTACCATCCATTGAAAACACAGCATCGGTGACAATTAAGCGAAAACGCTGTGCTTGTGCTGCTTGCAGCTGAGTCTCTAAGTCTTGCATATCCGCATTGGCGTAGCGATAACGCGCAGCTTTACACAGACGCACACCATCGATGATTGAGGCATGGTTTAACGAATCAGAAATAATGGCATCATCTGCGGTCAGCAGTGGTTCAAAGACACCGCCATTGGCGTCGAAACAGGCTGCATAAAGAATCGTATCTTCGGTATTAAAAAACTTAGAAATCGCCGCCTCTAATTGCTTATGTAAATCTTGCGTACCACAAATAAAACGTACCGATGACATGCCATAACCTGAGTCTTAAATGGCCACAGTAGCCGCCTTTTTAATTTCAGGATGGTCAGACAATCCAAGATAATTATTGGCACAGAAGTTAAGCATCTCACGGCCGTCGGCGATGGTGATGAGCGCATCTTGCGGAGAGGTAATAACGCGCTCGGATTTATACAGGCCTGCTGCGCGGATATCGCCGATTTCTTGTTGTAGATGTTGTTGAAAGGCTTGATACATAAAAATTCCTTTTTTTATATTATTAGTGTCTGCTTAGGATCTGTTTAACGTACAAACATTGGGACTGCTGACAGAACCAAACGATTTGCTTATCAATACGGGTTAAGCACAGATGTCTAAATACTGACGCACCACATTATCCATGCCTTGCTCTAGCGACTCAATCGTAAAGGCATGACCAATCGATACTTCAGCGATATCACTAAGCGCGAGTAGATCAGCTAAATTATCCAAATTCAAATCATGACCCGCATTGACGCGGATACCGTTTTGATTGGCTAGGTTGATACAGTCGCTAAAGCGTTGCTTCACCTCATCGAAATCAATATTGTCATCGCTCTTACCATTACTGTAGGCGCGCGCCCATTCTTCGGTATACATCTCGATCGTCTGTACATCACTGTCGATGACCGCTTTGATTTGCTCGATATCAGGGTCAATGAACACCGCACAGCGCGTACCAAAGGCTTGCAGCTCTTTGCTCAATGTTGATAAAAACTCATGATGTGTGATGATGTCAAAGCCATGATCCGAGGTCAGCTGATCGTCACTGTCTGGCACGAGCGTACATTGATGCGGTTTTACCTCACGAATAATCTTTAAAAACTGCTCGTTTGGATTACCTTCGATATTGAACTCAATCTCTGGATAGTCTTTTAAGAATGCACTGATATCATAGACATCTTGGTATCTGATATGACGCTCATCAGGTCGCGGATGCACGGTAAAGCCTTTGACACCCAGATCTATGAGTTTCTTCACAAAGTGCAGCAGATTGGGATAATCCGTGCCGCGAGAGTTTCTGATTAAGGCGAGTTTATTCAAATTGACACTAAATAGGGTGCTCATCATATTTCCTTTTTCATTGTTGTTATGCGTAGATAAATAAATAGATAGATAGTTGTTAATGGCTAATACCTAATCTTAATAGAAGTCATCCCGACCAGCATACTTCATATTGAGCGCCTGTAGTATCGCATAGGTCTCTGTATCCATATTACCGGTTGGCTGCTGCGGTCTAAAGTGCAGTTGAAACGCATAGATCACATCACGGCTGGGTTTGTCCCACGTATCAGTATCGTTGATTTGATAACCATACTTGCGAAAGGCTTGCTTGATCTCTTGCACGCTTGGCGCGACCAAGGTACGCCGATTCATAATGTCTTGCTTGTCCGCTTCATCATACCAAGCGCCGATACCGTAATCGAAATACAGTCGCTCCCACGGGAATCTTGCTCCGGGGTCGATCTTGCGCGAGGGTGCCATATCCGAGTGACCGATGATATTCTTTGGTGATATATCATATCTAGCGGTGATATCTTGTACTAGCTCCGCGACTTTCTTAATCTGCAACTCATCAAACGTCACATAATGCTCATAAGGATGGTAATCCATATCGCCATTTTTTAGCGCGTCTCGATATTCAGGCTTTATCCCTGCATTGACAATCTCGATACCGATAGAGGTATCGTTGAGGATGGTACGTCCTGAAAAGCCACCGTCGCCTGCATGCCACGCGCGCTCAGATTCGGGTACGAGGTTATAAATTTTATCATCATCACTGTCTAGGATTAGATAGTGCGCGCTGACCTTGCCCGTCGTCAATGTCTTTATCGAGCGCTCATTATCTGAGACCGTATAGTGCAGGACGATGGTCTTTACACGCTGGCTTTTGCCTGTCGCTTGATAAGTATCGCTGTCGACGCTGTAGCTGTTGGTTGTTGCGACTGGTGCAGTCGCCGTCACGCAGCCAATCAAAGGCAGCGTGAAGCATGATACTAATACTGATGCCAATGCTAAAGAGGTCATACTTTTTGCCATAAATTGCTCTATATAGCGGAAGGTTATGTGCTGATATTATGCGCTACGGTGCTATGGTTTGCACAGGCATTATTTTTCGATACCCTATTATGCCTAGGACAACAAAAAGTCCGAGCAAGACATAAGCATTGAATGACAGCGCTGCTGGTGAAAATGGTAGCAGTAGTAGCGATATAAAGACCACACTAATCACTACAGAAAGATAGTTCAGTAGACCTGCTTGTTTCTTTTTTCGCTCATTGATGAGATCAGCGGTCGTGACATAAGCAAAGCCCACTGTAATACCCAAAGATGCCATGGTCACGATATCGAGTAGGTAGTTTCTACCGAGCCAGGGAGAAAGCAGACATACGAAACATATCAATATCACGGTTTTTTGCTTACTAAAGTGATTGTTTTTATCCGTAAAAACGCTAGGCAATAGCGCAGTGTCGCTCATAGACTCTAAAAGCTTAACAGATGACAATATAAAGCCATTGATACCGCTCATTATCGAACCAATCATCGCTATCGATAGCAGCCAGATGCCGATGCTACCGATGCGATTGTCTATGCCTTCACCTGTCGCCCAATTGCTGTCTTTGATAGCTTGGTAGTCAAAGCTCATGTTTAGCGCAGTAAAGTAGTTGATCAAAAAATAAAACAACACGCCTGCGATGAGTGAAATTAGGATGATACTTTTGGTCTTGGTTTTTGAGTCACTGATGGCTTTTGAGATTTGCGGTGTGGTCTCAAAACCGACATACGCCCATGGCATTACGGCTAATATAGGTAGCCATGCCAAACTAGTAATAGAGCTGCTAGACATATCAATGGGCAAAAATGCTTGAGTAGCAGGCGTCATCCAGAGCGAGGCAAAAAACAATGCCGTCACTGACAAAATCATAAATAAAGCGATGTATAGCTGGATTTTTGCGCCGACTCGTACGCCCTTTAAATTGATATAGCTGAACAAAATAATAGCTGCGCTGCACAAGAATACTTCACTGGCGTAGACTTCCCAACCAGCAATCGTATACAGGTAACCTAATTGTAAGCCGCTAGGCAACAGATATCGCAACAGTAAAGCGACAGCTGATATATTGAGCGCGATAATGGAGATATAACCTATTGTGACGCCCCAACCATAAATATAGGCGTGCTTTCTATTGATATACTTTTCAATCCAATAGATACCGCCTGACTCGTTTTCTGGTGTTTGGGTCAGCAAATTGATGTAAGCACGCGCTACCATATAGATTGCCAAAGTACCGATAATAATGGCAACAGAAGAGCCTAGTAGCTGCGACTGGGGCAAAAATAAATCGCCTGGCATCACATAAGCACCCCAACCGATAATGGCGCCCACACTGATGGCTATCGCCTGTAGATAACTGATGCTTTCTGTTGGTTCACTCATGGCTGTCTCCTTTGAGATGCAAAATAAAGGAGAGAGTCGTTCTTATTGTAGAATTTGGCTGGGGCATGAAAAACCTTGTGACGCCATTACGCAGGGTACTGGCCATCTCTTATAAATAGGAAAGTCATACTAAAGGTTTTCGTTAGGTGATGCTTTTGCGATCCTGTTGGGTTTTTTTAGCCAGAACCTTTTTCCAACTCTCCTCTAAACAGTCAATCGCCAGCCATGGCTCAATGACCTCAGCGTCAAACTTCTCTTTGGAGTTTGCCAGTTGCCAAAGTGTCTCTAGCGTGGCAAACGGATAAGGACGTTCTACGAGATACACTGGCAAGTCAGCGTCAATCATGCCATCACGCACCACTTGAAAATACCAGCCAGAGATACCTTGCTTGCTGACCCATGCCGCGATATTCGGCACTTTGGTAAATTGGCCGATTTGGTCGTTGATTTTGTAGCACGGGCGGCGCGGTTGCACGATACGCAGTTGCACGCTATCTTCACCGTTTATATTGTCTTCACTATACTGCCCGCCATACTGATAAACATCACCAATACAGACGTTAGACTCATCCATCTCAGGCAAGCCATTAACGGCTTCAGTGGTAAGGTTTTCACCGAGTGTCCCGACACGTACTTTTAGGTCAAACTCTGCATTGATTTTCTCATAAGTTGCCGTTGGCAATTGATGCACGGCTTTGAGTGGGCCACCATGATGCTTACGGTCGGCTTGCTCATCGGTGGTCAATCCCATAAAGTTGACAGCGACAGGCGTTTTAATTGGTGCTTTATCAATGGCACTCATTTCTTCGCGAGTGAATGGCATGGCTTTTCCCGCGCGGACACATACTAAGTTTGCCACATGCAAGGGTAGGTTAATCTTAGGGTTTGAGCTGTGGTCAGCAGACATTAGCAATCCTTAATAAAAGCGTCATAGACAAAACAAAAATTGGGCAAAAAAGGAAAAGATTATCATAGCAAGCTATCGCATTATTAGCCATTTTAATGGGTATTTATCATGACATATATGCTCAAATATAAGCACAAAAAAAGACCAGAATAATGATTCTGGTCTTTTTGCTCTCATGCTTTTAGGATGATGCGATCATTGTAATCAATGACCTTATTTGTTCTTGTTGCGACGACCAGCAGTTTTCTTTTCACGCGGCGTAGCAACCAGCTCAGCCAACTGGTCAGGTGATGACCATAAACCTTCTAGGTCATAGAACTCACGCGCTTGCGGGGTCATGATATGAACGACAACTGCGCCCAAATCGATCAGTGTCCAGTCAGAGTCGATACCGCCTTCACGGCCAAGCGGCATAAAGCCTGATTGCTTGGCTTCGGCGCCAACGCTATCCGCCATCGCACGGACATGACGTTTTGAGGTACCATCAGCGATGACGATACGTTCGGTGACGTCGGTCAAGTCTTCTACATTCATTACAGTGATGTTCTTTGCTTTCATATCATCTAGAGCGCTTTGTACTATGGTCAAACATTCTTCTAGGCGTTCTTCAGTCATGGTTTTGGTCATAAACTTTAATCTCTTGAATCGTAAATATTAAAAATAAAGGGGTAAAACGTCAATTTGTCTGAGTCGACTGATCACATATTGTCAGTCATGCATAAAAACAGGATAGGAAAAATGACATAGATAAGGCGATTTTAACGGAATTGAGCAGCAGAATATAGCTGATGGGCGATAATATAGTGATAAACAGCAGGATTTAGCCATTTAGCTAATGGATTGAATTCAGTATTGCTAATGATAGCATTTATTGATGCTATAGATGCGATTTGCCTGTCAGCGACAGGTATTTTATTTGTTTTGTGCGCCAGTTCTTGTAGTTGCTCACGTATCTGAGTGCTGGATACGGCAGTAATGGGCCGCGTATCTATATAAATGCGTCCTTGATTGGCGTTTTTCAAGTCAGAGCTATTTGGATCAGAGTTATTTAAGTGAGTGCTGTCTTTCAAGCATTTGGAACTTGGAGCTAATAGTGTCATAGGTGAGTCCGTGATACGGGGTTGCAATAACACTGGCAGTTGCGACTTTAGAGTAGAGATATCTTGAGCAGTCGTTGTATCTGCAAGTAGCGACACACTGTCAGAAACCCCATCATTTATATTATCGTGGCTTGCACGATTGAACACCCACAGATTGACATAGTCAGTGAGTCGTAAACCATCTTTCCATTTGTCCAAGCTATGCGCGCTATCCATACCCATAATAAATATCAAGTTGTCGTTAGGGTATTGCTGCCTAAGTGTGCGTACGCTGTCTATAGTATAGACAGGTGGCGTTTGCCATAGCTCCAGCTCGTTGATTTGTATTGGTGTATCCTGCACCGCAAGATTCAACATGGCTAAGCGGTGGTTAGGGTCAGTGCTTTGCGTTTTAAATGGTGAGCGTGCATTGGGTAGTAGGTAGACGTGCAAGGCGCGCTGTTGTTGTACGGCAATGGGTAGTAGATGCTGATAGACAGACATAGCCACTTGTAGATGTCCATTATGTACCGGATCAAATGAGCCACCAAGATACGCGCGGATAGCAGGTAGGGGTGAGGTGAGTGTGTTTTGCTGGTTGCTTGTGGTATTAGTCATAGTTATAAAGGGTTAAGCGCTTATTGTAGTGATAGTACATGAGCTATCAGAGTATGGCAGTCGTGAGTAAGTGATAGAACCATTGTAGAGGGCAGGTGAGCATCTGTCACCACTGTCTGTCCACATAGCAACTGTCTGTCACCGCATCACCAGTAAAACGACAATAAAAAACCGACTATCATGGCGATAGTCGGCATTATATAAGAGGATAACTAGCAAGACCTATAGCAATTAAATCAAGTCGCTATGTGCTTGGATCGCCGTCAGCGCGATGGTATAGACGATATCATCAACGAGCGCACCGCGAGACAAGTCATTGACCGGTTTATTGAGCCCTTGGAGCATAGGGCCGACACTGACGACATTAGCACTGCGCTGTACGGCCTTGTAGGTGGTGTTACCTGTATTGAGATCAGGGAAGATAAAGACATTGGCTTGACCGGCAACAGGCGAGTCAGGTGCTTTTTGTTTACCCACGCTCATGACCGAGGCGGCATCATACTGTAGTGGACCATCGACTTTTAGGTTCGGTGCGCGCTCACGAACGATTTGGGTGGCACGTGCGACTTTTTCGACATCCGCGCCAGCGCCTGATGAGCCAGTAGAATAGCTGATCATCGCCACTTTTGGATCGATACCAAATGCGGCAGCTGACTGTGCTGATTGGATAGCAATCTCTGCCAGCTCTTCAGCGTTGGGGTCAGGGTTAATGGCACAGTCACCATAGACCACCACTTGCTCAGGCAACAGCATGAAGAACACAGACGATACTAAAGAGTATTGCGGTGCGGTCTTGATCAACTGAAACGCTGGGCGTACCGTGTTGGCTGTGGTATGAATAGCACCTGAAACCAAACCATCAACTTCATCCAGTTGCAGCATCATGGTACCAAGATATACGGTGTCTTTTAGATATTCAGCAGCGACATCTTCATTGGTTTTGCCTTTGCGGCGTTCTACTACTGCGCTGATATATTTGCTCATATCAACGCTATCAGGATCGATGATTTCTAGCCCTTCTGGTAACGTCAAATCACGGTTTTTGGCGACTTGTTCGACATCGCTACGCTTGGCAAGTAGAACGCAGTTGGCGATACCGCGGCTTTGGCAGATACAGGCTGCCTCAACGGTACGTGGTTCAGACCCTTCTGGTAGGACGATGCGTTTTTTGGCCTGTTGTGATTTTTTGACCAGCTGATGACGAAACGCTGATGGCGAGAGGCGCGGTTCGTGATTACGGCTGAAGTATTCTTTGATCCAGCTTAGATCTAAGTGCGCCGCCACGTAACGAGCGACTTCTTCTGCACGCTCGGTATCATCGCTTGGAATCTCGGAGCTCATATGCATCAGACTCTGTACCGTCTCATAGCTGTCGGTCTCGACACTCATAACAGGGATGCCTGTTTTGAGTGCTGACTGCCATAGCTCAGCCACGGTTTTGCCTGGCGTGATACCACCAGTCAGCACCAGTCCTGCAAGCGGTATTCCATTAATACAAGCCAAGCCCGCCGCCAATAATAAGTCATCACGATCACCAGGGACGACCATTAGTGTGCCACGCTTAAAGACTTCATTGACTCGGGCCACTGAGCGTGCGGTCAAGCTGATACGGTTGATACGACGAGTCTTTGCTTCACCGACATTCAGCCACGTTGCATCCAGCTCTGTCGCGATATCCCACGTACGCGGTACTGACAGTGAATCGCTAAACGGCACCACACCGATAAGACGGAACGCTTCAGTATTGAACGATGGCGACAAGCGCTGCACTTCTTGCAAAAAGGTTGGGTCTAAACTAACAACTGCTTCACCAGGGGCAACTGGTTGGTTATCAAAAGTATTGGGCACGTCTTGTACGCGCATCAATATCACACCCAGCGTACGGGTATCGATGACACCGCCAAACTCACGGGCATGGACGTCGAGTTTGTCCGCTAGATAAGCAGGTTTACTGATATCTGCTGTACCAACAAAGATGATTTTGGCATCTAAAGCATGAGCAAGCGCACGGTTTATTTGAGAAGCGTAAGACGTCTCAGTGGTAGGCACAAGTCCTTCGCAAATGACCACATCATGCCCACTATCCATGGTGTGGTAATTGGCGATTACCTCTTCCATCAAGTCATCTAAATTGTCATCACCTAGCATACGCTCAACGTGCTGACGGCTGATCGATTTGGGCGGTTTTAGACCAAACGCATGCATGGTTAGAGCGTTTGAGCTATCTAGACTATGCTGTTTATCAAGCGTGTCATCTTGCAAGAATGGCTTCATAAAGCCGGCCTTGATGCCGTTATAATCAAAAGCACGAATCAAACCAAGAGCGGCTGATGTCACGCCAATACCGCGGCTAATGGGAACAAGTAAAATAGTTTGCATAATAAATCCTATGGTTTATTTTATATTCTTATAATGAATGCCAAGTAATCATTGCTCAATACTGCCCAATCTAGCCAAGGTTTAGTGCTTGACGAGTCTCTTGAGCGATACGATACTCTTCATCGGTTGGTACGACCCATAGCTCGACGCTACTATCCTCGGCATGAAAACTGCCTTCTTTACCGCGTATCAATTTTGCGTTTTTATCAGCGTCTATTTTTATACCGAAATGACGCATCACTGCCAAGATTTTGGTACGTGTAATGTCTGAGTTTTCACCGATACCACCAGTAAAGACAATACCGGTAAATTCAGGTAGCGCACAGCTGAGACTGGCGAGATACTTACCTGCGCGGTAACAGAACATCTCGATAGCAAGCTGTGCGTCTTCATGACCTTCACTGGCTGCTTGTTCGATAGTACGCAGATCATTGGACAGACCTGAGATACCAAGTAAACCACTGTCGCTGTTCAACATTTTATCTGTTTCTTCTAGGCTCATACCCAGCTGGCGCTTTAGATGCATATGCAGGCTTGGGTCGACGTCGCCGCTACGAGTACCCATCATGAGCCCCTCAAGCGGCGTCAGTCCCATGC
This sequence comes from Psychrobacter sp. PP-21, assembly GCF_033790785.1. NCBI lineage: Bacteria > Pseudomonadati > Pseudomonadota > Gammaproteobacteria > Moraxellales > Moraxellaceae > Psychrobacter > Psychrobacter sp. PP-21. The sequence continues at coordinate 183,684 of NZ_JAMYEB010000005.1, read as the reverse complement.
TGGTATCGAGGCTCTTGCCGTCATATACAGCAGCGGCGGAACACCCATTGCCTAAGTGCGCCGTTAGCCAGCCATGTGGCCCTGTAGACTCAGTAATTTGGCTGGTGCGTTCTGATACGTAAGCGTGCGACGTCCCATGAAAGCCGTAGCGACGAATTCTATGCTCTTCGTATAGATATTTTGGTAATGCATAGCGAAACGCGACTGGCGGCATGGTCTGATGAAAGGCGGTATCGAATACGACCACTTGCGGAATATCAGGATAGATAGCTTGAACTGCTTCAATTCCCAGGGCATTGGCAGGGTTGTGTAGGGGTGCCAACGCTTTAAGTCGCTTAACTTCTTCTAACGCATGAGTATCAACGCGTACCGCTTCTGAGTACTCTCGCCCGCCATGTACCACGCGGTGACCGACAGCGATAAAATGATATTGCTCTAGCAGCTCAAGGATTTTTTGTAGTGCCAGTTTGTGTCGACCGCCAGGAATAGATATCTCGAGCTTGTCACCATCTAGGGTAGTGTGTTTGATGCGAGCAGTATCAAGCCCTAAGTTTTCGGCCAGACCTGTGATACGAGTAGAGTTGTCATCACTAATCAACGCGTATTTGATGGAAGACGAGCCGCAGTTCAAAACCAATGTGGGGCTCGTCAGGGTTGATGTTTCAGTGTTCTTGTCATCAAAAGTGGTGGTTAGGTTGTCGCTCATGCTCTATCCTCAGGTTGGTGTTTATTAGGTGGCGCGTCATCACATCGCAAGCGTAATATAACGCGATATAAATAGACGCTTATGGCAATACAGCATTAATACTACTAAATAGTCAGGTCGATATCGTATCGTTTTTATAATAAATACATTAAACAAACATGCTACCGATTTGCATGATACTTATATTAGTTTAGACCAATGATTCTATTTTTTATAAAACAGCCTTAGGCGGCAAATCATCATAGCCACTCATCATAGTGCCAAGGTCGCGCTACAATGTAACATATTTTTGTACCTATACCTCGATGATGGTGTGGCTTAAGAGTGCTGCACAGTAGGCTACCATAACGTTGACATAACTATATTTATGAGTCGTACTTAAGTGCGATAGCCATGAGTATCCAATTGTTTTAGAAAAGTATTGTTGGCAGCATAAACAATAAGGAAGTATCAAATGTTGTCAGAAGCATTGTCTAAATTGCGATAAAGCATGTTTTTGCATGGTCATTACCAATCAGTATCGTCAGCAATGTCTGACAATAGTTTCAAAGTAACGCTCAATACACAGCAAATTTATTAGCCATTCATGTTCAGTATACGTACAGCTTTGTGTAATAATGCTATGATTGAAATGATCGCATTGGCAGTTTTTTAGCTGCCTATTTGACTGTCTGTCCATTATGATTTTTTATCGCACTTACACCACTGCACGCTCATAGGTTATACGCTTTATGTCTATTACATCTCGCCCCTCAAACACTGAGCACACCTCATATCTGCTTACCAGTCGCCGTGCCATTGCTACTTTCATTATCGGCAGCGCCGTCATGGTAGGTGTATCAGGCTGCGGACAAAAAGGCGACTTGTATTTAGCGGAGTCCAGTAGCCAAACAGTCGAAGGCAGCTCATCTGTACTCAATAGTACAAGTAACCCACAAGATGCCGCCTTTGCGGGCATCGATGATGATACCTATCAAAAAAACGACTATCTAGATGAGCAGCAATTACTACCTGAACCAAGTACGGACCCTAATGATTATTAGCGTCTGGCTATCAAAGTCTAATGACTGCTGATGCCTAATCATTAGGTCGTGCTCGCTACCCAAAATTTATGTTACCCCTGTTACCCTGATTATATTAGAGATGTTTATATGAGTCATTCTGAAATACCTGCTGACTTGACCGACTCTGCAACTGGCGAATCGGTCACTATCCAAACTGAGCAAGGGTTATATATCGACCCCAAAGCCTTGAGTGCTCATTTGCCTGCACTGAGCTATCGCGCTGATGCGCTATATATGGAGCAGGTCAGTGTCGATGAGCTAGCAAAACAATATGGTACGCCATGCTATGTCTATTCAAAGCAGGCGATACTCGACGTCTATCAGGCGTATACCGACAGTTTTGCCAGTATTGATCATCAGGTATGCTACGCCGTAAAAGCAAATTCTAACCTTGCTGTACTTGGTGTGTTGGCACAGGCAGGTGCTGGGTTTGATATCGTCTCTCGTGGCGAGCTGATGCGTGTGCTGGCAGCAGGTGGCGCCGCATCACGCGTTGTGTTTTCGGGTGTTGGCAAAACGTATAGCGATATTGAGTATGCACTGACCCAAGGTATTGGCTGCTTTAACGTCGAGTCTATCAGTGAGTTGACCCTCATCAACGAGGTCGCACAGTCACTTGATAAACAGGCGCCAATCTCATTACGTGTTAACCCAAATGTCGATGCCAAAACACACCCCTATATTTCAACCGGCCTCAAAGACAATAAGTTCGGCATCACTCATGAAGATGCACTAGCCGTCTATCAGCAAGCGGCAAATCTATCGCATATCGATATCGTTGGTATCGACTGCCATATTGGCTCACAGCTGACAGAAGTGGAGCCGTTTGTCGCGGCATTAGACAAAATCATTGAGCTGATACATAGCTTGCGCGATAGTGGTATTACGCTACGTCATATTGATCTAGGCGGCGGTCTGGGCGTACGTTATATTGATGAGACACCAGTATCTATCGATGAATTCGCCGAAGCCTTATTGCCAAAACTTAGCGAGCTTGGGTTAACTGTATTTTTTGAGCCAGGTCGTAGTATTGTGGCCAATGCTGGCGTGCTATTGACGCAAGTTGATGTGCTTAAGCCAACGGAGCACAAGAACTTTGCGATCGTTGATGCTGCCATGAATGATTTGATTCGTCCTGCTTTATATCAAGCTGAGATGGCCGTGATCCCAAGCACACTCCCAAGCAACGGTATCGATACGGAAGGTACGCAGCCGTGGGATATCGTTGGGGCGATTTGTGAGACAGGTGATTTCTTGGCAAAAGACCGTTTGTTGTCATTAAGCACCAATGATGTCTTGGCCGTGACAGGTGCGGGTGCCTATGGCTTTACAATGAGCAGCAATTATAATTCGCGTCCGCGTGCTAGCGAAGTCATGGTGTCAGGTGATAGCCATCAACTGATCCGTAAGCGCGAAACGGTCGAAGCGTTATATGCTGATGAAATGTTATGGCAGGATAAATAAAACCGCAAAACTGAAACTGTAAAACTGAAACTGTTTTTGAGTAATAAAGAAAACCCACCATGATGATAATGGTGGGTTTTTTATGGCAAACCCTAAGTAACCAAAACAATTTTTAGTCATAACGATAAGTTAGTATTTGAGCGCGGTGATAATTATGATTGTATCTGGCAGCGTGCTAATATAAGCCATACATAAAAATAGGATAGGACATCAAGGATATGCTAATAGAGTTTACTAAAATGCATGGGCTGGGCAATGATTTCATGGTTATCGATTTGGTGACCCAGCGTCTGGAGTTGACTAAGGATTTGGTAGCGTTATTGGGAGATCGCCATTTGGGTATCGGTTTCGATCAATTGCTGGTGGTCGAGCCACCGATGCGTCCTGATGTTGATTTTAGCTATCGTATTTTTAATACTGATGGCACCGAGGTTGAGCAATGCGGCAATGGCGCGCGCTGTTTTGCCCGTTTTGTGCAGGCCCGTAAGTTATCTTTTAAGCAGCGTCTACGTGTGGAGACAGCCAGTGGTATTATCTCTTTGACCACGGATCGGTTTGGCTGGGTAGAGGTGGATATGGGTAAACCTCGGTTTGAACCAAACGAGATTCCTTTTAGCCCAAGAGCCACGACCAAAATTCAAAACACCTATCACCTTGATGTAAATGGTACGCCTGTGCAGCTATACGTTGCCAACATGGGTAACCCTCATGCCGTCATCAAGGTTGACGACGTACTCGATGCTGAAGTTGAAACGTTAGGTAAGGCAATCGAATCTCATCCTGCTTTCCCAGACCGCGTCAATGTAGGCTTTATGCAGGTGATGAATCAGCGTCATATTCGTCTGCGTGTGTATGAGCGCGGCGTGGGTGAGACTCAAGCTTGCGGTACTGGTGCCTGTGCAGCAGTAGCAGTTGGTATACGCGAAGGCTGGCTCGATGAAGGTGAAGAAGTCCGTGCACAGCTCTATGGTGGTAGCATGATTATCAAATGGCAACCCGGCTACTCCGTCATGATGACGGGTCCGACTGCTTTTGTTTATGAGGGGGTATTTAGTCCAGATGGATTGATGGCGCAAGCAGGTATCAAGCCAAATTCCGAAGGCTGATAACGTCTAAAGACTGCTGCCTATCATCAGGAAAATGATATAAATGTCGGGCAAATGATATAAACGGCACAGGGGCTTTTGATATGGTTATGTCCAATAAAGACAGTCAAGCGATGCAGGCTATTCCTTCTATGCCTTGGCTGTCAGATGAGCTGGCGGCCAGTATAGAGTCAGATTCGATATTACGAGAGCTACTGGTCCCTGTGCACCGCTGGCTCAATACCCTATCTATACGTAATCACTCACCGCATACGCTCACGGCCTATTTTGCGGGCTTAAACCAGTTGGCACTATTCTTACGTGGCAAGCGTTTGACATGGACACGCTGTGATAAGCGTCAATTGGCTCAGCATATCAGTCAGCGCCTCGATGAAGACAAACTTGCGCTTGCTAGCGTGCAGCAAGAGCTGTCAGCGATTCGGCATTTTTATGGGTGGTTGATAGAAGAGGGCTTAGCACGTATCAATCCAGCCACAGGCTATCAGCTTAAACGTAGCCCTAGACCACTACCATCTATTGCTGATGTGGATCTATTAGCCCAGCTGCTTGATCAAGAGGTTCCCGATATACCAGAGCAGGCGCGCTTATGGCTACGAGATAAAGCGATGTTTGAATTGCTCTATAGTAGTGGTCTACGTGTCGGCGAGTTGGTTGCACTGGATATCGTGGATGTTGACTTGTCTGATTTGCGCGTTCGAGTCACAGGTAAAGGCAATAAGACACGTCTAGTGCCGCTAGGTGCAAAGGCAGCAGAAGCGATTGGACGCTATCTACCACATCGCAATCTATGGGTCGAGCAAATGGATAATGCTTTGTTTATCAGCGAAAAGCTCGGTACTCGGCTATCCACACGTGCTGTACAACAGCGCTTAAAAGTTGCGGCGACACGTGCAGGCATCGCCCAAAACATGTATCCGCATCTATTACGTCATTGTTTTGCTTCACACATGCTGTCAGGCAGTGGCGACTTGCGCGCCGTGCAGGAGATGCTGGGACACAGTGATATTAGTACCACTCAGATCTATACTCATGTTGATTTTGCCAAGCTAACCCAAGTCTATGACCGTGCCCACCCGCGCGCAACCCATGCTCAGAATGAGAGCAATCCTACCTAGTAGCAAACCTAGCGATATAGCAGTTTTGTTTATGCTAAACGATGACAATCAAAGATTGGTAGCTTTTGTTGCCCTTGTACTTGAGCTTGCTTGTCGAGCGAGGCCATGACGACAGCATAGCCTTTATTTGTTTCAGATGCGGTAGAGGAAGTCAGCTCACTACTGTCATGGCTGTTAATGACACGTCCATCAAACGCAGTAATGGCGGTATGCCCCCATGTCTGGCGAGCATTACCATCTTTGTACCTATGGTCACCACCTTGTGCGGCGCCGATCACCATACATTGGCTGTCTAGAGCACGTGCCTGTAACAGCAGCGACCAATGCGCTTGCCCAGTCAAATAAGTAAAGGCAGACGGGGCACTCAGTATGTCGGCACCTGCTTGGCGCAAACGCTGCGCCAATGCAGGAAAGCGCAAATCAAAGCACACCATCATGCCCAGCTGATAGACAGAACTGCCTGACTCCAAAGGAGCGACTATCGTCTGAGTACCTGGCTCAAACGTTGCTGCTTCGTTATAGCTGCCTTGCTTATCAGCGACAGTTGCAGTAAATAGATGGATTTTGTCGTAGCGTGCTACCCGCGTACCGTCCGGTGCAAACAACTGACTGACTTGACGCAATCTACCGTCAGGGACTACAGCACCATCAGGACGATAAGGACAAGGCAATGAGCCTGCAAGTAGGTAAATACCATGAGTGCGAGCATAATCAGCCATCGTCGCTGAAAGCGCGTCAAAACGTTCTGCAGTCGCAAATTGCTGCCCCATACTACAGCAGTTCTCAGGTATAACAACGAGCTCAGCGCCTTGGGATTTGGCATCAATGATGGCAGATTGGATATCTGCTAAATTGCTCTCGATATTTTGCTGACTGTTCATTTGGATAGCAGCTATGCTAAATTGAGGGTTGTCTATTGTGTCATTCATAACGGTGTTCTCCGTAACTGCTGAGTTTTGATGGTCGCTCATTGCCTTTTATTTATTATAAATTTTGAAGGTTCCTGAACAGACCATTCATAATTATTGAATGGTTATTGATGCCAAAATGATAAGTTTATATAAAAAATATTTCAGACGTATCTGAGTAGAATATAAATTATCATAGCAAAATTGTGGCAAAAAATGCTATCGTCATGTCCTAATAAGGTTATGACACAGCCTCGATTGGCACAATAAATATAAAATCACCAAGACTGGAGTTTAATAAGCCGCCCATGAGTATGTCGTTCGGATTGGCGACCACGCTGAGTAACTCACAAAAACTAACGCCGCAAATGCAGCAGGCTATTAAACTGTTGCAGCTCTCTAGTCTTGAACTTGCACAAGAGGTTCAGGCCAAGCTGGATAGTAATCCGCTGCTTGAACGTATTGAAGATGACGAAGAGTACGAAAATAGCCACGACGATAGGGTAGATGAGTTAAGCGAGCCCTTAACACTCGATAGTTGGAATCAAGGTAGTGACTCATCAAAGACAGGGTCTGAGAGCAATACAGAGTATAACAGCGACGATGCCACTGATAGCTTAGACAAGTTACAGCAACCGAGTATCGATGATGGTGCGATGGATAGCGACAGCAGCTTTGATAGAGATAACTATGCCTCTGCCCAAACAGGATCAGGCAGCAGTAGAAGCGATGAAGACTTTGACAGCTATCAAGGCGGTACCTCCTCTACTATTCAGGATCACGTACGTTGGCAGCTTAACTTTAAGCGCTTGTCAGAAGTGGATACGCTGATTGCAGAGTATCTGATGGATTCTATGGATGACATGGGGTTTATTCGGATAGATGTCGATGAGTTATTACAAAGCTTCGATACCATGGCAAACTTCTATCAATGGGATGAACGGGTTGAGCACGATGAAGTCATGGCGGTATTACATATTATCCAGTCTTGCGATCCTATTGGCGTTGGGGCGCGTCACTTAAGTGAATGCTTAGCCATTCAGCTGTCCAAGCTAGATGCGCGCACCGAACATCTTACAGAAGCAAAAGCACTACTCACCGCAGGCGAGCACTTGGTGAGTAATAATATCAAAGCACTTACTGAACTGACAGGACTTGCACCTGAAAAAATCACACCTGCCATAACTTTGCTACGTACTTTAAACCCTTCACCAGGATTACTGTTTCAGATTAGTCAGCCGGACTATACCCAGCAATCTGATAGTTATGATATTCCAGATGTACTGGTCACCCCTATAAGAAGTCGTAAAGCGACTACCAACTCTGAAGCCCTAGAAGATGGCTGGCACGTACGCCTAAATCCTGACACGTTACCCAAGCTACGAGTCAACCAAGAGTATGCCAATCTAGTCAAACGCGGTGATGACAGTCCTGACAATCAATATCTACGTGAAAACCTGACCGATGCGCGATTATTTATACGCAGTATCGAGGAGCGTAACCAAAACCTGCTAAAAGTAGCGACCAGCATCGTACGCTATCAACAAGAGTTCTTGCAGCATGGTGCAACTGCCATGCAGCCTCTTATCTTAAAGGTTATTGCAGAAGAGGTGGACCTACATGAGTCTACCGTTTCACGCCTCACAACAAGCAAGACCATCTTGACACCGCAAGGGCTGTTTTCGTTAAAGCATTTTTTTTCATCACATGTGAGTAGTACCGATGGAGACATTTCATCAACGGCTATCAGTGCTATGATCAAAAAACTTATCGCCAACGAGGACCCCAAAAAACCACTATCAGACAGTCGACTCAAAGATGAGCTGCTAGCCGACGGTATTGATATTGCCAGAAGAACCGTCGCCAAATATCGCGAGGCGATGAATATAGGTTCGTCTACTCAGCGTAAGCAAAAATATTAAAAAAATCCCCAAAGACTCAGTTAAGCCTGTTTGGTTTTCTGAGTCTTACAAGCTAGTCCAGTCATCAACTCCTATAGCTTTTTGGCTTCTTCCTCGTAAATATTGCGTGCCGCTATCATTCGATCATCGATTTCTTCCAATGTTGATTGTAGCCTCACAAACTCTGCATTAGATTGTAGTTCGATATAATGCTGTGAGAGCTCCATCAGTCTAGACAAAGCAATACCCATCTCTGTTTGAGCGTTTAGATAAGGTTCTGCTTTTTCCAAGCTTGTAGGTGGTTCCAAATTAATATCGAAGCGATCTAAAGCTGATTTTTTAGCGGTGACTTGAGTGAAGGTCGACTCATCGTTATGAGTATGGTTCCGTATGATTTTGGGAATATTACCTGCTACATCTTGTAAGCGTTGATAATGTACAAATAAAGACCTATATTCGACTTTTCGTTGTTCGTAGAGTGTACGCGCTAAAGCTATCTTCTGTTCTTGAGCGTCTATAGTTGCCAATAAATCTTGAAACACAGCATCAGAACTAAGAGCAGGATATCGATTTGAGATTTCTATAACAGTTGCTAACGAACTACTCAGGTTGGTTTGTGCCTGTTGATATTTTACCAATTCTTGAGTGTCATTAAATGTCTCTACACTCAACTGCAATTTACCTACTTCTGCTCGTGCCTCTTGTAGTTGTTTAAATGCGCTTTGCTCCTCATCATAAGGCTTTTTGACAACAGCTAGTAACTCAGGGACTAACGCCATTCTATTTTGATTTTCGCTTACCATTTCAGCCCAAGCAATATTGAGTTTTTCATTTACTTGCTCGACTTCTTTCATAGCAGGTTTCTCATCACTAGTAGACGATTGGTTATCACTGCAGCCAGTCATGGTGAACGAGATTATTAGAGCAGTAAAAATGAGAGCAAGTCGGATAGACGTCATTATCATCATAAATTTAGCTATTATTTAAATATAGAGTTTTAGGATAGTAGTAGACGAGATAAGTGGTACGCAACCTTTAATAGTAGCGTTAGATTATTTAATTGACCATAGTTTAAAAATAAAATTTTTTGATTATATAGAAACATGATAGAAACAACAGGTATTGTTACACTTAATTACAATTTAGTGACTTGCTACTATCCGGTTTTCATGACAAATTAGAGTCATACCAACAACGAAACCTAAGTGTCGAAGCATAGTATTTATTTATAACTAATAAAGGAGACGATAAAAGGATACGTCGATATTTTACTAGAGACACTAGTATAGTAATTGGTAAGGCAAGGTGAAAAGAGCAGGAATGCGACCTCATCTGTTGAATGTAAGTTACAACTAAAAGGACAATAATATGAATGTTTCTATCAGTGGTCATCATATCAGTGTTACCGAAGCTATGGACACAGCAGTTCGCGAAAAGCTTGAAAAAGTAGAGCGACACTTTGATCAGATACAGAGTATTAAGGTGATATTATCGCTAGACAATAGCGGCGCAAGTGATGGTGGTAAAAAGAGCCATAAAGCTGAAGCAATTATGCGCGTCTCAGGTCAAGAAATGTTCGTCCAAGCATTAGAAGATGATATGTATAAAGCCATTAACGAGATGGCAGACAAACTTGATAGACAAGTACGCAAGTATAAGACCCGTCAAGAGCGCAAAAAGACTCAGGGTGCCGGACGAGATGGACGTTATCAAGACATCAGTCCAGCTGAAGCAGTACCAGCTGCCTAGTCTACTAATAAGTAGGGTTAGTTGAGTAGCGAATAGTTCTACTACAGCTTCGTAAGACTAAAATATAATAAATTAGGAAAATAAAATAAGAAGTACGATAAACAGCTGTTCCATTAAGTAGCGAGCCAGTTAAGTAGCAACTTAATGAAAAATCAACAACCAATGATTTAACAAAGAAAAAAGACCTCAAACGTTTGATACGTTGGGGTCTTTTTTAGTACTGGTGTTAAGGTGTTAAGGTGTTAAGGTTTTAGAGTTGTCGAAGGATGACAGTAAACCATAGTACAAAAACTTTCTAACCACCGCCAACAGCTTGCACTACTTCGATATTCATTCCTTCTACGATGTGTAGTTGGGCAAGCTCGCTTTTTGGTATCAAATCGCCATCAACTTCGACGGCGTAACGCCCTTGACTAAGCCCAAGTTCATTGACGACCAGTTGTACAGTCTGATGAGTGGTTTGTAGACTTCTACCATTAACAGTAATGGTGCTCATATTAAATGCTCCCTAATGATTTAAGATTCCTTTTGTGTCACTCTATCTCTGCGATTGACGAGCGACTGTCTGGATAGTTGCTCATAGTATCGGCAAAATCTATTGTATAGACGACGAACTGAAGACGAACCGTAGATTAGCGCGCCACATCATTTGATCGAAACGCAGAGACTGCAAGCCATAACCAGCCAGCTATCATAAGTATTCCGCCAATAGGCGTGATCGCGCCAAACCAAAGTGGCGCACCAAGGGTCATAGCATATAGGCTACCAGCAAAGATGATAACACCACCCTGTAGCAACCAAGCCGTTGCCTGAGTGATATATCTCAAGCGTATCAGCAGGCCAACTAATAATAGTCCAAGCGCATGTACAAACAAATATAGCGTGGCCGTATGCCACCATTCAAGCTGTTGCGAGCTGGCTATGTTTTTTAAGCCGTGAGCGCCAAACGCACCCAAAGCAACAGCGACGGCCATATTAATCGCTGCAATACCAATCCAGTTCAACATGGCATAACTCTTAGGATCATAAGACTATTGAATATCATCTGGTAGGATAACACTATCGATAGTCATAGCATCGCGGATTTTGTCCATCGCATTCTTTTCAATCTGACGCACACGCTCAGCTGAGATAGAGTAGACCGCTGCCAGCTCATGGAGCGTGGATTTTTGCTCAGAGAGCCAGCGCTGTTCAACGATATCACGTGAGCGGTCATCCAATGTACCCATAGCAGCGATTAGTGCTGACGAGTTGTTTTCTTCCCAGTCTTCTTCTTCTAGCTGTTCGGCAGGATCGATACCATCTTCCAAAAACAGCTGCGGTGCGTAACGACCATCATCATCGTCACTTGACTGCGCTTCAAATGAAGCATCGTAAGAGGTAAGACGTGACTCCATCTCTAGCACTTGCTTGCGCGTGACATTTAAGTCATTAGCGATTGCGTCTGCTTCTTCTAGTGTCAGCTGGTTGTTGGTCTTTTTTAGGCTACGTAAATTAAAGAACAATTTACGATGGGCTTTGGTCGTCGCGACTTTTACAATACGCCAGTTGCGGATCACAAATTCATGAATCTCAGCTTTGATCCAATGTACCGCGAAAGAAACCAGACGCACGCCTTTATTAGGATCAAAACGTTTGACCGCTTTCATCAGTCCCAAGTTACCTTCTTGGATCAAATCAGCTTGTGGTAAGCCATAACCTGAATAGCTGCGCGCAATATGAATCACAAAACGCAGATGCGACATCACCAGTAGACGCGCTGCCTCGACATCACCTTCATCATAATAGCGATGGGCGAGTTCTTGTTCTTGGACAGGGGTCAAGATAGGAATTTGATGCACAGTATTGATATAAGCACCCAAATTCACACCTGGCGCTGACAAGTGAGTTGGCATCGCAGGCACCAAATCACGTGTATTCATATCACCTAACGTACTGGCATCATAAGGAGGACGCTGTGCAGCTGCCTTTAGTGCAGCATCGCGCGCATCGTTTTTTATAGGAGCTGAGCCGTCTTTTTTATTCGCATTTGCAGCATCAGAAGTAGTAGTAGCCATATTCTTGACCTTGGTTAAATAGTTAAGCAAACAGTCAGATAAAAATCTCTATAGTTGTAATTGTAAAGGACAGCAGCGTTTAGTTGCTATCAGTTTTGGTAATGATGAAGTGATATATTGTAGCGAAACGCTGTAATGATGTGCTATCACCTGTCAAATCCGTAACGTCATTGACCATCAGTTTCAGGTCATCAGATGATTGTACTTGCTGGCTTTGTCGGCAAAACGCTGTGATATCAGCTTGTGAGTTGGGATCCGTTGCGACGATATATAGTGACTCACCGATTGCCACATTACGTAGTGCGACTTTAGTTTTCAATAAAGGCATCGGGCATGCAAGACCGCGACCATCAACAAAGCCTCTGATATCTAACAAAGGTAGCGCACTATCCACATCGCTTTTAGAGTGATCTGCGATACTATGACTGGCTGGCAATAAATCTAATAGAGGAGTCATTTCTCGTTGTACGGCATCGGACAAGTCCGTTGATAAGCAAATAGCGTATGATTCTTGCGTGATGAGTGATTGGCTATCAGCGGACATAGAACAAACCTTGTGAATATCATTATTTTATCATTAATAGATGAGCTGACAGTGCGCTCTCAAAAGTGACTATTTTGAGCATATTAGTTATGAATGCGAGCTTACTGTCACAACACATTATACCAAATCGCTGATGTATAGTTGTATTTGAATATAGTCAACGTCTCATTCGGTTCTCTAGAATCACACAATCATGTTGCACAATAGTGACGGGTAGCTAAGTTATTGGTAGTCAACTGAATAGTAGAATTGACCTGATAGGAACAAGCTCGTATAGTCGAAAAGACGCCATAAAAAATACGATAGGACATACGCTTGCACTACATTGATAGCAAATCGTCGCGACTCGACAAAAAATATAAACGCTCAAAGACCAAGTTGACTACCAGACACGTCATGAGATTGAGCCTGTCAATGGCTTTACTAGCGACGTCGACAGGTGCTCATAGTAATGACACCCAAATGCTGTCATTTGGAGAGTATGCGGGGCAAACAATAAACTCACGAGCATTAGAACTACCCAATTTGCGCGGGCAGGGACTAAGCTTTTCTGAGCAGTATCAAAACAAAATGCTTGGTGAATGGTCGCTACAGAATATTAATGGTCGTGTCAAAATGGAGCACGATCCATGGGTACAAGAAACGTTAAAAGACATGACGTGGCGACTGAACGCCCAAGCACGTCAGCAAGCACCGCTTGGTTTGGTAATTCTTGATAACCCTAGTATCAATGCTTTTGCGGCACCTGGTGGGGTCATAGGTATCAACACAGGGACGATATTGGCTGCTAATAGTATGGATGAGCTGGCAAGTGTCATAGCTCACGAAGTGGCGCACATCAGTCAACGTCACTATGAGCACGGCGCAGACGAGCGCAAAAAAGCGTTGCTGATGCAAATAGGGGGTATGTTGGCTGCGATCGCTGCATCAGCCGTCGATGGCGATGCCGCTGCGGCTGTCATGGCGGGTAGCCAGACGGTATCTATGAATAGCAGTATGGCGTTTAGTCGAAACAACGAGCGCGAGGCCGATCGAGTAGGGATGCAAATTATGACCCAAGCGGGCTATGACCCTCGAGCGATGCCGCGGTTTTTTGCCACGATGAATCAGCAAAGCCAGCTCAATCAGGTTGAAAATTGGTTCTTGCCCAGCTTTGTGCGCTCGCATCCGCTCAGTGGTGAACGCTTAAGTGAGTCGCAGAGCCGTGCTGGGCAGTATCCTACGTTGTCACTGAGTCAGCAGCAGCGCCATCAGGCATTGTTTGATCTGCTCTATTGGCGTGTACAAAGTACCGGCAAGCATGCCTCTGAGGTGACGCTCACAACCGCTGCCAAAAACAGTCTGGGAGCCAAGCTGGCATTGATGAGGTGGTATGGCGAGCAGCAGCGCTTTCAAGAGGCTAATAAGGTATTGGCTGAGATAGATAAACTCCCTGTGCTTCAGCGCCAAAAACTAGAGCCTTTACTATCAATTGCCCATAGTGAGCTACTCAGTGAGCAAGGCAAATGGCAGCAAGCGGTAGATATTTTAGAGAGTCAGCAGCGGCTCTATCCTGAGCGCCGTGACCTGCGTCTTTATTTGGCAGAAGCGCTCACCAACAGTAATAAACCGACACAAGCACAGGCATTGCTAAAACCACTTACAACGCAGCAACCAAGCGATCGTTATGCGTGGCAAAGCCTACAGCTGGCTAATGAAAAGCTTGCTAAAACCACAACGTCACCAACACTGGCAAATATTGCGACAATCAATGCATTGCGCTATCGCAGTTATGATCAGTTATGGAATGGACGTTATGAGAGTGCGCTCACCTCACTGACGCAAGCCAAGCAGTTGACTGAGAATTTGCAAACCACAGCGCAAGCCAATAGCGCGCGTCCGTTACTGGCCAATATCAATGCAGAAATCAAAGCAATAAAAACCGCCAAAGACTTCGAGCCTTAGGCGGTTTTGGTTGTGTCAGATCATGTTTGCATGAACCTACGTTTCATACTTATTAGCAACGCTCATAGTTCAAGCAAAGCTCTAGCCTTGTAACGTCTCTTTAACCATCTTAGAGATTAGGGCAGGATCAGCACGACCAGCGGTCTTATTCTTTAATACGCCCATCACGCTACCCATATCGCGCATAGAGGTGGCACCTTGTTCTTTGATTTCAGTATTGACCAACACCATGATCTCATCATGACTCATTTGCTGCGGCATAAACTCATTGATAAGATCAATCTCAAACTGCTCTTTTGCCGCTAAATCATCACGGCCATTTTCTGTAAAGATAGTGAGCGACTCTTGACGTTGTTTTAGCTGCTTTTGTAGTACTTCTAGTACTTGTGCATCATCGAGCTCTGTCTGACGATCGATCTCGATCTGTTTAACCACTGACTGTACGTTGCGTAGTACTTTAACGCGCTCAAGTTCACGCGCTTTCATAGAGGTTTTGATGCTGTCTGATAGAGTCTGTTTAAGTTGGCTCACTGCTATTATCCTTATTGATTTGTTAACTGCTGTTTATTAGATACGGTTTAATTAGGTTGTTTTCTGATTAGGTTTTTTGGGGTAAAACCTGCTGAGAGCGGGCTTTGATAAAAAGTGGCGTCAGCAGTAATAACAAAAATTGTAGCATAAAAAACGCCACTGATATCGATTGATAACAGTGGCGTTAGTGTAGCGCTTGTACTTAACTAATCAGATTACTGATTAGTACATACGAGTGGTACGAATAGTTTCGCGTTGTAACTTCTTCTTATAACGCTTTACGGCAGCAGCTTTTTTACGCTTACGTACTTGCGTTGGTTTTTCATAAAACTCACGCTTACGTACGTCTGATAATACACCAGCTTTTTCACAAGCACGTTTGAAACGACGGATAGCGATATCAACTGGTTCGTTTTCTTTAACCTTAACTGCAGGCATGAAGACTCCTCGATTAGGATGAGATATAAGGGCATTAGTTTGGCTGTGTATTAGTATTTAGCCGTAATATCTCAAGATTACAGGCATCAGCTCAAACTAGGACAATTCTCACGCATAAGTGTGAGGGCAAGTATTTTAATAAAAAATACCAACAAAGTCAATGATTTTAACGATTTATTGCTTATAAGCTATTTATAATTTCATATATGTTCTTTATATAAGTCAGTCTATAAGATCCGCTGCTTTAGTTTATTGTGCTCATAGACAAAAACTCTTTGGAAATAAAAAGTCCTTACGGTCTATAACGGTTTGGTAGGAGTTTATGCTATGATAATTTCCATATTGTAGTCAGCATATAAACCGTTTTATGTGTATTTTATTGAGGATTTGGCATGAAAAAAACAGTATTGAGCGTGGCGTTTATTCTAGCGTTAGGTGCAAGCGTGAGCGCTTGTAGTGGCGGTGAAGAGCATGAAGAAGTACTAGCAATCGATCGCGTTGATGAAGCTGCTGAGCTTGCAATCAAAAATGGACCACCTGCCCAAGAGATGGAGTTCCCAGAGACAGCACCAATGCCAGCGACTGATGCAACTACGACAGACGCTGATGGGACGGCGACTGCCGAAGCGGGGATGGCTGACGCTGATATGGCAGAAGTGGCGACTACAGATGGCACTGATACCGAAGCGGCACCTACTGATGAAAGTTCTGAGATGGCAACGGAAGACGCAGCAGCAACACCTGCTGAATAAGCCAATCAAAAGGTCAGGTCATGATTGAGATACAGCAGCATATAAATAAGCTGAGCTTGTCTGCAATTAGTATAAGCATGTTATTGGCATTAAGCGCTTGTAGTAGTGACAACGAGGCGGCGACAGCACCAGTAGAGTCTGACGCTACTGAAGCAACAGTGGCAGCCGACGCACCAGTCATTGATACCACTAGCGAGATTGACGCTACAGAACAGACGATAACGGCAGAAACTGATGTTGCTGCTGAGCCGAAAGTGTTAACTGCAAATGCTGGTAGCGCGCTGTACGAATCAAATTGCAAGGTTTGTCATACTGCTGGGTTACTTAATGCGCCAAAATATGGCGATAAAGCAGCTTGGACGGCTCGTTTGACCAAAGATAAAGAAGTGCTATATATGCACTCGGTCAAAGGTTTTAACAAAATGCCGGCTCAAGCGGTAGATGGTGTGACTGAGGAACAAGTCAAAGCGGCTGTTGATTATATGCTCGCGTCAGTAAGCTGATACGGTAGATATAGCATATATCAGCCATTGAAATTTGTTAAAATGACCGTCATTGTGACTGACAATGGCGGTTTTTTTATGCCCATTTTTATTCATATCACTCTCAGACGTTCGACTGGCTGTGTGTCACTTATCTTATTTACTATTGACAGTTTTAGAGTGATATAAAACCAAAGCGGTATAAGACAAAGACGCGACGAAAAATAGTCCGAAAACAAAAGCATAAAGGCAAAAGTATGAAGGTATTGGGTTTAGAGACCTCTTGTGATGAGACGGGGCTTGCGATCTTTGATAGCGAGCAGATCAATAGTGACAATCAGGGCTTGGTCGGGCAAGTGCTGTACTCGCAAATTGAGCTGCATGCGCTCTATGGCGGCGTTGTACCTGAGCTTGCCAGTCGCGATCATATTCGTAAACTTGTGCCATTGCTCAACGAGCTGCTTGAGCAGTGCAATATGAATAAAAGCGATATCGATGCGATCGCCTTTACCAAAGGTCCAGGTCTTATTGGTGCTCTGATGACGGGTGCATTGTTTGGTCGTAGCTTGGCATATGGTTTGGATATTCCTGCGATTGGTATTCATCATATGGAAGGGCATTTATTGGCGCCGCTGATGGGCGCTAATCCGCCCGCTTTTCCGTTTGTCTCTTTGCTCGTCTCAGGTGGCCATACCCAGCTGATCGCGGCTAAAGGCATCGGCGAGTATGAGATACTAGGCGAGTCCATCGATGATGCGGCAGGGGAGTGCTTTGATAAAGCCGCTAAGATGCTAGGCTTACCTTATCCCGGTGGGCCTAATGTTGCCAAACTGGCAGAAGCTGGCAATCCTGATGCTTATGCGCTTCCAAGACCGATGCTACATCGAGGTTTGGACTTTTCGTTTAGCGGTATGAAAACAGCGGTACATAACCTGATTAAAGACACTGCTGGCTCTGATAGTGATCCGCAAATTCGCGCGGATATCGCCGCGAGCTTCCAATATGCGATGGTCGATACCTTAGTGAAAAAATGCGTCAAAGCACTCAAGCAAGCAGGTATGAGCCGTTTGGTCATTGCAGGTGGCGTCAGTGCCAATACGCACCTGCGCGAGATGCTAGAGGCAGAGCTGGCTAAGATCAATGCGACGGTCCACTATGCACCGCCCGCGCTGTGTACAGACAATGGCGCGATGATTGCTTATGCAGGGTTTGAGCGCTTGCAAGCTGGGCAGTCAGATGATTTGGCCGTTAGCTGTATTCCGCGCTGGCCAATGACAGAGTTACCAGCCGTATAATTGAGCTTTTTGTCCAACAAATTTATACGAACTAAGGACAGTCTATGCAGTGGCTTGCTATTGGTCTGGGAGCAGCACTTGGTGCTTGTTTGCGTGCGTGGTTGTCGCGCTTTAATGCGTTACACAACTGGATACCACTTGGCACGCTCGGCGCTAATATCTTGGGTGGACTGCTGATAGGACTGGCACTGGTGTGGTTTGAGCGCATGGGAAGTGGTCTATCTGATAACGTTCGTGTGTTTGTGATTACTGGGTTTTTGGGTGGGTTGACTACCTTTAGTACTTTCAGTGCAGAGGTATTTGGCTTTATCCATGACGGGCGACTGCTGGCAGGCTTAGCGCTCATCGGCTTGCACGTTGGACTGACATTATTAGCAACCGCGCTTGGCTTTTATTTCTTTAAGTTGGTTTTGTAGTCATTAGTAGATATTAATCGTTTAATGGTCTGTTATAAGTGGTTCAATCATATTAGTCTGTTAATTGTTTAAGAAGTCTGTTTTGGTGGTTCCAGTGGGGTATAATTAATTCTATTCAATCCATCTTTTATTCGATGCTTGTTCCTGATACTGTATTCATAATTAGACTGTTTCTCATACTCACATAATCTAGATTCTTGTAAAAACGAATTGAATAGGTTCTCATAATCTTCTGAAAAATATCGCCCTCCCATTATAGCTGTTCCTAACTCTACTAGGGTTCTTAAGCTTGCTATTTCTTCATCTGTAAGGGTATTAATATGACCTTCGTTCAGATCACCAGATAAAATTTCAGATAACTTATCTTTATCTATTTGAAGTTCATAAATATTTGGATAAATATAACGTTTAAACTCCATATGATTTTTGATAATATTAATCGCTTCCGATAGTTCTCTAGAGCCTATTAATAGCTTAGCCTTCAAGTTTTTTTTTATATCGGAGAAACTAGGGTTACTCCATTCCTCGAAAATAGGCAGCTCTTGCGCTATAGCCTCTATATCTTTCCGACTTAGACTTTTAGTAAAGGTTTTTGCTTTGTACTCGTCTACTAGCGAATCCATTTCATAAGTAAACGATTCACAAATTTTAGATAATTCAGTAAATTTATTATAGAAATTGTAAAGCCCGATTACTCCCATACCTTCTAAATGCATTGCTCCTTCAGAGCTGTATGGGTATCTAAACGTTTCTCCAGTCGGGTCTATGCTGTTAAAGTCTTGAATATAAGGTGCGATTTTTTCTATATAAACAGCCAGTCTTGAATCCTTTGTTCTCTCAACAATATCAACAAAAATATTCCAAAGTCTTTCTATATCATGTGTTTTCACTAGTTTTTCATCAATATTTTCTTTAACTTTAAAGTAATTAATAGTATCTATTTTTTGTTTAATATAAATTTCAATAAAATGTCTAGCAGTAAATAGTATAGGATAAACTGAGGTATCATTATTCCAAAGAAAGGCGTGCTTAGGTCTATTGCAATCTACATCTGGAATATATTGAGATAAGATGGATTCTAACATTACTAAAGTAGCTGATTGGTAGCCATCAATATGAGAGAACATTCCTCTCCAGCCGTTGTTACCGACACATGCGTTAAATTGAGAGCTTTCTTGCTCGTTACGGAATAAATCTGCTGTTTCACTCATTTTTGAAAACATCCTATATTCTATATAAATGTCCAGAAAGAACACTGCAATTATTTAATAATTTGAACCATTGATACCAATGTCCCAAAGCCTCATGCTCAAGTCCTCACTAGGGAACCATTATTTGCCATAACGCCTATCATAACGTAAGAAAGCGAACGATATTTTATAACCAAAAAATGTAATAAACAGTGAAATATTAAACTGGCTTGACGATCCCTTCCAATAAATTGGCAAATCCCTGCATATAAGCAATATCTTGACTAGAAGTACGTGTCGCTGCGTATAGCTGACAATGTACGCCATCACCTAAGGGTCGTGAGACGACCCACCCTTTTTTCTCATATTCAGCAACGACCCAGTCGGGCAGTGCTGCCACACCGCGCTCGCTCGCGACCAGCTGGATCAGCATTGCGGTCAGCTCTGTTGTACGGACATTCTCAAAGCTGACTTGCGCTGGCGTCATAAAGTTGGCAATGATATCGAGACGTTTGGCTTCTACGGGATAGGCAATAAGCGTCTCGTTGGTCAAGTCATCTGGCTCGATAAAATCTTGTGCTGCCAAATCATGTGTTGGTGACAGCACCAAACGGCTCTCATACTCAAACAATGGCTGATAACTGATACCATCGAGCGGCAAATCGCTGGTCGTAATGAGTAGATCAATATCACCTTCCATCAGCAGATGATGCGGCTCAGGCTCAAACCCTGTGGCAAAGTCGAGCTCGACATCCGACCACTCACGGCGATAGTGATTGAGTATCGGCATGAGCCAGTCAAAACAACTGTGGCACTCTGATGCCAGTCGCAATCGTCCAGCTTGACCGTGTGCTAAGCGTTTGAGGTTGGATTTGGTGCGAGTCACTTGCGGCAGGATATTGTCTGCTAATGATAGAACCGCCTTGCCCGCTGGCGTAAAGCTAAGCGGACGAGTTCGGCGATTGACCAAGCTGATATCGTAATAGTTCTCGAGCTCTTTTAGCTGATGTGACACAGCAGAGGCAGTGACGTGTAGCTCGTCTGCCGCTGCCGCAAGCGAACCATGCGCACGCAGCGCGG
Source organism: Psychrobacter sp. PP-21 (assembly GCF_033790785.1). NCBI lineage: Bacteria > Pseudomonadati > Pseudomonadota > Gammaproteobacteria > Moraxellales > Moraxellaceae > Psychrobacter > Psychrobacter sp. PP-21. The sequence goes on along the minus strand of NZ_JAMYEB010000005.1, from coordinate 162,942 downwards.
TTAATGTATTAAGATGACGTAACTCAAGCATGATATGACCTAACCGCTACCGTGAGAAAAATTCATTATAGTCAATATAGCGCTGACTTTCACTCATAGTCCATCAGTAATGAGTAGTTAATGAGCAATTAATAAGCAATCAACATTTAGCGCTTACGTAATAACAGCTGTGAGATGACGACCAATACCAGCGAAGCAACCAGCAATAACGTCCCTATCGCATTGACTTCTGGCTTGAGACCGACCCGCACCATAGAATAAATACGTAGCGGTAAAATCTCATAGCTTGGCCCCGTGACGAAAGTCGATACCACCACATCATCGAGCGATAAGGTAAAAGCCAGCAACCAACCTGCCATGACCGCTGGCAGGATAACGGGAATGAGCACTGTACGTACCATCGTAGATTCGCTAGCGCCCAAATCGCGTGCCGCTTCCATCAAGCGCTCATCTAAGCTACTTAAGCGTGCAAAAACGGTAATCACAACGAAGGGTAGGCAAAAGGTAATGTGCGCCAACAATAGTGAGACAAAGCCTAACTGTAGACCGATCAACAAAAACAGTGCTAATAATGAGATGGCTAATACAATCTCAGGCGACATCATCAGGACAAATAGCAGCCCATTTAGCAAGCCTTTACCACGAAAATTATAACGGTGTAGCGCCAGTGCGGTGAGCGTGCCTATCAAGGTTGAGACGGTAGCGGCCACCAGTCCTAGTACAATAGAATGCCAAAACGCATCGAGCATCGCTTGGTTGTTAAATAGCGACTCGTACCACTTCAAGCTAAAACCGCCCCAGTTATAACCGATTTTTGACTTATTAAATGACATCACTACCAAGACAATGATAGGTAGATATAACAAGGTATAAATAAGTCCGAGATAGCCTTTGGCAGCGATACTGCCGATTTTTAGCTTACGAGTTGTTTTGTTTGGTGAGCTATAAGACATTAGGCCACCTCATTAAAATCAGTTTTGCCAATACGGCGGCTACTAGCACGGTAAGCCAGCAGTAGTACTGCCATCGCAAGCGTCAATAGCACGCTCGCCGCCGCACCAAAGGGCCAGTCGCGGGCGTCCAAAAACTGGTTTTTGATGATATTACCGACCAGTAAGTTACGAGAACCGCCCAAAATATCTGCCACATAAAACATACCCATCGCCGGCAAGAGCACGAGCAGTAAGCCAGAGATGATGCCCGGTGTCGTTAAAGGCAGCACCACGTGCCAAAAGGTTTGCATTTTCGTAGCGCCCAAATCTTGTGAGGCCAGCAGCATATCATTGCGCAAATCGGTAAACACCGCATATAACGGCAATACCATAAAGGGGAATAACAAGTACGTGAGGCCTGCAATCACCGCGCCTTGTGTATATAAAATATCGATAGGGGTATCAATGACACCAATTGCCAGCAGCGACTTATTAATCAAGCCATTATTAGCAAAGAGCAGTTTGAGCGCATAGGTTCGTACCAAAGAGTTGGTCCAAAATGGCAGGATCAATAGCAGCATAAGTAGCGGTTGCCATCGTACTTTCACCCTAGATACTAGCCACGCAAAAGGGTAGCCCAGTAGCAAGCAGATCACCGTTGTGATACCTGCCATCCATAATGAATGGACAAATACCTCAAAATATAACGGATCAACCATGCGCACATAACTGTCGATGCTGACAGGCAAACTAATAAAATCACTACTGTCTCGGGTCAAAAAGCTGACCGCGATCACCAATATATTTGGTAATAGCGCAAAAATAAGTAACCAGCCCCAAATCAGCCAGAGCGTGACCGTACGAAATGGACTTTTGCTGCTTAGGTGATTGCGTGCCATCAGCTCCCATCCTTGTGTGCAGTCGAATTATGTACATGGTCAGTATCATTTGGCAATACCCACTCCCAGCCATCGACCCATGAGACTTTTACGCCTTCGTTTAATTTATAATCAAAGCTTGGGTCGTCTTCATCAAAGAATTCAGAGGCCTTAATAATATGACCATTGGCCAATTCAATAATAGAGTCCAAGGTACTGCCCTTATAGTTACTTTCAATGACGCGGCCTACTAGTCCATTATGCTCATTGTCTTTTGGATCATAGATACGCAGATCTTCAGGGCGTAGTAATAAATTGACAATGTCGCCCACTTGCACATCATTGGCAAAATTGGGTCGACGCAGATTACGCCGCGTGGTTGGTCCCTCTTGCGCCTGTGCTTCACAGACTTCGACTTCAATGCGCCCATTGGTCACGTTACCGTCACGATCTGGCTGGTCTGGATAGACGCCCTTAACTTCGGCTCTAAATAGATTGGTCTCACCAATGAACTTGGCGGTAAACAAATTGGCGGGGGTTTCATAAATCTCGATAGGCGTACCGATTTGTTGGAACGTGCCATCTTTCATCACCGCGATACGGTCTGACATCGACAGCGCTTCTTCTTGATCATGGGTCACAAACACAAAGGTAATGCCCAGCTCGCGCTGTAAGCGCTTTAGCTCAGACTGCATTTGCAACCGCAGTTTATGATCGAGCGCAGATAATGGTTCATCAAGCAATAACAATTTGGGTCGATTGATTACGGCGCGCGCGATTGCCACGCGCTGCTGCTGTCCACCAGATAAGTCTTGTGGTTTGCGGTTGGCTAAATGCTCCAACTGCACCATGGCCAACATCTCACTGACCCGCGTTTTAACTTCATCTTTCGGTACTTTTTTTAAGGTCAGTCCATACGCGACATTTTGCGCGACGCTCATGTGGGGAAACAATGCGTACTGCTGAAAGACCGTATTGACCGGGCGCTTATCAGCAGGCAAGCCTGCCATTTGTACGCCATCCAAGTGTATTGCGCCTGCATTTGGTTGCTCAAAACCAGCAATCAAGCGTAGCAATGTGGTTTTGCCACATCCTGATGGGCCCAGCAGCGTCAGAAACTCACCATGCTTAATATCAAGGTTGATGTCTTTTAGCACTTCGGTTTGATCGTAGGTTTTTTTGAGACCCGTTATTTTCAGTAGTGTCTTGTCATCATGAAGAGACGCAGAAGTGGTGTGCGTGTTTTGAGATGGGTCGGTCATAATATCTGTTCCTAAGCATCCGATATAGTAGCTGGCGTGGCCATCGAGGTCGCTCGCTGTCATCAAAAAACTGGCAGGAGCGTAAGCACGATTTGATTACTGTTTGATTGTTGCCTGATTCCTGCACATTATAGCAAACCCTTGATGCAAATCAGTGCAAGTTCGTTATCAGTGATGCGAGCCTTACCGCTATGACAGCGATAAACACGGCGATATTTCTAGTGATATGTGCTTTATATAATGACATTTAAACAAAGTTTTTTATCATTTTTTGGCTGTTATTCCTATACAATCACAATATGGCTGACAAACATCATACGCGTGATAAGCTGGTAGTTGTGCGTATACCTATGTTTGAATATATATGCAAAGCCACTTATAACTCTCATATTATTGATAATAAAGGATCTCTCATGCCTAACGATACACGTCCAACAACCGGTCAAGAAGCGCTTGAGCTGTTAAAAGAAGGTAACGCACGCTACGTGGATAGCCTCACCAGTACCGATGAATATATGCAGCGCCGCCCAGAATTGGTCAAAGACCAGAATCCGTTGGCCATTATTTTGGGCTGCTCGGATGCACGAGTACCTGTTGAGATTGTCTTTGATCAAGGATTGGGAGACTTGTTTGTCATACGTGTTGCGGGCAATGTGGTGGCACCCTCACAGATAGGCTCAATCGAGTTTGCAGCAGAGGCTTTTGGTACGCAGTTGGTGGTTGTCCTTGGACACTCCCAGTGCGGTGCGGTTACCGCTTGTGTTGAGACTTTGATCAATCCTGAACAGAATTACTCGCCTAACTTACAGTCTATCGTTGATCGTATTCGTCCAAGTGTCTATAACTTACATGAATTGGCAACTGCCAATGGTCAATCTGTCGATGCAGACGAGCTGGTCGATCGCTCTATCCGTGCCAACGTACGTATGTCCGTCAGTCAGCTAAAGCATGGATCACGTGCACTAGAGGATTTGACCAATAGTGGTAAGCTGCTCGTCGTTGGTGCTGAGTATGATTTGGCAACAGGAAAGGTTAAATTCTTAGACAGTTAATATTTGCTTAAATATGAACATACTTTGTTCATACTCTTACAAAACCCTATCACTTATTTTGCTATTTTTTATTATGATGAAAGGGATGCGCGAATTATGACAGCCGAGACTTGCGCAACCATAAATCTATTTGTTGAATTATATTAGGATAATTATGTCTGCTCCCTCTAACAATAATGACTCAATCATAAACCAGCCAGCCAGCAGCGTTAGTACTGATGGCGTTCAGCCAATCTCCGCGCAAACGACAGGATTTACCTTTAACCATACGATGCTACGTGTCAAAGATCCCGCCAAATCATTAGCGTTTTACACGGGCGTTCTGGGTATGACACTGCTTGCGGTCAAAAAGTTCCCTGATATGGGATTTGATTTGTATTTCTTGGCAAAATTGACCGAGAGCGAGCGTGAAAACTTGCCAACTGGCGACGATTTAGAAATCTTTGCGTTTCGTCAGCGCGGTATTTTGGAGTTGACGCACAACTACGGCACCGAGACAAAAGCTGACTTTAGCTATCATGATGGTAATCAAGACCCGCAAGGTTTCGGTCATATTTGTTTTAGCGTACCGAATTTAGAAGAGGCGGTTGCTTGGTTTGATAAAAACGATGTCGAATTCAAAAAACGCCCAGAAGATGGCAGTATGAAAAACATTGCCTTTATCAAAGATGTCGATGGTTACTGGATCGAAATTGTACAAGCTGATTTGATGTCGTAATTGAGATATTGTAATTGGCAATGCAGCCAGTTATTACAGCCAGCTATTTATCCTTTTAAACACGCGCTAAAACAATAATAGGAGTAACCCTTTATGCCCACCCCTGATTTGAGCCGCATATCGAACACGCTAACCGATGGTGTGACCATCTATCAACAAGTGGTCTATACCACGCAAGATTTGGCGAGCGGCTTTATCGAGCGCATTCCATACTTTGTGGCGGCGCTTATTGTTCTGGGTATTTTTTGGCTATTGTCTATTGTATTTAAAAAAGTGGTACATAAAATACTCGGCGCGCGCGTGCGTCATCAAAACTTGGTAAAGGTGTTCCAGCGGATAGGCGGGGCACTTATTTTATTTATTGGCTTTATGATCGCCATGGTCGTTGCTATTCCAGGATTCACACCTGCTAAGCTCATCGGCGCGCTTGGTATCGGTTCGGTAGCGATTGGTTTTGCCTTCAAAGACATTTTCCAAAACCTACTCTCTGGTATTTTACTGCTGATATCAGAGCCATTTCGTATCGGCGATCAGATTGTCTCAGGGGACTATGAAGGCACGGTTGAAGATATCAAAATTCGTGCAACGACCATCAAAACGTATGATGGTAGGCAAGTGGTTATCCCAAACTCGGAGCTGTATACCTCGGCATTGACGGTCAACACCGCTTATAAACAGCGTCGTCTACAAGTGGCGGTTGGTATTGGTTATGAGGATGATATCGAAACCGCAAAAGCTGAGATTCTGCAAGCGCTAGACAAAGTCAGTAGCGTGTCAAAGAAGGCCACACCTAGCGTGATTGCGACAGGGTTCGGTGGCTCGTCTATGGATCTGATGGTACGCTGGTTCATCGAAGATGGCACGCAGGCCAACAAAGTCACCTCGATTCATCAAGTGATCGTCGAGATCAAAAACGCTCTTGATGCAGCAGACATCAATATTCCGTTCCCAATCCGCACGATAGATTTGAGCGACCCTTCAGTAAAGTCTATTGTTAAGCAAATAAACGAGCAACAAGGTGAAGACGCTAACCACACTAACGAAACCAACAAACCGGTGACCGAGTAGCTTGGCTGGTACAGAGTTCTCATTTGATCCGCTGCATCCCTCAGTGACCGATAGAATCTCGCTGTCGGTATTATGAGGCTCGATATGGCTGGGCGAGAGAGCGACGGTGCTTTCAATGATCTGACGGCGGCAGCAACGGCTACCTTTAGTCAGATCGTCCAGCAGAATCTAGCGGTACAGGTCGAATCCTTTTCTTTTGCAAGTCCTAGTCTTAACTCGAGCGAAAACGGTTATCTAGCTCTTGATTTCATTCAAATCGGTATCAATGAGAAAACCGAACGCAAACTTGCTTTTCTGCTTATCATTACGGACGTAGAAGTTGCAGCGGCGTCGATGTCCTATCTCTTGGCCCTTCCTTCACAAATCACCAATGTCGCTGTGATTTCAACGCGCCGTTTGATCGCCTACGGAGAAGATAGCACTCCTAAGCCAGCGCTACGTACCGAGCGTTTAGCCAGCCTCATGTTGCATTGTTTTGGACGGCTGCTCAATCTCAACTACGCGGACACACCAACCAATTATATGGCACGCGTCCAAGTGCCAGACGATCTTGATACCATGCGGCACTTCACAAATACACAGTATCAGCAAATGAGTAAAAACTTGCCACGAGAGGCTAATGACCGTTACTCTGAAGGCAGTAGATGTGCTTTTATTATGCGGCATGTTTTTGGTAATCTTCCACGTATTCTTCGCGGGGCTATTCGCGCCAATCCTTTGCGTATCGCTACCAAACTGCCAACCATGATCGCAACCGCGCTATCAGTGATTATTGTACTCATCTTCGGCGGCGAGACTTGGGACTTTGCAGCCTCGGTCTCTTATAATCAGCTAATGATATTTGTAGTAGCAAGTTTTTTGGCAGCCACGTTTGTACTGTACCGCGCTTTTTCCTTTCGGCTAGTATCCACGCGGCGAGGGCAGACGTCAGAGAGCTCAGTGGTCACGGCTGGAGCGACTTATGTCGCACTGATGCTGACTTTGATCTATCTTTTTTTTATGTTTGGTGTGCTCATGTATGGTGTGGTGGTCTTTGTGTTTCCAGACCCATTGATGAGTACATGGACCTCTGACAAGGATGGCGCAACCTTTGCAGCCCACATGCGTCTAGCGTCTTTTTTGGCAGCTGTAGGGATACTATCAGGCTCTCTAGGTGGATCAGCAGACTCGCGCTCTGTGGTTCGCAATGTACTGTTTGCGGCTGACGAAACTTAATTTCAAAAACGAAAAAACCACGCTATCTTTGATAGGGTGGTTTTTGTTTGGCTGTTTTTTATGAATGGCTAGAGTTAGGGCGTGTCCCTATTTCAAAAATGGTGATAAAAATGAAATAAATCGCAGGCAAACAAGGAAGATAGTGCAGACAATATCGAGATATTGACCAGCTATTTGACGCCGTTTGTCAAAGATTTAGCCATTTTTAGCCCATTTAGTGATAAGCGTTTGAATTAGGGATACGCCCTAGTCATTCTTTGCTCTAAATTCTGTGTGGCACGATTTGCAGCTTGCACCCACTTCACCAAAAGCAGGCTGAACGTCACTGGCACTCGTAGCTGTCTGTGCAGCAGCGCTCAGATCAGCAGTCACTTTTTGGAAATTATCTGCTTCAGCACTGAAGCCATCAGCATTTGACCAAACAGCTTCAGTCGCGTTACCCATAGATTCTTGGTTTTCAAAATGACTCCAAGGACTTGAAGCGTCTTCTGCTAAGAATGCGGCTTGTTCTTTGAACACTGCAGCATCGAATGTATCAGGCGCTTTGACCATATCACCCATGACGCCCATCGCATCGCCCCAGCTTTTCATACTGTCTTGTCGTGCTTTGATATCAGAATCATCTGCTGGACTGCTACAGGCGGTTAAACCTAATGCAGCTGCCATCAAGGTAATGCTGAATAAAGACTTTAAAGATTTGTTGGTGTGAACCTGTGCCATATGACTTACTCCTTTAAACTTGGCCAATCGCAGACGTCATTGTAAACGCTCACTTTGCCTAAAATATTATTATAAAAATACTGCCGAAAATTCTTTTATGTACAGTGACCGTCAAAGAACTTCTCTTATTGTAGCCGTTATCTGCAAAATGGTGATGATATAGTTGTTATATCCTCGTAAGCGTTCAGGTTATTGTGAAGATGTTTAAGATGTGTGGACTCAGTGCTCAGTTTTTTTGTTTTTATACTTTTGTTTTTTGCTATAAAAACGCAATAACGTACACGATAAATAGAAATTTTTGAACGAAAAAAGTCAGCTATTGCAGCTGACTCGATGGGAGTTCTCTAACAAAAACAGAACTTCTGATAATGATGATATCAGGTACTGACAAATACGAACTATTTATGGACCTCTAATGCCAGCCAATCACGGGGCTTTAAATAATAGTCAGTCAACTCAAACTCAGGCGTACCTTCAGCAGGCTCGAGGCGGTAGTGCCAGCTAGCAAGCGGCGGCATACTGACTAGTATAGACTCGATACGTCCGTTACTTTGCAATCCGAACAACGTCCCACGATCGTAGACAAGGTTGTATTCAACATAACGACCACGACGATAGAGCTGAAATTCACGCTGTTCATCAGTATAAGGTGTATTTTTACGCTGCTCAAAGATGGGCATGATGCCGTCAAGATAACCGTTACCAACTGCTTTCATAAAATTAAAGCAGGTCTCAAAATCCCAGCCGCGACTCTCGGTACTGACGTCATCATAGAACAGGCCACCGATACCGCGTTGTTCATCGCGATGACGCAGATGAAAATACTCATCGCACCACTGCTTAAAATCAGCATAAATATTATCACCAAATGGCGCACATAAATCATGGCACACCTGATGCCAGTGCACGCAGTCTGCCAAAACAGGATAAAAAGGGGTCAAATCAAAACCACCACCAAACCACCAAATAGGCGCTTCGCCTTCTGCTTCTGCCACAAACAGACGTACATTGGCATGGCTGGTCGGCACGTTAGGGTTTTTGGGATGGACAACCAGTGAGACGCCCATCGCTTGGGCTTTTCGGCCAGCGATATTAGGATGGCGTGCCGTCGCTGAGGCTGGCAGATTGTGGACATGAATATGGCTGAACATCACGCCTGCTTTTTCGATGACCGCGCCATCGGCTAATACGCATGACCGACCGCCACCGCCTTCTGCACGCTCCCAATTATCAGGAACAAAGGTGGCATTGCCGCCACCATCACGCTCTTGCGCTTCTAGAGAGTCACAAATACGTGCCTGCAAATCAACCAAAAACTCACGCACTCGCATGATGTCGCTGTTGGTTGGCGTGGCCACTGAGGCGATCTCGGGCAAGTCTGTCATGTTGTCTGTGTGTGAAATACTCATAAGCTGTCTATTTGTTCAGGTGTATGGCTGTATTAAAGTCTTTGTCGAGATTGAGGTCTTGATCCAGTAGATGTCCCATTCTGTCGCGCTTAGTTGCTAGGTATTCAGCATTCATGTCGTTTACGCCAACGAGCATGGGCACACGTTCAACGACATCGATACCGTGCTCAGTCAAATAAGCAACCTTATTTGGGTTATTAGTGATGAGTCTCACAGCGTCAACGCCGATATGTGCCAGCATCGGCCCGCACATGTCATATATACGCGCATCAGCAGGCAACCCCAACATGAGATTGGCATCTAGCGTATCGTGTCCTTGGTCTTGCAGGGCATAAGCGCGAATCTTGTTGGTTAGACCAATACCGCGACCTTCTTGACGAAGATACAAAATTGCACCGCACCCAGCTTCTTGTATCGCTTGCATGGCGCTATTGAGCTGCGGACCACAGTCACACTTCAATGAGCTAAAGGCATCACCCGTCAGGCATTCAGAATGAATACGCACTAGCGGAACTGGAGAGACTGAGTCAGCATTACTTGAGTGCTGTGCAGTCGTGCTGCTGGTCTCTTGATCGACCGCAGACAGACCAGCGGTCAACATCACATGCTCTTGACCCTCGTCGTTCTCAAAGATATGAATATCGAACTCGCCGTGACGAGTTGGTAATTTGGCACTAGTGATAAATTGATATGACATTGCTGTCCTGCATAAGCCTATAATCGTGGCGGTAAAGCGTTTGTGATGTCTGTACTAAAACAGCGACGATATCCTAACCTATATAATTTGGCTAAGCTATTATCAGTATACCCTGTTCGTAAAGAGCGCGTGCTTATTGTATTTATTATAAAAACACACAAAGTTCACATACGACGCACGATGATTAAAGCGACAATTAAAAAAAAATGCTATTATGCCATACTATTTTGACGGATACAGTGACAAGTCTATACCCTTACATTACTATGTCGTCACTAACATCCGATATTGATGCAAACTAATAGGGCATAATAACACTCTCTAACACAGCCCTTAATATAGTCTCTAGCGGTGAAGCACACAGTATCAACGCACCACGCAGTATCAAACACGTAGTCTTAAGGCATGATCTACTAGGGTAGTGTGCCGATGGTATACGTAGCGCAGCTATATACACGTAAAAGTTGCATGAATAATTATATGGTCGATTACATCAATAACGATGTAGATATTATTGGCGTGCCTTGGTTGTAGTCTTAACTATACTACAGGCGCGTCTTGTCAGCAGATTGGTAGGTATCGTACGGTTTATGCAGCAGTCACCTCACTCCCCAAAGTCTCAGTCCCTATCTGCATCAGTATCTGATCCTGCTGCCCAGCTATCGAGCTTACAGCAGACTTATACTGTGATTCCACGTGTACGCCCTAATACGCCATTGCTTGATTCGATAGACTCTCCCTCTGATATGAATACGTTGTCATCAGCTCAGCTAATTACGCTAGCTGATGAGCTGCGTCTTTTTTTGCTGTATTCAGCCGGTCAGAGTGGGGGACATTTTGGCGCTAATTTGGGTGTGATTGAGCTGACCATCGTGTTGCATTATTTGCTAGATATGCCGCAAGATCAGATTGTATGGGATGTGGGGCATCAAGCCTATGCGCACAAAGTATTGACTGGTCGCCGTGATCAGTTGGCGACCATTAGATCTAAAGATGGTCTGACGGCATTTCCTGAGCGCGCTGAGTCTGTTTACGATACTTTTGGTGTGGGGCATTCATCGACCTCTATCTCAGCAGGTCTGGGCATGAGTCTGGCGCTACGCCATCAAGGCCGAGCACAAACGGTTGCTTGTATCATTGGTGACGGGGCAATGACAGGCGGTATGGCGTTTGAAGCGATGAACGATGCCGTACAACAAGACGCTGATCTACTGGTTATCTTAAATGATAACGACATGTCGATATCTTGTTCTATCGGTGGGTTTTCGCGACATCTAGCAATGCTGTGGGAGTCAGGCTACCAAGTCGATATCTCTGAGACGGGCAAGCCGGTGCTGTGTAAGCGCCCTGATATGCAAGCATTTGATCGCCGTAAACGTCACAAAGAGATGCGTGACGTACCGATGTTAGAAGATAACTTGTTTAAAGCCATTGGTTTTACCTATTTTGGTCCATTCGATGGGCATGATATTCCTGAACTCTTGCGAGTGTTGTCATTAGCAAAGCAGATCAAAGGCCCAGTCTTGGTACATATATATACCACCAAGGGCAAAGGCTTTGCGCCAGCAGAATTAGATCCAGTTGGCTATCATGCGATTAGTAAGCTACCCGCCGAGAGTCATAATGAAATCTCGAATGAATCTATAGAACCAATTAAACCAGATACAAAACCTGCGCTGAAGTACTCGCAAGTATTTGGCAAGTTTTTATGTGATAAAGCGGACGAGGACGATAAGCTGTTGGCAATCACGCCTGCTATGGAAGAAGGCTCAGGGATGATTGACTTTGCTCGTCATTTCCCAGAGCGTTTTTTCGATGTGGCTATCGCTGAGCAACATGCGGTCACGCTAGCCGCGGGTATGGCAACCCAAGGCGTTAAACCTATTGTTGCGATTTACTCGACGTTTTTGCAGCGCGGTTACGATCAGCTGATTCATGATGTGGCTTTGCAAAATCTCGATGTGATGTTTGCCATCGATCGAGCAGGGTTAGTGGGTGAAGACGGTGCTACGCACGCTGGCGTGTTTGATTTTGGGTTTTTGCGTGGTATTCCTAATGTCATCATTGCAGCACCAAAAGATGAGAACGAGTGCTACCATCTGCTCAATACCTGCTATGAATACCAAGGCTGCACTGCTGTGCGTTATCCGCGCGGCACTGGTACTGGCGCTGCTATCGAGCAACCAGCACAAATTTATAAAATTGGTGAAGCGGTTGTCGATTCAGTCGTTGGCAGCGATGATGCGCCTCATAAGCTTGCGTTACTGGCATTCGGTACGATAGTGGCAACAGCACAACAAGCAGCTGAGAGCATAGCCACTGATACCACGCTGGCGTGTCAGGTACATGTGATCAATATGCGCTGGGTAAAGCCTTTAGATACGGCAATGATTGAAAGATTATTGGCGCAAGGGGTGACTCATATTGCAACGCTAGAAGAGCACATGATTATGGGCGGCGCAGGTAGCGCGGTAAATGAGTATTTGCTCAATGAATCTACAGCCTTCAAACGTCAGCGTCCATCAGTTAGTAATATAGGTATTTCTGATCGCTTTATCGCTCACGGCTCACAAGCAGAGCAATTGGCAGACTGTGGTCTAGACGTCGCTGGTGTGATAGGGCAGCTCAAGCAGCTCTTGTCATAGCACGGATTATTTCATTCTATGATTGTGTCACTCAATACTTTAAATATACATTGAATGACACAAATATTAGCTCTCTAAACAGAGCAAACACCTGCTAGCCGTAGGTGCTAACTTTTTTACAACTTGCGCAGTGTCTATGACTATCAAAACATTGGTATCGTCAGCGTAATGGTTTTTTCGTTTTTATCGAACAATTTTAGTATAATGCGATTGTCGTTTATAAATTTTCATTTATAAGAGACACGTTTTTAAATCGCATAGATGTGGTGTGATGCGGCGGCTGTTTGGCATGTTGTGGGCACAGAGTTGGTCTTATTTTTTATATTCATTCATCAAGCAAATAGGTTATTTATGGAACCCATGGTCGTCATCGCAGCGCGTACTGCTGAAAAAGTTGGTAAAGAGATTTTATATGCGCATCAAAACCGCCACAAGATTGAGTTAGATATTGAGTCTAAAGGACTTGATGGTCTAGTCACGCGTATCGATCGCTTTAGCGAAGAGCTTACAATCGAGACGCTAAAAGCCAGCTACCCTGATCATTCGTTTTTGGGTGAAGAGTTTGGTATGCAAGAAGGTCGCGGTGAAGATGCTGACTGGTGCTGGATTATCGATCCACTAGATGGCACCAAAAACTTTGTACATGGTGTACCGCAGTTCTGTGTATCTATCGCTGTACAGCACAAAGGCGTCACCCAACATGGTGTGGTCTATGATCCTGTTCGTGATGAGATGTTCTCAGCGAGCCGCGGTAAAGGCGCGCGCCTGAACAATCGCCGTATGCAAGTGAGCGAACGCAAAACCATTGATGGTGGTTTCTTTACGACCGGTCATCCGCTTGAGCGTAAGCGTAATGGCGAAGTGGTCTCTTTTGCTAAACAGCATTTTGAGAGCTTACAGAAGGTATCTGAGGCAGGTGGTCAGGTACGCCGTATGGGTTCAGCTGCGCTTGATCTATGTTATGTCGCTGCTGGTCGTTTTGACGGTTATTTTGAGATGTCTATCAAGCCTTGGGATATCGCAGCAGGTGAGTTGATTGTGACTGAAGCACGCGGCGTTGTAGTTGACCATACTGGTGCGCACAACTCTATGACGTCAGGTTCTATCTTTGCTTGTAATGTGAAATTGCTTAAGCCATTGATGCAGACAGTCGTGCCAATCTGGGGCGACGCTATCTAAGCGCAGACGAAATGCAGAGCTATCTAGTAGATAGCTAATAGCACTGGGTTATCTGAAGAGTAAATAGCTGTTATCCAAACAACAAAAAGCTGGTTCCGTTATGGAGCCAGCTTTTTTGTTTTATTATTACCCTTATTGCCGCCTTTGTCTTCAACAGTAATGCCTTTAAACGCCATCTCTTTACTGGTGGTCTCAAGCAGTTGCAACTCTTGCTCTATCAGCATCAGCATGTCCTGTACACGCGGCAAGGCTTTGCTACATGCAGTAATGCCAAACTCAATCCTATCCAAATAACTGGCTAAGGTAATATTCATGGCTTGACCATTAAATACGATAGAAGCGGGGTACAAAGACTGCAAACGTGCACCGTTCCAGTAGAGGGGTTTCTCAGAGCCAGGAACGTTAGAGATAATTAGGTTGAACGCTTGTTTTTTAGGGAACAGTCCAGTCGCTAGATTAATGCCTTCCCAAGCGTATGAGACGATACTGTAGTTAATGACTTGCGCTTGATTCATACGGCGAAAGCGGCGCTTGCCATTATTCATACTACGGTGGATTAGCTCTACTCTACGCATCGGATCGTCTAAATGCGTGCCCAAGTTTGCCAATATAAATGACAATTGATTGCCCGATATGCTGTTGTCAGTGCGTAGTGACATGGGCACAAAAGCAATGAGAGGCTTGCTTGGCAACGCATCCATGGATATCAGGTAACGACGTATAGCGCCACCACAGACGGCTAGAACCACATCATTTCGACTGATTTTGAGCCTATCGGCGATCATGTTGAAGCGCTGTATATCATAGGACTGCGCCGCGATTCGGCGCGATGCTGATATACGCTTATTTAAGATACTCATCGGCGCATCAAACGTACCGACATAGCCTTCATCACCGTAGTTCTTGAGGTTGTCTACCAACTCTGTAAATACCGGCTTGATGGTCGATATCTGCTCTTTTAAGATCTTTTTGATAGATCTTTCGGCAGGCAATATAGCGTTGACTTGGTTACGGTGGCGCGCCATCAATGACCACACGGGTAGCGTGACAGGCTCAGCAGGAGACTGCGACAGGGATTTTTTGACCAAACGCATCGCAGCGATACCATCAACGAGTGAATGATGAATCTTAAAATACCAAGCAAACCGTTCAGGACCGCCTTCTACCTCTGGCTCAATCCCTTCAATAATATGACATTCCCACAGAGGCATCGCCCGATCTAGCAGTCGTCCATGCTCTCTTGACACATACATCAACAGCTCACGAACACGCCCGGGACTTGGAAGTGCTACATGGTGAAAATGGTGCTCCACATCAAAATCTTTGTCTTTTTTCCAAAACACCAAATGCTCTAGCACCTGATTAAACGGGAAGCTTGGCGGCACATCAGAGTTCTGCATTTGTTGTACCAGCTGATAGACAAAATCGCTATCCGCACCTTCTGGTAGTTCAAATAAAAACAATCCCCCAACATGCATAGGTTGTTTACGCGACTCAAGAAGTAAAAACAATTGGTCGACTGCTGTGAGAAGTCGCATAATAAATCCTTTTATGACGATAATGAATAAAAAATGATAGCTGACAGAGCGCTGACCAAGTAGTCTTTCTGTCTTATTATTTTATAATTGGTCTTTATGTAATTCAGTTTAAATGATTACTGAAAAAAGTACCCTGTCTGCGGCGAGCTGGCAGTCGCCATCTTACGCATCGGCATACGACCTGCCATAAATGCAGCGCGACCTGCCCATATAGCGTGCTTCATGGCATGTGCCATCATTACTGGGTTTTGCGCGTTAGCAATGGCGGAGTTCATCAGGACACCATCACAGCCAAGCTCCATGGCAATTGCGGCATCAGACGCTGTACCGACCCCTGCGTCGACCAATACAGGGACTTTGGCATTTTCGATAATGAGACTGAGTGTATGACGATTCAGTAAGCCGAGTCCAGAACCAATCAAGCTACCAAGTGGCATAATAGCGACGCAGCCCATACTCTCCAGCTCTTGCGCGACGATAGGATCATCTGAGCTATAAACCATGACTTCAAAACCATCATCGACTAATACCTGCGCTGCTTTTAGTGTCTCGGTAATGTTGGGATAAAGGGTTTTTTCATCGCCCAATACCTCAAGCTTAACCAAGTTATGTCCACCTAATAGCTCGCGAGCCAGCTTGCACGTACGAATGGCTGTTTCGGCATCGAAGCAACCAGCAGTGTTGGGTAAAATGGTGTATTTGTCAGGTAAGATGACGTCAAGCAAATTAGGCTCATTGCTATTTTGACCAATGTTGACACGACGGATAGCAACGGTCACGATCTCTGCTGCTGAAGCGGCAATGGCTTCTCCGGTCTCAGTCATGTCTTTATATTTGCCTGTACCGACCAATAGACGGGAGGAAAAGGTACGACTACCAACGGTAAAAGTATCTTGCAAAAGTGGTGTCGGGTGAGTAGCAGTGCTAACGTTCTCTGACATAACTAAAAATCCTAATGGCGAGCGGGCGAGGTAGATATAATCGGTTGAAGATAATTCAAACACAAGGGACATAGGCGCAAGTACTTCAAGTCATTGCCGAGCAACGTCCCTACATGGTATGAAACTGAGTATAGCGAAATATCATAAGCCGTATTCGCAATATTAAAAAATGAGATAGACAATAATAGCGCACCATCAGCAAAATAAAAAATCGATGCCTATATATGCTGTAACTTTAAGTGAGTGGTGATAGCCAAAACTGCCCACCGCATAAAATAATACGCGTCTAAAACAAAATGCTATTATAACAAACTCATCCAATCTTACTTGCACTCTTTTTGGTTTGGTCAGTGGCGTACAAGGTGTTTACAACGCTCGGCTATGATTTGGTTTTTGATACTATTTTTATTAGGTCGTCTTTATGATGCAGTTACCGTACAGTTTTGCGAAACGCCATCAGATTTTTGCGATACTCGCGATTGACCCTGAGTTGCCGCCGACGTTAGTACTGACAAAAGCCACACCATTATCTGCAATCAATGAAGCGGTGCGGTTTTTGCAGCAGCAAGGTAGCCGCAGCGTGCCTACTTACGAAAGTATCAGCGCAGATGACTTTGAAAAACGTATGAACGCCGCTTACGCTGGTAATACAGGAGAGTCGCAGCATATCGCCGCTGGTCTTGAAGATCATCCAGACCTTGATAGCCTAGCAGACAGCGTCCCTGAAACTGAAGACCTGATGGATCAGCAAGACGACGCGCCTATTATCCGCCTGATCAATGCATTACTGTCCGAAGCCATTCGTCTAAGTGCGTCCGATATCCATATAGAAACCTTCGAGAAGCGCTTGGTTGTTCGCTTTCGTGTCGATGGTGAGCTCAAAGAAATCATCACCCCAAAACGCCAGTTGGCGCCATTATTAGTCTCGCGTATCAAAGTCATGGCAAAGTTAGATATCGCTGAAAAACGTGTACCGCAAGATGGCCGTATCAGCTTGCGATTGGCAGGGCGCGAAGTGGATGTGCGCGTATCGACACTGCCATCGAGCTTTGGTGAGCGCGTGGTGATGCGACTACTAGACAAACAAGCAGGTCGCCTAAATATGACGTATTTGGGGCTATCTGATAATGACTATACCGAGCTTAAACGTTTGATTCATCGTCCACATGGCATTATTTTGGTGACTGGTCCGACGGGTTCGGGTAAGACCACCACGCTATATTCTGCATTGACTGATCTGAATGACCAAACTCGTAATATCTTGACCGCCGAAGATCCGATTGAATTCCAGTTGGACGGTATCGGACAAACGCAAGTGAATAATAAAGTAGATATGACCTTTGCTAAGAGTCTACGAGCGATGTTGCGCCAAGATCCCGATGTCGTGATGGTAGGTGAAATTCGTGACTTAGAGACGGCGGAGATTGCTGTACAGGCTTCTTTGACAGGGCATTTGGTCTTGTCGACATTACATACCAACACGGCTATTGGTGCAGTGACACGCTTGCAAGACATGGGTGTCGAGCCATTTTTGCTATCGTCTTCGCTCATTGGTGTGGTAGCGCAGCGTTTGGTGCGTACTTTGTGTCCACATTGTCATGACTGGCAGGCAGCAGATACGGAGCAAGCCAAGCTCTTTGCCGAAATTGGCATGGCGTCAGATGCAGATGATAATAATGAAAAGGCAGTCAACACGTCCATTCGCTTACCGAAACCCGTTGGCTGTGATAAATGCAATCAATCAGGGTTTAGAGGTCGTACCGCGATATATGAAGTCGTGCCAGTTGATGATACGCTGCGCCGTATGATCCATAGCAATACTGCTGAGTATGAGCTAGAAGAATATGCGCGCCTACAAACGCCATCGATTCGCGCCGATGGTCTACGTAAAGTGATAGAGGGGCGAACGACGTTAGAAGAGGTGCTGCGAGTTACAAAAGAGAGCGCATTGGCGGATGACAAAATATTGGTCTAATTCTGGTCTAGTTCTAGTCTAAGTTCGGTGATATACAAATGATTGAACAAGATAGGTAATAAGCAAAAATAGAGAAGTGATGACTGATGTAGTGAGTACAAGACGACCAGCGAGGCTGTAGATAAATAAGTGTGCGATGTGAACATCGCGCACTTATCTCATTGATTGCCAATAGGTAACCTGCATTACAAGAAGTAAATATCACAGGTTACCTCAATCCAACTCATTATTTACTATCAACGGTCTCATTTTCTACTGTTTTGTCCGCCGAGCCTTGGCGACGTGCTTCTAGCTCAGATTTTGGAATCCAGGCCCAAGTCATCTCGACTACGATAGGGTCGCGGTCGCTGTCAGACTCACGGTCATCAATGACGCAAGGAATAACCATTTCACCCTTTGGCGTATTTAAAATCTCCAAGCGCTGCTCATCAGAGAGACTAGCCACCGCCGCAATTTGACCTTTTTTGATTGGACGATAAAAGTTAACCGAGTAGGATTTGATCAGTAGTATACGATCAGAAGGTAGGTTTAAACCCAAAATGAATCCTGTTGCTGTTTCAGCCAGCAAGGTAATGGCTACTGCGTGAATAGAGCCAATATGGTTCTGTACCGCTTTGACATTGTTGAGGCTGACGACCACTTGGTTTGGTTCGACGGTTTCGTAGTACACACCTGTCGTCCCTACGTAAGGCACGACTTTACCAAAGGCTTTAGACAAAATGCTTGAGCGTGCACCAGCAGGTAGGTATTTGGTGACAGATAGCAGTTTGGTAAATTGATTGTTAATAGGTTTTAGCGTACTGCTGGGTGTTTCGGTGGGTGGTTTTTTGTTGTCAGAGACTTTGGCTGGTCGCTTACCAGTTAGCTTGGCGGGTAGGTTTTTTAGTAATCCTGACATACAAAATTCCTTAATGTAGATAAATCGAATGATGTTTTTTGATAACGGCAACTGTGCGTAAAACCACTATAAACACTATGGTACATTAACCGCTACCTTTCGACTATTATTAGCATGAACTGCTGCGCTTATAAAACAGCAAGACAGTCAGCTAACCCGTAGATACCTTCACGCTTGTTACCCGCGTTATAATGACACGATATGATTATTTTATGAATGCTTCAATGCTGGATGCCGCTATGTCTGATATGTCTACCCCTGAGCCAACCAACATTATCTATACTGGCGTCTCAGGTACGGGGAAAACATATCGACTGCTCCAAATCGCCAAGCAATACACTGATTATCTGCCTGAGACCAATGGGGAAGAGCTGCTCGGGCAGTTGTTACAGGACTTAAGCTGGCGTGAGGTGCTGTGCTTGGTGTTTTTGGACCTACACGCGGAGCAGCAGGATTTGGTAAAGGTCAGAGAGCTCGTTGATCATCCATTTTTTATTACTAAAGCTGCACAAAACGCTCGCGAGAAAAACCTAGAGAGTACCGCTTGGCTAGAGCTGCGCAGACATAGTCCTGTAGACTCTAAAACAGTCAGTTTCGACAATCGTGCCAGCCAAGCTTATTTTGATAAAGACAACAGCGGCGCATGGTATTTACTGCCTAAGAGTATGACGCTACTGAATGAGCTGGCACAGCACTTAGCAGAGTTCCAGCAGGCACAGCATGACCACCAAGCCAAGCACAATCAAAACATCGGTCAGCAGCGGTTTAGTATGGTGAGCTTCCATCAAGCCTATGGTTATGAAGAGTTCGTGGAAGGGATTCGCCCTGTTATGGCGGGCTCTAACCAAGCACACAATAACCAGGTAAATAATAACCAAGTACACAATAGCCACGCTAATCATACGCAGATGAGTTACGCAGTACAAGACGGGGCATTTTTAAAGTTGTGTCAGCGTGCGGCGCGTGATCCTCAGCAGCGTTACGCGATGCTAATCGATGAGATCAACCGCGCCAATGTCTCACGAGTATTTGGCGAGCTGCTCAGTTTGATTGAGTCAGATAAGCGTGCAGGCAAACCAAATGCGATGACAGTGAATCTCGCATATTCAGGACGTGCTTTTAGTGTGCCTGATAACGTCGATATCTATGCCACTATGAATACTCAAGATCATTCGCTTACGCCTCTCGACATGGCACTACGTCGACGCTTTCGCTTTATCGATTGTCCGCCGCAGCCTGAATTATTACCTATAATTAGTAGTAAGCGTAACGCAGCTGATAGCGCAGAGGCTGACACGATTGACTTGAGTAAATTACTAATGGGGCTCAATACACGTATTACACAGACGCTAGGAGTAGACGCTTATCTCGGGCATGCATTTTTATTATCAGTTGAGAGTTTGACTCAATTACAAACTATTTTAGTCGAACAGATCATACCGCAACTGGCACAAGCTGCCGGTGGTCAAGTTGCGGTATTACAGTATATTTTTCAGGATGAGCAGCAGCCAATAAGCGCGCAGTTCATTCATGACAGTCATGTGCTGGTCAATAATAAATCACAGGATTCGGTGAGTCATCAGCAGATCATG
This sequence comes from Psychrobacter sp. PP-21, assembly GCF_033790785.1. NCBI lineage: Bacteria > Pseudomonadati > Pseudomonadota > Gammaproteobacteria > Moraxellales > Moraxellaceae > Psychrobacter > Psychrobacter sp. PP-21. Next base: position 142,223 of record NZ_JAMYEB010000005.1, on the reverse strand, counting down.
GCCAACCAAAACCACATGTTCACCGGGCAAGACAGCTTTCTTAGTCAATCTATGAACATGAGCAGCTACATAATCAATGCAGACCTTATTGCAAAGACTGGTAAATTCAACCAGCCTTCTATCTATCAGCGTCTGTACTAGCAAGGTGGCTGACTTATGATAAACAACAGCGTATACCACCAAAAAGGCTACAATAAAAGCTACGATGAAAATATCATTCGTGCTTATACGCCTCGTAAGAACGCTAAAGCAAAAAACGTCAAAACCAATATCATCACCGTGTTCGAGCATCAACGCCTGACCGCGCATGATTTTTTGCATGTGTCTGATTTCCAATGGTTGATGGCGCAGGAGTTTGCTGTATTTACCATAAAGCGTAAGCAAGGACAGTGGCAGCTCAAGGTCGGACACTATATAGGCATTATTTTACTGCCTAGTGGCATGACGCTTGAGCTACTACCAAAGCTGAATACATCCATTCAGGACGATGATATCGCCCAAACGCGTCGCTGGGTACAAGGCATGCTATCCGACTTGACTCATCTTGATAGACCAAAGAGTTGTAAGCTGCCCAACATGAAAAATCTCGGTCAATTCGCTCATCCATCAGTACGACTACCCATAGAAGCACCACCATTGTCGGATTGGCTGATCGCACAATTTTTACAGCGTCTAGTGCACTATCAACCAACCCAACATTATCAGGAGCGTGTCCAAAATCAGTCTTCAGTACAAGGGCGATTGCTCATCAAAGAGCAGCTAAGGCGCAATAGCACACAGCCGCATCGATTTGTCTGTGAAAGTAGTATGCTGAGTCATGATATGCTAGCCAATCGATTGATAAAAAGCGCATTAGTCTACTTGATGCCTTTATTTCTACAATCTGGATATTCGACGCTCTTGCAGCAGTGGCAGCACTTGCCTACGCTCGACCAACGTGAGATGCAGCGCTTAGCGTCAATATATACTCAGGCAACAAAGCAACTAGACACTCTGCCACTACAAAGGCAAAAACTGCAAGCTGCTCATCAACTGGTAGATTTGGCTTATTGGTTATTACGGCAGTCAACTGCTGCAGCAGGCTATGGTGTTGACTCAACCAAACCAAATCAACCCCAACTGCGCTTGTGTTTGTTGATTGATATGAATCAAGCATTTGAGCAGTGGGCAAGTCAGCGTATCGTATCGATGTTCCAACGATTAAGTAATCACTGTCGTCCCCTGTATCAAACTCAAAGTGTTTGGCTAAACGATGCAGAAGGGCGGGCATGTCTATCTATAAGACCTGACCTACTGATATATCAAATGTCTGATAATCACTACCAGGGTCAGAGTGATACTGATCAGGATGATAGGGCAGTGACTAGGACTACAGTGACTAAGACTACAATGACTAAGACTAAAGGTCACTACAGCCATGTTATCGATATCAAATGGAAATACTTACCTCATAGCAATGCTATTAGCGCGAGCGATGCTTATCAATTGACCAGCTATGCACAGGCTTATCAAGCAGGGCAGGTTTGGATGGTTTATCCCGTATTAGGAAATGAGAGGCAGCCAGTGGCACTCAAGCAGCAAATTCATCAAGCTCTTGATACCGATAATGGTGATGGCTCAAGTGATGCGCATTTGTGGTTGATACCGTTTGATGTATTGACAGGGACAGTAAACGGTAATGGGCGACCACATTTGAGTAGAGCTTAATCACGCTAATAGTAATACAGGCTATAGCTAATAGGCAGATTGGATGATTAAGATTACTATTTAAAGGCTACCGATTAGAGATTGTCCATTAGAAGTCGTCGCGATGTTTTTGTGACAATCTGCTTTTTTAAAGAATTTAGAGATTATTTTAAATTAATTGAAAATAGGTGTTGACACAATCGCCTTTACCCCTTAATATGTGCACCTCGATAGCGAGGAACATTAACAAGTTAGCGGCATTGCCAACAACGAGTTACTCAACAAACTATCGTGATAATAGAGAATTTCGGAGTGTGGCGCAGTTTGGTAGCGCATCTGGTTTGGGACCAGAGGGTCGTAGGTTCGAATCCTATCACTCCGACCATCTATTTTAAGAGCCTTACAGGCTTTTTTTTATGTATAATGGTTTAGTTTCTGATATAGTAAAAACTGTATTTTTGACTGAATGTGGTATATAAAAGTCCTCTAAGAGCGCCTGTAGCTCAGCTGGATAGAGCATCTCCCTTCTAAGGAGGTGGCCGCAGGTTCGAATCCTGCCAGGCGCGCCATTTAGCCTGCAAATCTTGCCTTATCAGGCAATAGTTATGGCGGTTGTAGCTCAGTTGGTAGAGCCCCGGGTTGTGATCTCGGTTGTCGTGGGTTCGAGTCCCATCAGTCGCCCCATTTTTTGTATTATCCGTATCTACCCGTATAGATATCCTATATTTGTACCAAAGCCTATAAGCAATACCATTCGCCACTGTTGGCGTTTTTTTATGTCTGTTTGTTTTTCATTCCTCCGTAGACTCCTACAATATTGAACCGTTTGAAGTACCCATACTTTGCTGGTTTACGTCCTTTATTTTTTGATATTCATATCGTTGTAGGTTTTTTCCAAAAGCCTAGATTCACTGTGTCTGCTTTATTATTAATTAGTAATACTTATGAGTGAATGGACACGAAGTTTCAAATCGGGCATTATGCTTATGTTTCGATTTATTCATCACACTAATCGTGTCGTCAACTGAGGTGTTAGGCACTGGCATAAAATAGCGAATCAAAATATCCTATTGATTACGTTAGCGTTCAAAAGTATTTTAAATATATCTACATCTTTAAGCTTTATTATTGACCCTGTATGATTGAGGAACTGATTAATGGACGCATTGAGCGTATTGCTACAAAACGTGCACTTATTTGAGACCAAGTATTATCGTTTGAACGGTGCTGGCAATTGGTCTTACTCTATTACGAGAAAAGACACTATTTTGTTTTATTTGGTGATGTCTGGCGGTTTTTGTATTGATGTTGGTAATGGTCTAAGAGAAGCCCGCGCTGGTGATATGATTATGATCCCCAATGCACACAAGCATGTGAGCTATGCGCTCAATCATAATGGTGATGTCGCCGAACCGCTTGATGAGTTATTGATTAACAGTAAAGATCGTACGCTTGACATCGATGGTGATGGTGACCCTAATTCGTCTTTGATACTTATCGAATGCAAATACGACAAAGAGATGATCAATCCTCTATTGTCTGTACTACCACCGATATTACCCGAGCTCAACGATGCCGCCGATGGTCGTTTTGAGGTCATTGATGTAGAGATTAAGCTGCTAACCTTGGAGGCTGAGCGTGAGCGTATGGGTAAAACCGCTGTCATCAATCATTGGGCGAGTATTATGATGATTGAGTGCTTACGTGTCTATATTGAGAGCTTGCCTGAAGCCACCGAAAACTGGCTCAAAGCAATGAAAGATCCGTTTTTGACCAAGGCGCTAGCCGCGATGCACGAAGCACCAAGCCAAAGCTGGACCATTCATAAGCTTGCAGAAGTAGCAGGAATGTCACGATCTAGCTTTGCTCAGCGTTTCAAAGACACGGTCGGCATGCCGCCGCTCACGTATCTGATCGATTACCGTTTGCGTTTGGCAGCGCGATATTTACGATTACAGCAGAACAGTATCAGCCGTATCAGTGATATGGTGGGCTATGCATCCGACTCTACCTTTAGTCAGGCATTCAAGCGTGTCTATGGGGTCTCACCAAAAGCGTACCGACAGCAGTATCAACAACAAAAACTCGCCTAGGTCAGTTTTGCTATATCGGCAGTATCTATCTATAGAAGCGCTAAAGTGACCAACATTGCTTTAGCGCTTTTTGCTTCGATTAACTATTTTAGTTTTATCCGTGACCTTCTATATACCGAGCAGATATAGGAATAAAGCATCTGATAGTTAGACCGTGCTATTTCGGTTATACAAAGCTGACAAGGCGTGCGTGTTCAGGTACTATGAGGTAATGAGTCGTCGAGATATTAGAGTGTGCGTTTAGCGCACGATGTATGGCTGAATGCCAGTCATACAAAAGGATCTAGACGATGTTTATTTTTGCTGCTGATGGTATGTTATGACTGAACCGACCGCAAAGCCAAGTACAGAAGCCAATAGCCAACAAGGCGCTACTGCAACTGCTAAAAAAGAAAATAATACTGATAAAGATAATTTGAGTAGCACACAATCAGCGCAGACAGAGGATGTGAGACAAGTTCCTGATAAGGCGGCGCTATTGACCTTATTTACTTTATCAGATGCCAAAGAAGAAGCGTACGAGTTGGGCGCTACAGAGCAGTCCAATACGCATACCTCAACCAGTCAGTCTACTGCCAGTGAGACATCTGTCGCAGCACAGCGAGTCGCGCTTTATCATACCCAGCATGAACGTACCCGGCTACTATATATGGCATCTGCCAATACGCGCCCCACATATTTGGTACAAACCCTCAAATCACAATTTATAGAATATCAGCAATACTTGCTTGCTCAGCAGCTTGATAAGCGTGGTCTGATGGATACGGATATGCTTGAACGACTCTGGCAACAGCTACATGTGGTCGATGATATCATCGCAGATATCGTGCGTCATATGCCTGCGCAGCAGCCAGCAGGTTGGCAGCTCACTACTCAGGATGGACGTAACCCATTGTGTTTTGCCACGGTCGGTAAGCTAAAACATGGCAAGCCCGTTCGCGATCAAGGCAGTCTCAACAGCTACGTACTTGGTCACTTTGGGGTAAGTAGTTTTACCTATGATCGAGGATACTATATCGGTCATGTGGTGGGGTATCTATTCAGCTGTTATTTTTGCGCGCACTTATCGGTCAGTTATGGCGTAACGGCGCTTGGTCAGCAAGTGGTCGCCGATTATGACTATGCTAGTCTTGAGACCCCGCATATGGTTAGACTGCTACAAGGCTTAGATGGCTATTGTAAAAAACGTATTTATCAATTGGCGGTTATTTGTGCGCGTTTGAGTGTTTTTGCTAGTGACAAACGTATTGAGCGTATGCTGATCGCTGAGGTCAATGATTTTGATAAAAAGTTACAGCAGCAGCACTTGGATGTTTTATTATTACAAGGCTTGATGCCTGATAGTAATGACTCAACGCCGCTTTGATAGGTATGACGTTTTTCGTTAAATCGTATGCTATAACCATTTACCTATGACCCATTTAGGATATCTGCTGCTATGCCCGCTTATCATTTCAAAGCGCTCGATGATCACGGCAGTGTCCAAAAGGGCTTGCTAGAAGGGGACTCTGCGCGGCAAGTTCGTCAGCAGCTGCGTGATAAGCAATGGACACCAGTCGAAGTCAGCGCTGTCAATGACCGAAAAAGCCAAAGTAAAAACCGTTACAAAAAACCATCTGCCTATGAGCTGGCGCTGCTCACACGCCAATTGTCTGTCTTGCTGGCGGCTGGTATTCCACTCGAAGAGACCTTGGCTGCGGTCGCCAAACAGTCACCCAAGACGCATATCAAATCTTTGATGCTCGCTGTACGCTCACACGTCCTAGAAGGGTTGAGCTTAGCACGAGCACTACAACAAGCCGCTAGCTTTCCGCCACTGTATATTGCCACAATTGCAGCAGGCGAAAAATCAGGTCATCTTGATCTCATTCTGAACCAGTTAGCAGACTATACTGAAAACCGTTTTGCCCTCCAAAAGAAAATCCAAGGCGCCATGGTCTATCCGATTGTACTGATGGTTATGGCGATCGCGGTGATTATGGGTTTGATGAGTTTTGTGGTGCCCAAAATTGTCAAAGTTTTTGAGCAGTCCGAGCAAGCCCTACCATTGATTACCCAAGTTGTTCTGACCTTATCGAATATCATTACTCAGTGGTGGTGGCTAATGCTTCTGGTATTGGCAGGGGCTGCGTTTTTATTCTACCGTTTTGCCCAAACGCAGGCGGGGAAATTAACCATTGATAGTATGGTACTTAGATTACCGATACTGGCCAGATTGTCCAAAGGGTTAAATGCCGCGCGATTTGCTAGCACCCTTGCGATATTAGTACGCTCAGGCGTGCCACTGATTGAGGCGCTGCATATTGGGGCTGCGGTCACGACCAACTTACACATTCAAAAAACGATTATCACTGCTGCCGATAGAGTTACAGAAGGCTCAAGCTTATCTAGTCAGTTAGAGAAATCTACTTATTTTCCACCGATGATGGTACAGATGATCAAAAGTGGTGAAAATTCAGGTGAGCTAGAAAATATGCTAAGCCGTGCCGCCAACATGCAGGAGGCAGAGGCAACCAACTTTATCAGTACTTTGCTGTCGTTGCTTGAGCCTTTGATGCTGGTATTGATGGGTGTGGTCGTGATGATTATCGTTATGGCGGTTATGCTGCCTATCGTTAATATGAATGACTTAGCAGGCTAGCGAGCAGTCATTTGAATGTTTGACACGAATCCGATATCTCTATCTTACCTATACGGCACATCTTGCTAAACTCTGAGCAAGCTTTCTTAAGATTTGCTTACTGTTGTATATTATTGTCTAGGCTATAGTTTTATTAGGGTAAATCTGAGCACCACGCTATAGTGAAAGTAAGGTGAAGCGACAGTTATAGACCTCACTGTTTATTCAATACTGACCATAATGACAATCTGAGCACCGCACTGGATAAAAATAAAACCATGGTTTATAGTGATAATGATGTAGGATATTACCGATAAGATCTGACAGTAGTAAGCGCCACTAGAATGCTACTGTTACCACTGACATAACTGTGATGACCAAAGCGATGACTATGACTGACAATTTTCAAGTGAATACGATTCCAAAAAGTGCCCATACTACAAACAGTGCTAAAAACAATAATAACGCCAAAATTAGTAACAGTATATTAGATGACTCAGCTACTGTAAGTGTTCATCAGAGGCTCTCTTCAACGATGCCGTACAGTTCAGCACATATATCTAGGCAGTCAGGGTTTACTCTGATTGAAATCATGGTCGTCATCGTGATCTTGGCTATCTTAGCGGGTTTGGTCGTACCTAAAGTCGTCGGACAAAGCGATAAAGCCCGTGTCAAAACGACTGAAACCGCGCTGGCTACTGTTTCAAATGCATTAGATATGTACAAAGTCGATAATTCACGCTATCCAACGACAGCTCAAGGATTAGAGGCACTGACAACACCGCCTGCTGATGCGAAGAATTACCCTGAAGGTGGTTATATAAAGGGTGGCTATCCGACAGATGGTTGGGAAAACGAGATGCAATACGTAGCCCCAGGTAGTGAAGGTCGCCCTTATGATTTATTTTCATTGGGTGCAGATGGGCAGCAAGGTGGCGAGGGTCAGGATGCTGATCTTTACGCTCAGCTATAACATTTAGTTGTACAAACGCTTATAAAACCCATAGCACTATAGTGTTTATGAACGTATTTGGTCACTTGCTCATATTTACTACCCTCTAAATATCAACCAATAATTCCTTATTGGTTGATATTTTTTATCAGCTTATAAAGTGCTCATCGTTTGATATGAGTGATGTATTGAGCGCTGATATTTTTATCAGCATGTTTATGCTGAGTTTATGCTTTTACTGCCAGGCTTTTACTGCTAACCATTATCAGAGGTAACGATTTATGCCCATTAAAATGCCAGCACCCCAAATAACTGCACTTAATAGACGCATTTCCAAATGCTGCGCGCTTGCACTTACTGTCACCAGCACCTCACTGATAGCCGCGTTATCAATGACATCAATAAGTGTACAGGCTGCAGGATTGAGCGATTTATTTAATAGCAGTAGCTCATCGCAATCAAAGTTTTTGCCGGTGGATGAGGCTTTTCAAGTCCTCAGTAGTGCCAAGGCAACATCTAAGGGTACACAATTATCTATTATCTTTGATATCACGCCAGGGCACTATGTCTATAAAGATAAGCTGACTGTAAGCTTTCCTAAAGGTGTGATTGCAGCCCCATTTATTTTTAATCAGGCACCCGTATCAATTGATGATCCGACCTTTGGTCAGGTTCCTGTATTCACGCAAAGAAGTATCGTTGCAACCACAACGCTGACGACCAGTAATGGTAAAGGAGCAAAAAATGTCCCCATTATGATTGGCTGGCAGGGCTGTGCAAAAGCTGGATTATGCTATCCACCAGAAAAAATCAAAACCAAGATAAATATTGCTGCAACGCGCAGATAAGTATCGCGCAGGTCGATTCACATATCAGTCATAACAGGTAGCTATTCATGTCCATCAAGGCGTCATCACAACCTTTCTCACGAACTGCTAAAACGTCTCCAAAAAAATCGTACGTATTAGCGTTTGCTATTGCGAGCAGTTCGCTGTTAACTGGTTTGGCACCAATAACAGCGCAAGCTGCAGGATTGAGTGATTTATTTGGCAATAGTCAAAGCGATACACAATCGAAATTCTTGCCAGTGGATGAGGCTTTTCAGGTCATTAGCAGTAGTACACCTACCCAAACAGGTACGCGCCTGTCTATCAATTTTGATATCACGCCCGAACATTATGTTTATAAAGATCAAATAAAACTCACGTTACCAGCTGGCGTGACTGCAGCCCCTTTTACCTTTAATCAAAAGCCATACTCAATCGATGATCCGACCTTTGGTAAGGTGCTGGTCTTTGATCAAATCAATATGGTCGCAACGACCACATTGATCAGCAACAATGGCACAAGCATAAATGACGCAGCGATTGTCATTGGCTGGCAAGGCTGTGCAAAAGCAGGGCTGTGCTATCCACCCGAAAAAATCAAAACCACAGTTAATATCGCAGCGACGTCGCCGCAAATGAGATCAAGTAACGCTAGTACTGATAGCGCTGCTGCGAGTAATCTAACTGATGTGACAGCATCAACGAATGACAATGAGACGACATCGATAGAGGCTGGTATAGCCAATACAACTCAGTCTGATGACGATCAAGCATTGATAGATGACGACGTTATTGACTATGATCTCATTGATGACAGCACTTTAGAATATGACTCTTTAGATGGCAGTACGTCGACGACCACGATTTCTGGGACAGATACGAACATCTCAGGCAGCGCGACCAGTAGCGAAAACGTCGTTGGCAATACACTGGTCGATGGTGATCCTTTTGGGCTGGCCTCTCATCCTTGGCTTGCATTGGTGTTGCTATTCTTAGCAGGTCTGGGTTTGGCATTGACGCCTTGCGTACTGCCAATGCTACCCATTGTCGCCAATATTGTAGCCCGTGAACAAAACCCAACCGTCAAACGTGGCATTATCTTAACCACCAGTTATGCGATTGGTGTGGCTACTGCCTATGGTGTTTTGGGTGCAGTTATTGCGGTGTTTGGGGAGTCACTAGGCATTATTGGGTGGTTGCAAAACCCGATTATTCTTATCAGCTTTGCCGTGGTTTTTGTATTACTAGCGCTATATATGTTGGATGCGTTCACCGTACGCTTGCCACATGTGCTAAGTAGAAAAATGCAAAATATAAGCCAAGCAGGTGACAGTAAGCTGGGTAGTACGGGGGGCAGTTTGATTGCTGGTTTCTTGTCAGCATTGGTAGTATCTCCCTGTGTCTCTGCGCCACTGTTCGGTGCGTTACTCGCCGTTTCGACCATTGGCAGTCCGTTGTTGGGCTTTGCTGCTTTATTTATGCTGGGGTTTGGTTTGTCAGCGCCGCTTATCTTGATAGGTGCTACCCAAGGCAAGATCATACCAAAGGCAGGCGCGTGGATGAACTGGGTCAAACAAGGGTTTGCCTTATTGCTATTCGCTGTGGCACTGCTACTCATCGAGCGTGTGTTTATATCACCAATCATGCTGATGGTATGGGCATTATGGTTTATGGTGGTAGCGATATGGGCGTGGAGTTGGCTGGGTAAAGGTCGCATGCTGACTCAAGCGTTGAGTTTTATTGTGGGTATTTGGGCCACTTGTTTGATCGTAGGTGCAGCACTAGGAAATGATGATAGCTTACATCCATTAGCGTCATTGAGCGCCGCGCCAATGATGGCACCGTCGAATGCTACTTATCCAGTAGGTAGCAATAGCGCAAAAGATGAGAGGATTACGACGCTTGCCGAGCTAGATACTATTGTTGCCTCCAACCCAAAAGTAATCATTGATTTAACTGCCGACTGGTGCGTTGAGTGCCGTATTATGGATAAAAATTTATTTCACAATCGTCCAGCACAAATGCAAGACTGGCAACTGGTCAAGCTCGATATTACAGAAACGACTGAAGATTCCAAAGCTGTTTTATCACGCTATAAATTATTTGGTCCACCAGCGTTGCTTTACTATCAAAATGGTCAATTGGTTGATCAGCAAGTGGGCGAAATCGGTCGCTTGGAGTTTGAGCAAACTCTAACAACGCTGAATAACTGATAATGAATAACTTTTAATCAATAAGTAGATTTAATCATTTGAGTAGAATTCTTATTCAGGATTAATAATAAAAGAGCAGCCGGTGTACCGTAATAACCGTACATCGGCTTTTTAGTGTCATTAATTCATGCTTGTAATATCTTATACCGATATCTATTTGGATAGAGATTAGGATTTTCTGATCGTATTTAATATGCCGATAACGCTAGTATAGTCTTTATATTTTCATTACAATAAAGTAATAATAGTGCAGGGATAGATCAGTCCGTCAAGACTGTCTTTGGTGTTTATGTACTATTGATTTCTTCTTGTTTTTTAGCGGTGACGCTAACGGTTATACCAATTAATTCACATACTCTGCTAGCGATAATGCTGGTTAGATAAAGGACATTTATGTTTGCCCACATCACCACTCAGCGTCAATTACAACGTACCAATGTAATCAGTCGTAACGCCAGTAGCCAAACCAGGCATACTCATTTGAGTGTTGCCGTTGCTATCGCTTTGAGTTGTACAGCGGTACAAGTACAAGCAGCTGACAATAGTCAGACTTATAATGAGCTGCCAGTACCAGAAGCAGCATTTGAGTACGGCAGCGTGGAGACGGTTCAGAATACTAGCAATAATGAGACATACACGAGCGTCACTGCCCAAAGTGGCAACGTGATTAGTAAAGAGTTTATTGCTCAACAAGCAAAGCTGTTTTCTGACTGTACGCAAGTTCAGAGTAGTGCTGCCCGTTTGGCATGTTTTGATAAGGTGGCTGAGCAAGGAAAAACCCCAAGCTATACCACGACCAAACAGCCCGTTGATTTGGCAAAGACGTTTAAAACGACCATTTCAGGTAACCCGCAGGTTGTCTTTGTAGAAGAAAAATCAACCAATACTTTCAATGGCAACAGCACAACTACAGGTCTAGCCGCCACTCAACAGACTGCTGCTAAGCGTATGGATACAGATGCAGATAGTGAGCAAGAGATTCAGGTTTTGGATAGCGTAGGCGTCACTCAAACAGATATCGAAAAGTACACACCGCTGAGCCTAGCTTATGATCTGGATCAAAATAGCGAGCGCGGTACTTGGACAGTAAGACCATACCGACCGACGTATTTGCTACCGTTGTTTTATACTTTTGATCCCAACTTAAACCCAAGCACACCTTCTCAAGACATTGAGCCTTTTGACTCTAATGACATACGTGAAACTGAGCTGAAGTTTCAGTTATCACTGAAGAGTAAAGTGGCAGAAGATTTATTCGATACCAGTGCAGATTTATGGTTTGGCTATACTCAGGAGTCGCATTGGCAGGTTTATAACGAAGACAACTCACGACCGTTTCGTGCCACCGACTATCAACCAGAGATATTCTTGACCCAACCTGTGACAGCGGACCTTCCCTTCGGTGGACGTTTACGTATGTTAGGGGCTGGTGCTGTGCATCACTCAAATGGTCAGGATGATCCATTATCACGTTCATGGAACCGTGCTTATCTGATGGCAGGGGCAGAGTGGGGTAAGCTATCCGTCATACCGCGTCTCTGGGCTCGCGTGAATAGTGACAGTAGCAGCGATGATGACAACCCAGATATCGAAGATTACATGGGTTATGGCGATATCAAATTCTTATATGATTTGCCAGACCAGCAGAGTGTCAGCGGTACTTTGCGCTATAACCCAAGCACCAATAAAGGTGCTGCACAAATCGATTATATCTATCCATTGTCAGAAAACGTCAATGGTATGGTGCAGTTATTCCAAGGGTATGGCGAGTCTATTGTTGATTATAATCATGAAAATACCTCTATCGGCTTTGGTATTGTGCTTAACGATTGGAAAGGGCTCTAATATAGCAGAGCCTTATCATGCATTATGATAATAAATAATCTATGCACAACTTAGCACCGTATCAAACTGGACTGTGGCTGGCAGAGTATATAGATATACGCTGCCAGCTATGCCGTATTTACCGTAGTACATTAGCACCTCAGCTAATACAGCATCACGCCCTATCTAACGCTGGTCACTCGCTAAGCACAACATCTGAGAGTGCAAAACCCAAGCTCGCACTGGTGAATAGCGACGCTTTGCTTACTCGTATCCATCATCAGATCAGACTTCGCCTGAGTAGTGGCTTACTTTGTACTCACTGTCATCATAGTATCGCGTGGCTCCCAGAACCTTTTGACGTTGATATCGCTTTTGGTAAATCGCTATCTATACAAGCGTCTACTTATTATGACTATCCAATACGCCAAGCAATTTGGGCATTCAAGCATCACGAAGACATGACCAAGCTACCTTTATTACTACATGTCATACGCCAGCTGCCACGCCCGCATGGCTGTCATCGGCATAATAGTGTGATTGTCGCTATGCCGACCACCGATCAACGCCTAGCCAAACGAGGTTTTGATCCTGTCAGTATTCTATCCGCGCAACTATCAAAACACTGGAATATTCCATTGTGGCACGGTGTTCAGCGTATTGACGATACGATGAGTCAGCAGGGCCTGACACGTGCTGAACGTCTAAGCAACCTAGATAATGCTTTCGCGCTCTCACAGAGCCCTCCTGTAAAACGCTTATTGCTGTTCGATGATGTCTCAACGACAGGTGCAAGCTTACAGGCTTTAGCGCGAGCATTTATCGGACCTGAGCATCCAAATACGATAAATGCTCAACGCTATAGTAACTACCACATTTCAGCATATGCTTTAGCGCATGGTAGTCAATAGTGTTAATTAAGCTATCTATTTGAAATCATTAATATATTGCTAATTCTTTACCTTCACGATATATTATTAAATACGTATATAGTTGTTGACACACTGAATAGGGATTTTTGTCGTTTTGTATATAAACTCAACAGAATATTGTGGAACAAAAATTGCATGTTATTAGTTAGATTAACTATAAAATTATCAGCAAAACCGATACCGGATTTTAGTTGCTTTAAAACAAAGACTGATAAGAGACAGACATTAGCAGTGCTAAATAGGGATTTGATGTGAATGCATCTGTGAATAATCGACAACCCAACATACGGGTAGCTCATTCAGGTTTTACCTTAATTGAGCTCATGGTGACGATTGCGGTACTGGCTATCATTGTAAGTATTGCTGCACCAAGTATCAGTACACAGCTTGCCAACCAGCGGGTTAAGTCAACGGCTTCTATAATAGAGAGTGCTCTAAAAGAAGCCAAAGCTGAAAGTATTATTCGTCGTCAGAATATAACCGTACGATACGAGACTTCCGGTACTAGTAAGAAGATTGACTTGCACACCGGTATTACCAATACATCTAGTACCAATATCTCTAGCCATAATATTAGTGAACAGAGTGTCGTAAGTATCACACCTGCAACAGTAACTACTGTTGTCTTTCAGCCAAATAAATTAATTGCAGGTGACGACGAAATATTGTATTCCATATGCGATAGTGGCTCTACCAACGAAACACTTGGTCAGGTACGTGTGAATAAAATTGCTAATATCAATACTACAAACACTGGGGGCTGCTGATGGTAGCGAGATTTACGCAGAAAGGTGTAGGGCTAATTGAGGTGATGGTCGCGCTATTGTTACTAACGGTAGCCGTGCTAGGCTATACGGCTTTGCAGGGTCAGGCTATTAATTCGACGAATGAGTCATTTGAGCGTTCTCAGTCATTGGTAATGATGCGAAACATAGCAGAAAAAATAAGAGCCAATCCTTCTGGTATAGCAACTTATGAAAGTAAGATAAATGCTGCTACTGCTAACAGTGCTCCAAGCAAAAAATGTGGCCTAAATGGTCAAACAGTAACAACACTTTGTACACCAGCAGAAACTGCAGAAGCTGAGAGCTATTCATTCAAAACAGAACTGGCGAACTATGATTTTCAGATTCAAATGCACCCTTGCCCAAACACAGGTGGCACAGGTACAGACGCAGCAACCAATATCATGTTCTCTTATTGCCTTATTTCTGCGTGGGGAGAAACAACACCTACCATTGGTGCAGATGACGAGACTGACTGTTTAACTGAAAGAGTGGTCGATGATAATGATGTTGTAGAGGCTGCTGGTGGCAACTATCATGTCAAATCAACGTGTATGATGATGGAGATATAATGTGAAAATAAACACTCATAGCTCTATCAAGCCTAATACACAGTGTTCAAGTGATAACTTACATACATTTAATATATCTCCTGTTCGTCATAATGGCTTTACATTGATTGAGTTGATGATAGCACTAGTACTAGGCTTACTAATCTCAGCTGCTGCGCTCCAGATATTTTATACCAGTTCTGTTAACAGCCGCAGGCAAGAAGCAAGCTCACAAATTCAAGACAATGCAACTTTTGGCTTGGCCCAAATGCAAAAGCATATCAGGCGTGCCAATTATGGTGCCAAGCCAACAGCGACGTTCGATGAATATTTTATGAATCATAGAACACCGCAAGGGGGCGTCGTACTGACTGCGCCTACTGGAATACCTGTTGTAAGTGGTGCCCCTAAAAATTGGTTAACAGACAACCTATCGGGTTTAGTACTAGATGGAGCTGCAATTTCATCAGAATGGCTAACTCAGAATCAGTCAACAAAAAGCAAAAGTAATCTGAATGGTATAGACAATAGTGACCAGCTAACTATTCAGTATCAGGCAGGTTCTGCAAGTATGTTTGATTGTGAAGGCACGGCGATACCGGAAGGGTTTTATGTGATTGAGCGCTATTTTGTTCGAGACGCAGGACTGGCATGCGCATCGGCTATTTATAGTTATGATCAGCTGATAGCTGGAAGTAGTACAGGGATTGATATAAAAAATTATACTGTCCCAGGTGAGACAAGTGCAACGACCAATAACTTAACAGGTGAAGGTACGATCATTATTCCTAATGTAGATTATTTTAGAGTGATGCTTGGTGTATCGACAAGTACGGATTTTGCGACTGATCCTGCTAGTGCACGTATTGCTTATATACCGATACCAGCAACTGTTAGCACACTCAATAACCAGCGTATTTTTGGTATACAGTTCGGTATATTGGCACGCTCAGACAATCCCACTGCAACAGCACAAGACAACAATGCTCTGAGATTTACCATACTTGATAAAAGTAATCAAAGCTTAAACGCTGCAACGGTATCTGGACCAAAAAATCTGCGTAATGTGTACGAAAGCACTGTACTGATTCGCAACGCGAGAGGTGGGTTGTAATGAACAATCAGATCAGAACAGACCGACAGAAAATAATTGCAACCACTATGCATAGGGAGTCTGGTGCCGTACTCATCGTGGTACTACTGGTATTGATATTGATATTGATCGTAGGGGCAGTAGCCGTTCGGCAAAGTACCACAGACCTTAGAGTGGCAACAGCAGGCCAAGTTAATCAGCTTTTGTTCCAAGCAAACGATGCCGCATTTATGAAAGTAGAAAAAGAAGATCGAATTCTAAGTAATAGTCGAGAGGATATCGATGTACTCAAAGGTTATATGTCAAATATAGAACGAGGTGGTCATGAAGTGAGTTTATGTGTGCGACCACGTAGTACTCGATTATTCAGTATTCTCGAGATCAGTGAGCGTAATGAAAATGGCGATTTACTGACAAATCGAAATAATGGATATTGTGACCCTAGTGACAGCAATGACTATGTGAGCGAAGGTCGAGTGATTACACAGTTGTCATTTGTCAGAGCAGATGACTCAAGCTCAGAAGGGGCATTCGGCAGAGAGGTGTCAGGCACTTATTCTGGTGATTTTGCAAAACCAGAAACAGGTGGGAATGCTACTATCAGTTGTACTAAGTTTGAAGGTTATGCAACATCAGTCATACCTGCTTTTTCTGATGTAACATTAGGCGATGCAAGTAGTACAGGAACAGCGACTATTGCGGGTTGTTTTAAGCAACCACGTACAGGAGCATCCACTGTTGATACCTGTCTTGCTGCATTAGGTGTGCCTTTTCAGACACATCAGCAGCAGTATATCAATCAGCCTGTAGGCGTAGAGTGTCTCTCTGGCAGCTAAAGATCAGTTAACGCATTGCAGATGATTTTTTTAAAATAGATTAAGTAAAAGCGGTAGGTTTTATAGACCGAAATCAAATCATACAGGTGGTTATTATGAAAATCTCACGCGGTAAAAAAATTAATGCGTCCTACACCATGACAAAAAAACGGTCTATAAAATTACTGTCGCTTGCCATACTGGCATCAGCAACCAGTAGCGTCAATCATGCCAGTGATCTTGAGATATACCAAGCACCAGAGGGCGGCAAGGTTGTCATCACCATGATGCTGGATAACTCAATCAGTATGAGTTATACAAGGCAGTCTGACAGCATCAATAATGACTATGGTATAACAGGAAATACTTATCAGTATGATATTACACAACCTATTTATGATAACAATGGTATAGAAATCAATGGCTCTTCTGTGAGTTACAGAGTGTATTATCGTGTGAGCAACGATAAGCTGTATTTCGATCGCATATCACGTTTAAAGATGGCATTGATTCCTATGTTTGCCAACCCCAAAAGTGATGAAGGATTTGGTGCTGAGACGAACCTTGATAAATATATGATTGGCTTTGGTAGCTTTTTTGGGGATAGCCGAGAAGGTGGCGGTAAAATAGATGCGCCAGCCATGCCTCTAACGCTTGCAAATAGAAAAGAACTGCTTGGAAAGTTGGTTGATCTACAACCAGAGACATTTACACCGATCGCCAATGCTTACGCCGAGGCAGGAGCTTACATGCTCGGGACTAATACTCAGGTAACAGAGACTGAAACAGTATATGAGGAAGTAGGTTATTTAGAGTATCGCAGTGCAAACAATCGAAAGTACTACTTATATAAGTGTGAAAGTGTGAGCTCAGACACGTATACATATAACGGTGATACATACTCTGACTGTAAATCTAACCGTTACGATTATATAGATGGAAACACTAGCTCTCGTAGCCAGATTAACTTTAGTTTATTGGGAGACTACGAAACTGATCCAAGTAAGATTAAACAAGTTTCAGTCCGTAACGTTGGAACGAGATATCACTATTATAGAGAAGTAGAAAGAGATTCAGGAGCCAATTCTGAGAGTGGTTTTTCGCGATCAGAAGATAGTACCAAAAATGCGACAACGTATAACTCCCCCATTGATGGGTCAGACAATCAATGCAACGGCTACGGTATTTACTTTTTGACTGATGGTGAACCAAACGTAGCATCTGACGAAACAATTAATTTAATGAACAATAGTTTGTCAAATAGTACGCTAACTATGGGGAACTCATGCAATTCCGATCTAGCAAACTCAGGCGCTAGGTTTGGCAATGCCTCAGGTTGGCAGTGTATTGGTGAGTATGGCCCACTATTAAACAGTATCAGTAATTCTAAAAAGACAGCGATAAAGACGGCGACCGTCGGCTTTGGTAGCGTTTATCAGACATTATCTGAAATACCGAAAGTAACCAAAAATGTGAGGCTTGATAACGGCACAGTGGAAGCACGAGAAGTGTATAACTGTGACGGTGTGTCGGATAGGGACGCCAAAAACTTATGCAAACTGGGTGAAAAGGGCTATGAGTTCGGTGAAGGCGGGTTTTACTATACCAAAGAGAGCAAGGATATCTCTGACAGTGTAAAAAGTTTTGCAAAATCTTTAGGTGACAATGTCATCCAGCCCATATCGACAGGGACGATGTCAGTACCGCTAGATAGCTTAAGTGGATTAAAGTCACGTGGCTTTGCCTACTTACCGATACTAGAGCCAGTACCGAGATCACCACGACTCTGGAATGGCAACCTCAAAAAATATAAAGTAAAAGATGCAACCCTTTTCGGCGCGGATAACAACCCTGTTTTTTCCAATACAGATGGGGAGTTTGCCAAAAACACCCATGATTTATGGAACACTATTACAGATAGTTCACGTATAGATACACTCAGACCCGATCAAAGCAGGCCGCAAGTGGGCGGTGCCTATCAAAAAGTGTTTGAAAACGCGACTCCGCCTACTACTGGTGATCGCAATCTATTTGTTGATAGTGGAAGCGCGCTTGTTAACTTGACAGTCGATGTAGCCAATGTACCTAACAATTTTGACGCACTAACCTCTCTATCTGGCAATGACAGTGAGAAAAATGATAAAAAGCGCGCTTTGCTAAACTTTATGGGTTATCCGGTATCAGACATTGGTGTCACAGATGGCGTCGCGCTCGATGCAACAAAAAATAAATCATTAAAGAATATCGGTGGTGTTTTACACTCTATACCGCAGCTGATTACTCAAAAGGTTAATATTGATGGGGCAGGTAAGTTCGATGTGAGCAGTCGTAAGGATTATGTGCTCTACGGTTCTATGGATGGTGCACTACACATGTTGGACGACAGTACTGGTGAGGAAACTTTTACCTTTATTCCAAAACAGATACTAGAGCTGCAGCCTGATGCCATCAGTGGCGAGGGTAGTGCAGTAAATGGTAGCTATCCTTATGGTGTGGATGCACCTTGGCTAACCTATGCATCCTATACCGTAAAAGCAACTACTGAGGGAGAAGGTGAAAGTGCGCAGACCACAAATAGTTACGAAGCGTCTCAGAGCTTTGCATTAGGTGGACTACGTATGGGCGGGTCAATGTATTATGCCCTAGATGTCTCAAACCCTAAATCACCCAAAATGATCTATAGTGTGGGATCAAACTATGCCAATCGCCAAAAAGGACTTACTACAGATGTAAGAGGTGTAGCAAATGGTATCAGTGCCATTACGACTGCGGCAACAGCAACAGCTGACCAGAAAGCCTATGCTCGCATGGGACAGTCGTGGGGCAAGCCGACGCTTGGTTATGTCAAAAGTGGCGGCAAAAAAGTCATGGTCAGCTTTTTGCCGGGTGGTTATGATGACTGTTATGAAAACCCAAACTTTAAGCTATCTACGGTCAATACCGCCAATCTTGCTTGTAGTAATAAGGCGAGTGCTCAAGGTAATGCCATGTATATGGTACAAGTGGGTGAAGTCGAAATAGATGCGACAAGTAAAGAAGAAACCGTAAAAACTTCTACCAACAATGGCAATTTACTTTGGTGGGCAAGTAATAGCGATAGTAACATCACGGCTGCATCTACGGCTACTAGTCCCTCATTACAGTACTCACAAGCTGATGATCTTAAGCACAGTGTAGTGACGCAGGTCAGAGCTTTGGATCGTAACTATGACGGTTTGATAGATCATATCTACTTTGCTGACTTAGGTGGGCAGGTTTGGCGCGCTGATATCAACAACAATGCAGATACTGCAAACTTTAAAGTAGACCGTGTGGTAAAAGTATTAGACGTTAGTGACCAAGCATCAGACGGAGATGCACCTCCTCGCATCTATGAGCGCCCATTGATTACCTTCCATAATGGTACACACGCTTATATAGACGATGACAATCAAACAGGACAGTACTCAGGCGTACAAGCGATCGTGACAGTAGGCACAGGAGATCGTAGTAGCCCAGTATCTGCAACAAGAAGTACACCTAATGCAATCTATAGCGTGATAGATAAAGACGTCAGTCGTAATGAGTTGTTTTATTACGGTACAGAAACCGCGCCAACGCTGAACTTACGTACACCAGTCATCAAGGTTGCAGGAACCAGTACCAGAAACGACAAGCTGAAAGAGCTCACCTTTACAGATGCAGATCTAGGTACGAATGGTATTAGGGCTGGTATGCAAAACAATACTATTCAAGGCTGGTATATGCCTCTAACACATTGGCTAGATGAAGATGCAAAAATAGGTGGCAAATACAAGCTTAAAATGTTCAATGAACCAGATGCTATCGCTGGGGTATTAATATCTTCTTCTTTTAATCCAGATGAAGGTCAAGCAGCCAATACTTGTAGTGCGGGTGTGATCGGAGAAACACAACGTGAGCGTACCTGTTTGCCTTATGGTGTTTGCCTTGACAATACAAAGTCTGAAATACTGACATCACGCTCATCGTATAGTGCTGGTTTGGGTATCGTTGATAATATCGTTAGTCAGTACAATGATACCTCTACCTTTACCTCGTTAAAAAATTATTGTGAAGGTGATGACTGCGAACCAGAAGTTATCTGTACAGGGGATGACTGTAGTGACGTTAATCAGTGCGTAGGTCCTAACTGTGACGCGGATGCGGGTGTCAATGTCGACCAGCGAATCAATCCACTTAGCTGGATGGAACATTGATATGCTGTTTAAGAGTAGCCACTCGACCAGAGAGGCAGGCTTTACGCTTATAGAGCTGATGGTTACCGTCGCTATCGTTGCTATATTAGCCGCTGTTGCTATACCAAGCTATCGCGCCTTTGTTATTCGCAATGCGGAAGCAGACGTACAGCGAAAAATGCTCTCTCTTTCAAATGAGCTTGAGCAATGGCGTGCCAAAGCTTTGACTTACAAGGGTTTTAAGCCTCAGTCAGATGCTATCGCAAATAGTACGGGAGCAATCAATCAGCCTAATAATAATCCACGTTATACTATTACACTTGGACACATTACAGGTGATACCCCGACATTCAGTACTCTGCATGAGGGAAGTGGGCGCGCTACCAATTGGATAATGGTGGCCACACCAGTAGATTTGACAGGGGCGGATAATTTTTTGCTCTCAAGTCAAGGGTTACGCTGTGCAAGTAGTAGCAGTTTCGATGTTACAGATGCAGATTGTACAGGAGCGACAACATGGTAAATGCGGCATCATTAGAGAATGTATCAGTTGAGCCTGTTAGTCAGAAAGGATTTACACTGATAGAGCTGATGATAGTCGTAGCTATCATCGGTGTTTTGGCAGCTATTGCTTACCCGAGTTATCAAGGATACATTGAGCGAACCAATCGTGCGGATATGATGAGTGAAATGCATCAAATAGCCAGTCGCATCGAGTCAAATAAGATCAACTATAAGCGTTATGATAGAGTGCCACTTTCCTCTATATTTTCATCTACTGTTGCTACTGATGGTAGTACAAATTTTCCTGTTTCGGGAGCTGCGTTATATACAGTGACAGTAGGTACAGGGTCATGGGGAGAGGCAGACTGGACTACAAGCACGGGTACATTAGGAGGCCGTGACTGGACGATTATAGCCACACCAGTGACAGGTCAGCGTATGGCAAGTGATGGTAACCTAACTCTAGATAGTACTGGAGAAAAATGTAGGGGTACTGTATGTGGTGTAGACGACGAGTGGCAGTAATCGATCATTATACAAACTGCCTGACAAAAAATGTCAGCTGTAATTACGTTAATCTCCGGCAATTTATATAAACTGACAATTTTAAGCAATAAACTGGTAATAATATTTAATGGTTCCTATATTATCCGCTACGTTACTTATCAAAAGCGCTGAGTAAGCATGTCTAATAGCTAAGATATGTCATAAACTAAGTATTAATTTGTGACAAGCATTAGTGGTTATACTAGTTTGAAGACATAAACAAATATTTTAATCGATCATAAAAAGTTGGCATGCTATCTGCAACATTAATAATAAGAAGGTTAGATTTGTAAGTTCAATAACTACTCAATCTAACAAACCCTATATTTATGATAGATAGCAGATAATGATACCAAATAACGTATCAATTAATTTGTTATCACTTTGCCCTAAAGGACATGTCTATGAACGCTCAAAAAGGTTTCACTTTAATCGAACTAATGATCGTTATCGCTATTATCGGTATCCTAGCTGCGATCGCTCTACCTGCTTATCAAGACTATAGTACACGAGCAAAGATTTCTGAGCCTATCCTCGCAGCATCTACTTGCCGTACAGCAGTGACAGAAGCCTATCAAACAGGTTCACCTTTACCAGGTGCTAATGCTTTTGGCTGTGAAGTAGGTGAAGCAGCAGTTGCGGAAACTTCTTCGGGTGCAGGTGATGGAGTGGATGCAAATCCATCGACTAAATATACCGAAACAGTATCAACTACTGCAGATGGCTGGATTACGGTAACAACGACTACAGGATCAGGTTTAGGTGATGCAGAAGGTAAAACGTTCACATTAATACCGCAAACTGCTGGTGGTGCTAATATGACAGCGGCTAATAATTTAGGTGACACGGTTAATACATGGAAATGTGGACCAGGTGGTGCGACCCCTATTGCTGCTAAATTCTTACCAGCAACTTGTCGCGGTAACTAATTAAATAGTTTAATTAGACAAAAAGCCAAACTTTATGTTTGGCTTTTTTTTATCCTAAAGTAAGAGTATTTGCTTGTAAATTGTCGACAAAATAAAACGTAAAATAGAGATGAAGTACAAGGGCTATTTTTATATGACAGACTCCATATGGAATAAAGAGTATAGCGTTCCCTCTATAAAACTTGATAAGCTTATATATACGCTTATACTTTTGTTTCTTCCAAACCTTGTATTACTAATTATAAGTATCATTACCGAAACTGCTAGACCGTTGATCAATATAGATTATATACTACCTGTAGTACTAGTCTTATTGAACAACAGACTATGTAAGTGGTTAGGATATCTTTCCTTATCTGTATTGATTATCCCCGATGTGACTATGTTTGTCTTTCAAATGTTTCCATTTATGGATCTTGAAGGTGCGTTATATTTAGCGCCTTTTATATGGAATGGCCCGACAAATTATATATTATTTATATTAGCGACAATTATCTATACTTTATTATTACCACTTATAATAAGTAGTTCTTCTAAGTATACCGATAGCTTTCATACTCTGCTAATTGGTACATTTGTTTTAATCATAAGTTTCTTTATTTCTGACCATGACATTCGCTACAAAAATAGCTTCAGTAAAAATTCTGCTTCACATTATAGCTATGTGATAGCAAGTCAAACTAAGTTGTTTTTGTCCATTAATGATATGGATTTTGTGAAAGCTAATCAAATAGAAGCTAGATTTTCACCTACCAAATACGAGCGTGGGCTCTCAAAACTAGCACAACCTTTTAATCAAAAAATATTGTTTGTTCTTGTGGAATCACTAGGAGTATCTTCTAATAAAAAACTGCAAAATAAGATTATAGAGCCGATGTCACAACAACAAAACTTGTTTGAGTATTATGATGTGGGGCAATATAAAGCTCCTGATGCTACTATCCAAGCTGAGATAAAAGAGTTATGCGCCCAAGATATTGAAGGATATGGATTAAGGCTGGTTCCTGATACTAGTTTTCCGCTTTGTCTTCCTAAGATATTAGCTAGTAAAGGCTATCAGACGACGGCCTTTCATGGTGCAAACGGTAAGCTATATGATCGATTTAGCTGGTATAAAAAAGCAGGGTTTAATAACTATTTATTTGCTGAAAATTTTTTTGATGCTGAGAAATGTAAAGCATTTAATGGTATTTGTGATGATGAAGTGTTCCCAATTATCAAGAACTACTTTAAAGAAGATAAGCCTTCGTTTTTTCATTGGATGACACTTACCTCACATACACCTTATGCTAAAAAAGATATTTATAGCCAGCGTTTAGATTGTAAATATTATGAGATAGATAATGATGAAGCTTGTAGAAATATGATGCTACAAGCACAGTTCTTTGAAGGTCTTGCAAAGTTGAATAATCAGCCTGAAATGCAAGGTGTTGAAGTTATACTTATTGGAGATCATCAACCACCTATTATAAATGGTAACACTAGGTTTGGGGAGTATGAGTACAAGACTGTACCTTGGATACACTATAAAATTAAATAGAGTGTAAGATGCTTTTAATCCACTAATAACATGTCAATAGTCAATAAGTGTTTTTTGGAGCACTTTTTGCAAATTATCAATATAGAGACAAGCATCAGATAATAAAAAGCTGGGCAATATGCCCAGCTTGTTTCGGTCATGCAACTTTAAAATCTACTTCTCTAGATACTGAATCTTACCTTCTACACCATCCCACTTTGCTGCTTCTGGCAACTGATCTTTCATCTCAGTGATGTTTGGCCATTTCTGCGCCAGCTCTTCATTTAGCTGAGTAAACATCTCTTGATCTTTCGGAACTTCATCTTCTGAAAAGATGGCATTGGCCGGACATTCAGGCTCGCATAATGCACAGTCGATGCACTCATCAGGATCGATGACGAGGAAGTTTGGACCTTCATAAAAGCAGTCCACAGGACAGACTTCTACACAGTCGGTGTATTTGCAAAGAATGCAGTTATCTGTAACGACAAAGGTCATAGTAATGTCTACCTGTTATTGATTTGGCTTTTGGCTAAATAGAATAGTCGAAAATAAAGCGTATTTTAGCGCCTTTACTACGATTTGACAATTCCCTTTAATGACCAATGATTTTCTTTAGATGATAGATCAAATCATGCGCTTGTTTTGGGGTCAGGCTATCAGGATCAATGGCGCTCAGTTCGTCTTCTATGCTAAATAACTGATTTTGCTTTAGATTATCCGCTATATTTGGTGATTGTACTATGTAACTAGTCTGCGGTTCTAGAACAGCGTTATTGTCAGATTCCGGCTGTTTATCCGTTACTGACTTAGCTAAGTCATTTTTATCATCAATAGTTTTTTCATTTTCTGCTTTTAGATTGTCTATTAAGTAACGTTTGGCATCATTTAATACTTGAGTGGGAATCCCTGCCATTTTGGCGACATGTAATCCAAAACTAGAGCTTGCAGCGCCCTCACAGATCTGATGAAGGAGAAGTAACTGACCGTCGATTTCACTGGCGGCGACGTGGACGTTACGAATCTCGTCACTTGTCTGTACCAATTGCGTCAGTTCAAAATAATGGGTGGCAAATAGTGTCAGGCAGCCAATCTCTACTAGGCGATTGACACAAGCGTGAGCAATGGCTAAGCCATCAGTGGTCGCCGTACCGCGTCCGACTTCGTCCATTAATACGAGCGATTTATTGGTTGCTTGATTTAATATATTAGCCGTCTCTATCATCTCTACCATAAATGTCGACTTGCCACCTGCCAAATCATCAGCTGAACCAATGCGGGTAAAGATACGGTCAATATCACCAATATGAGCGTGCTCAGCGGGCACAAAGCTCCCGCAATGAGCGAGCAAGACAATCAGCGCAGTTTGACGCATATAAGTAGATTTACCGCCCATATTAGGACCAGTAATCAGGAGCAGTCTTTCAGGATGTCCTTTTTCAGCACTATCAGTATTATCGCTACCTAGCGTACAGTCATTGGCGACGAAGTGTTTGGTGCTTAATGAATGATTATTTTTGTGGTTGGCGTTATTTTGACTCAATGCAGCTTCGACCACAACGTGACGACCTTGGCGAATATCAATATGGGTTTGGTTTTTAGTTGTGGATTTGCCTTGGCCTTTTGGATAATGTCCCATAATTGGGCGTTGCCAATGATAAGTGGTCGCAAGCTGTGCCCAGTTACTCAGCACGTCTATTTGAGCGATAGCAGCACTCAGCTGTTGTAGATCGGCCAGACTCTCATTTAATCGATTTAGTAGCTCTTGATATAATTGTTTTTCACGAGCTAGTGCCAAAGATTGCGCGCTCAGATATTCTGTCTCGACTTCTTTTAGTTCATCGGTGATAAAACGCTCGCTACTCTTGAGGGTTTGCCGACGGACAAAATGAGCCGGAGCGTTCTTCGCTTGCATTTTAGGTAGTTCAAAGTAAAAGCCACTGACTTTATTAAAGCCCACTTTTAGACTGGGCAATTGATTGTCTTGACGAGCCTGCTCTACCATTTTATCTAGTGTGGCTTGGATATTGTCATGAAGATGAGTCAGACGATCGAACTTATCGTCATAACCCGCTGCCAGCATGCCACCATCACGTATATGTGCAGGTGGCTCTGTGATGATGGCACGCTCGATCACTTCAGAGACAGCCTGAACAGCAGGGAGTTGAGCGGGCATTTGCTGCATCAACATCGGTAACAGGCCAGCGTCTTCATGGCTGATACCCGCATTCACGAGTAAAGTTGTAAGGTGAGCGCTACTCGCGATACTGTCGGCAAGCTTGCGCAAATCGCGAGGTTTTGCGCTCATTAGCCCGATACGGCTACTAATGCGCTCGATATCACCGATGGTATTGAGTGTGTCACGTAGGCTAGTTACCAATGAACCATTTTTTGAATTTTGGATAGTTTGAGCGGAGTTGCTATCGGTATTTAATAAGGCGTCTATTGCATCAAGACGCATATTAATATGCGAATGTTGACGAAGTGGACGCTTCATCTGCTGCATGAGCAGTCGCTTGCCCATTGGTGTCTGGCAGTGGTTGAGGACCGATATCAAAGACGTGCCGCTGCTACTAACAGGAGCAAATAGCTCAAGGTTTTGCTGACTATTAGCATCGATAATCAGGTAGTCATCACTATGCTCAACGATAAGCTGATTGATCTGTGGTACATGCCGCTGCTGAGTCTGCCGTGCATAGTGAATCAGGGCAGCACAACTAGATTGCGCCAGTACATTGTCTGCGATACCCAAACCATCGAGACGCTGTACTTCAAACTGCTGACAAAGCGTGTCACTAGCGTGCCCACGATGAAAATCATTGGCAGCAACTTCTATGATAGGGCAGTCAAGGTGCTGCCGTAACCACAGCGTCCACTCTGTATCATTGCTTCCAATGCTATCGCCAACGCCATCAATAAGTGCTTCGCTAATGATACATTCACTGGGTGCAAACCGTGCCAACACCGTCAGCATCTGCGTCTGCAAGCTATCTGCATCGTCTTTGTCAGTACTCAAGGTTTGTGTGGTTAATGTGCCAGCGGCCAAGTCCATTTGACTGACTGCTGCCTGTATAGTTTGGCTACTATCTTGATTTTTTATACTAGCAATATCGATAGCAACCACAGTAGGTGTATGGTTTGGCGCAATCAGAGCATCATCGGTAATAGTGCCTGCAGTGAGTGTTTTGACGACTTCGCGGCGCATGATACTACCAGCCGCCGATTTACCTTTACTCTTTTTTTGTTTGTCACCCATGCTAGGTAAGCTGGCGTTATCGTCAGCGGCAGGGCTACTGACAGCGTCGTCTACTTGCTCACAGACCACTACCGTTTGCCCAGCCGCGATCAAGCGCGCCATATAGCTATCAGCTGCATGAAACGGTACCCCCGCCATTGCTATTGTATTGCCTGCTTTGTCATTACCGCGGCGAGTGAGCGTAATGTCTAATATCTGCGCGGCGCGCTTGGCATCATCGAAGAACAGCTCATAGAAGTCACCCATCCGGTATAGCAGCAGCGCTTGTGGATAGTTGGCTTTCATGGTTAGATATTGCACCATCATCGGTGTATGGTCTGCTAGGTTATAGACAGCATCGCCTATACTTAAGCAGTCAGAGCTCTCTTGTTTTGATAAGGGTTTTTCCGATGAATTAGGGTTTGATGACTGATTTTGTACAGCTGGTTTTACGGTCATGCAGAGTCTCTTATAGTACTGTAATGAGTGGTGATCAGTGTATTGTGGTAGGGACTTTATGGCATTGCTTGTTTGATATATGAATGTTGGTTTAATAGGTTGGTCAGCTGTTCATACATAACTGGTTCAGTTATCAGTTTTAGATTAGTATTTACCGATAGAGTTATACGAGAGTCAAAGCAAGGGCAAACTAGTAAAGATGACAAACTAATAAAGTCATGCAAAACGCTAAGAAACGTAAGCGGGTATGCACTATTTTAACACGTCCTGCGTGGTTTTTACCGCGGCAAATATCTACTCGCTGCCCTTGTATCCATCAGCGCCATAACCATATATAATGACGGCACACTTAATTGGGCGATACTAAATTAGGTAGTACTTAGTCAAATGAAGACACGGCCGCGAGCTAAGCTTTGGCTAATGCGCACTAATTATCGAATATTCCATAGGTCAAAAAATTATGTTATCAAAGATTATAGGCAGTGTGGTTGGCACTAAAAATGACCGCGAATTAAAACGCATGCGTAAAGTGGTCAGTAAGATCAACGCAAAAGAGGCTGAAATACAAGCCCTGTCTGATGAGCAACTACAACAAAAAACCGAAGAGTTTAAAGCGCGCCATCAAAAGGGCGAAAGCTTAGATGCACTATTGCCAGAGGCATTTGCCGTTTGCCGCGAAGCATCATTACGTGTGAATGGTATGCGTCACTACGACGTGCAGCTGATCGGTGGTATCACCTTGCACGAAGGCAAAATCGCTGAGATGAAAACAGGCGAAGGTAAAACCCTGATGGGTACTTTGGCGATGTACCTAAACGCTATCAGTGGTAAAGGTGTCCATCTGGTCACGGTCAACGATTATTTGGCTGCTCGTGATGCTGAGCTAAACCGCCCACTATTTGGGTTTTTGGGTATGACCGTTGGTGTTATTTATTCGCAGCAGCCGCCACAAGAAAAGATCAATGCTTACCAAGCAGACATTACCTATGGTACCAATAACGAGTACGGCTTTGATTACTTGCGCGATAACATGGTGTTCAAGCTAGAAGAGAAGAAACAGCGCGCACTAAATTTCTGTATTATTGATGAAATTGACTCAATCTTAATCGATGAAGCGCGTACACCGCTGATTATTTCGGGTCAAGCTGAAGATTCATCACGCATGTATGCGCTGATCAACACCATTATTCCTGTGCTGATCCGCTCAAAAGATGAAGAAGCCAACAAGAACAACGAAGAAGAAGATTTCTGGATTGACGAAAAAAATCGCCAGATTGAGATTAGCGAAAAAGGCTATGAGAAAATTGAGCGCTTCTTAATCGAAGTAGGTGAGCTTGGTGAAAACGAAAGCTTGTATAGCCCAAGCCGCTTGCCATTATTGGCTCACGTTCAGGCAGCCATTCGTGCGCATCATGTCTTTGTCAAAAACGTCCATTATATCGTCGATGAAGGCGAAGTGGTTATCGTTGATGAGAATACCGGTCGTACGATGCCAGGTCGCCGTTGGTCAGAAGGTCTACATCAAGCAGTAGAAGCGAAAGAAGGTGTGGAGATTCAAGCAGAGAACCAAACGCTTGCAACGACGACGTTCCAAAACTACTTTCGTCTGTATGACAAACTGTCTGGTATGACGGGTACTGCTGATACCGAAGCAGCAGAATTTAAGTCTACCTATGATCTAGATGTCATCGTTATTCCAACGCATGAGCCCATTGCTCGTATCGATATGGATGATCAGATTTTCTTAACGAAGTTAGGAAAGTACAAAGGTATCATCCGCGAGATTAAAGAAATTCAGGAAAAAGGTGCGCCAGTATTGGTTGGTACGGCGACGATTGAAGCCAGTGAGGAGTTGTCTTACTTACTCGATCAAGGAGGCGTCAAACATAATGTCCTAAACGCCAAGCAACATGAACGTGAAGCGGAAATCATCGCGCAAGCAGGTAGTCCAAAATCAGTCACGATTGCAACTAACATGGCAGGTCGTGGTACGGATATTATCTTAGGCGGTAACTGGCAATCATTTATCGAAGATATTGATGCGGTCAGCCCGGAGGAGATGCAGCGTCTAAAAGCCCAGTGGCAAGTCAAGCATGATCAAGTTGTGGCCGCTGGTGGTTTGCATATTATTGGTTCTGAGCGTCATGAGTCACGCCGTATCGATAACCAGTTACGTGGCCGTGCTGGTCGTCAGGGTGACCCTGGTATGTCACGCTTTTTCTTATCGCTCGAAGATGACTTGATGCGTATTTTTGCAGGCGATCGCGTGGTCAACATGATGCGCGCAATGGGTCTAAAAGAAGACGAAGCTATCGAGCATAAGATGGTGTCAAGATCTATTGAAAACGCACAGGGTAAAGTTGAGAGCCGCGATTTTGATGCTCGTAAAAATCTATTGAAGTATGATGACGTCGCCAATGAGCAGCGTAAAGTGATTTATGGTCAGCGTGATGATCTGCTGGCTGAGATGGAGCTATTAGAAGCCATCGAAGTGATGCATAAAGAAGTCTACAATGCCATGATCAACCAGTTTATTCCGCCTGGCTCTATTGATGATCAGTGGAATATCGATGGCCTAGAAGATGAGCTTGAGGATGAGTTCAAGATAACAATGCCGATCAATGACTGGTTAGATGAAGACCGCCGACTGGATGAAGAAGGGCTACGCGAGAAAATCGTTCAGACGGCGATAGATCGTTATCATAGTCGCCGCGAGCAGATGGGTGAGCAAGACGCAGCTCAGCTTGAGCGTCACTTTATGCTACAAAGCCTAGATAAGCATTGGAAAGAGCATTTGACACAGATGGATCAGCTGCGTAAAGGAATTCATTTGCGAGGTTATGCACAGAAAAACCCCGAGCAAGAGTACAAGCGTGAATCGTTTGAGCTGTTCCAGATGATGCTGGGTGCAATCAAGTCTGAAACCGTACAGGACTTGTCACGTGTACATATACCAACCAAAGAAGAGCTTGAAGCACTAGAAGCTCAGCAGCGCGAAAATGCCGCTCACATGCAGATGCAGTTCGAGCATGATGATGTTGATAACTTAGATAGCAGTGCAAACAGTGCCACCGCTCAGCCGCAACCACAGAACCGCAATACTGCTGGTGCTGCAGCAGCTGGCGTGAGTGCAGCTGTAGCAGGTAACCCGAATAATGCCAATGAACCAAACCCGTATGCTGGTATGAATATCAGTCGTAATGCTCCTTGCCCCTGTGGTTCAGGCCTCAAGTATAAGCAGTGTCACGGCAAGATCTAACGACTGGTCATCATAAAGTCGTATTTTAAAACTGAAAAAGAAAAGCCCTTATCTAAATCAGGTAAGGGCTTTTTTATGTGAATACAAAGCTTTCTTGCACTGACATTTATTCTTATATGTCTAGCAGACAATTTGTATTGATTATTTACAAATTCAGCATAGGCGTGAATTTGCGGACACGCTATAGTGTTTAGCATATCTATTTGGGAGAGAGTTATGAGTTTAGAATTATTAAAACAGTTGCGGACTTCAGTAGCGTTGACAGGACTGCTAGCTGGTGCATTGACGATCAGCGCCTGTCAGCAACAATCAGAGCCAGAAGCAGGTATGGAAGGCGTTAGTACAGAAGAGTCTGTGCCTATGTCTGCTGAGCCTGCTGAACCGAGTGACGTTGTGGTTAATACCGAAGATGCCTCACTCAATGAAGTAGAGGATGACACGGTTGCTTCTGTTAATAGCGGCGTGACACAGATACTATATTTGTGCTCGCCTGAGTTGAAAGTTGATGCAACCTACAAGGAAGAAACCAATCAAGTGGTAGTTGCAACTGACATGGGTACAGTAACATTGAATCAAACCAATGAAGGTACCAACCCTGAAGTGTTTGAAGTCGCAACATCGATTGATGGTGGTCAAGGATTTACGCAGTGGCGCGTCGCCCACGAAGCGCGCGATACAGGTGTGATGCGTACTGCTGGTACTGATGAGGCAAACGTTGATACTTTTGAATGTAACAAAGTCTCATAGCCAAACATTAGTGATTATATAATGATATAGCCAATCGTTAACAAGTAATAAAAAGCAACGCGAGTAAGCGTTGCTCTTTATTGTCTGTAACTTGTACGGGCTAATAAAAAAAAGTCAGCCTCTCATCTATTTCAAACGAGTAGTGCCATTATTTTGTGACTCGTGCGCTAAGAATCCTTCTTCGGTGACGTCTAGCTCTTCATGCTTGAGCTCTACTTGAATGCTATCGTTATGTACGTGCGTGCTCTTATTAACATCGATTTCCTGAATAGCATAAGTGTCTTTAGTAACCGTAGCCACTTGACGTGACAACACAATTTCAATTGGCTCATCACCGATCTCTATTTGTTTGCCATTAATGGTCACTACTGCCTTGCTGTCTAGTGATGGCTCGACATGACGCAATATATCTTTTTCATCATAGTTACCTGAGAGCAAATCTTGACTCTCTGTATCATGGTACTCAGTACGAACAGTAATATATTCTTCTATAAGCTCAATGGGTACATTGATGGTTTTTGTGCGCGCGTGTTTGGTGACAGTTACTTTACCCACATCTAAGCGCTCTTTATTTACAACTGGCCGTTCTTCCAATAGCTCTAGATGCCCAATATTAACTACATTCGATGTGTTGTCAGTTGATAGGTGTTGCTCATTGTCTAAATTGTCTTGGTATAGATCGCTGTTGTTAGTAGACATGGTTATTTCCTTATTTTGTGCGAGCAATGGATGATAGATTTTTAAAATTATTTATATTGTATAAGATACTAAATATAGCGAGTATCTCTCAGTATAAATCGTGCAACAGATTACACAGAAGATTTTTAAGAAAAGGATCAATCCATAAAAAAGACCAGAGTATAATTCTGGTCTTTTTATTAGATATAAGCGTGTATTTACTTTACAGATTACATACCACGGGCGCGGCGTACGTCATCTGCAGTAATATCATCACGATTAACTAAATTGCCTTCACGGTCAACTACGTTACCATTGTTGTCCACGTCTAGCTCTTCACGTTGGATAGTTTCAACGAGAGTTTCTGTATGACGGTCTGTTGTTTTGCCGACATTAACTTCTTCAGTTACGTAAGTTTCTTTAACAACACGAGCACGTTCTGCTTCTAGTTCAACTTCTACTGTTTCGCTTACATCTACGTCACCGATACGACGGTCTGTTGGGCGGTTGACGCTAGTACGCTGAATGTCAGCATGCTCTTCTTCTAGCTCTACTTCAACATTGCGCTCTTCAGTTACGACATGTTTGCCAACTTTTACTAGACCAGCAACGATACGGTCTTTATTCACGGTTAGACGCTCTTCTAATAGCTCTAGTGTGTTTGGTGCTTCATAAGAATGGTCTGCGATATCTACGCGCTCTTCGGCTGGTAGGGTATCAGCAGTAAAATTCTGACGATCCTTTTCGTACTGCTCTTTATAGCTGTACTGGTAGTCATGATCGTATGCTTCCATTGCTTCTACTTGTGATTTAGTCAAACTATCAAAGAATACGTCGTCACCTACAATACGTGCTAAACCTGCTGGTACCAATACTTCTTTTGAGCTGAACCAGCCACCTGCATCAACGATCAAATAGCGAATGCGACCAGTAGTGTCTTCTACTAAAGCACCTTCGATTTTACCGATCTTTTCTTCATTCACACCGTAAGCGGTTTTTTCTGTTGGATCATAGTAGTCGTCACCGATTAAGTCGCGGTGAGTGGCTTGGATATCTTTTAAACGGATTAACTGGCTCATTATTGTCTTCCTTTTCTATGAGTTTATATTTTTAAAATTAATAGTTATTTTTAGTTTTTAATGCAATATTGTTTGTATTACAAAGTTAGGATTAAACTATCAAAATAGTTCTCTCATCAACTTGTAGCTATCCTAACATCATGATTTTGGATGAGATATATGAGCAAGGTAGCAAAGTGTGCACTTGCCGTAATTCCGTGTAATAGGCTGTAAGCGCGATAACAGAGAAGGGGGTACAAGTTAACGCGCCTTAACATAGAGTAATGTTTGGCGTGTATTTTAATTAAGTAGAAACAAAAAAACCGCATCACCTAGGGCAATGCGGTTTTTGGGTAACATATATCAAGTAAGAGATATACTAAATAGTCAGCTACATTCTAAATGTCATGTACAAGTGCAGTTTTTACTTAAGGTATCTCAATCGCAACGGCTACAGCTTCGCCGCCACCGATACATAGGGTTGCAATCCCTTTTTTGCCACCGGTACGCTTAAGAGAGTTGATAAGCGTAACGAGAATACGCGCACCTGAACAGCCTACTGGATGACCAAGGGCACAAGCACCACCTTCAACGTTTACTTTGGCATGGTCGATTTTTAGCTCATCCATAGCAGCCATAGTGACCATAGCAAAGGCTTCGTTGATTTCCCACAGGTCGACTTCATCCACTGACCAGCCAGCACCTGCGAGTACTTTTTCAATTGCGCCAATCGGTGCAATCGTAAATTCGCTT
Organism: Psychrobacter sp. PP-21; assembly: GCF_033790785.1. Lineage (NCBI taxonomy): Bacteria > Pseudomonadati > Pseudomonadota > Gammaproteobacteria > Moraxellales > Moraxellaceae > Psychrobacter > Psychrobacter sp. PP-21. The sequence goes on along the minus strand of NZ_JAMYEB010000005.1, from coordinate 107,949 downwards.
GGGTGACGTGAGTTTGATGCAGTCGCAATGATACGAGCCTGATAATCCAGACCTTCAGCTTTCGCTTGTGATTCTTTCATGACGACAACAGCAGCAGCACCATCTGAGATTGAGCTGGCATTTGCCGCCGTGACCGTACCGTCTTTAGCAAATGCTGGACGTAGGGTTGGAATACGGTCAGCATTGGCTAAGGCTGGTTGCTCGTCAGTATCGACTGTCTGTTCGCCTTTACGAGTTTTGAACGTTATAGGCTCGATCTCATCTTTGAAATGATCGTCTTTGATCGCTGTTAGAGCACGGTTGAGTGATTCAATAGCAAACTCATCCATTTGCTCACGCGTATAGCCTTTTTCGTCTGCCATTTCTTGAGCAAACATACCCATTAGCTTACCAGTTTCAGCATCTTCTAGACCGTCTAAGAACATATGGTCTTTTACTTCTTTGTGACCCATACGGTAGCCACCGCGCGACCCTGGCATCAGGTAAGGGGCATTGGTCATTGATTCCATACCACCAGCCACAGCAACATCGAAGCTACCAGCTTTGATACCGTCGTGCGCTTGCATGACTGCTTTTAGACCTGAACCACATAGCTTGTTGATGGTCACAGCACCAGTCGCATCAGGTAGACCTGCTTTGCGCATTGCTTGACGGGCAGGGCCTTGACCCAAACCTGCAGTCAAAATACAACCCATGATAACTTCATCAACGTTATCAGCACTAACGCCTGAGCGTGTGAGAGCGGCTTTAATAGCAGCAGCACCTAAATCGGTAGCGCTGACGTCTTTTAATACGCCTTGGAATCCACCCATTGGAGTACGTGCACCGTTTAAAATTACAATTGAATCATTTGACATCGTTATTATTCCTTATTACGTGTTTTGTTTAAATCTTGCTGAATAAATCAGACACTGATCAGCTAGCTGCATTTGTATGACTACAAATATTTTTATTACTAAAAGGGCCGATTCATTCAGTATTTTGTTTACGCTAGCTCATCTAAGCGAATGCGTACTACTTTATCAGTAATGGTATCGAGTTTTTCAATTTTTTCGATAGCTAGGTTCATCCGGCTCTCAACGACAGGCAAGGTCAATATAATCACAGGCACTTGACCGACTTTGTGAGCAGGCTTTTGCAAAATAGCATCGATATTGATACCAGCATCACTTAAGATGCGGGTGATGTCTGCTAAGACGCCAGGGCTATCGTAAGCATGTACGCGTAAGTAATAACCAGTAATCATCTGCTCAGCGCGTAATATCGGCGTGTCCGATAACTGTTCAGGGATGAATGCCAAATGCGGCACATGATGTCCATGATTATTTTGATCGCTACTGCTTTGATCGTCATTATCTTTGCTGCCAAGTACACGGACTAAATCCATGACATCTGCCATCACGGCAGAAGCAGTAGCGCCTGCACCTGCACCATCACCGCAATAGAGTGTTTGTCCAAGCGGATGCGAGTTGACCAACACGGCGTTTTTGACGCCATTGACATTGGCAAGTAACGCATCCTGCGGAATAAGCGTTGGATGTACACGCAGCTCAACGCCAGCATCGTCATCATTACCTTGACCATCACGGCGCACTGCAAACCCTAAGTGCTTGATGCGATAGCCCAGCTCCTCGGCATAGTTGACGTCTTGTAGGGTAATACCAGTAATGCCCTCACAGTAAACCTTGTCAAATTGCAGTGGGATACCAAACGCGATAGAAGCGAGCAAGGCCAGTTTGTGTGCGGCATCAATACCTTCAACATCAAAAGTTGGATCTGCTTCTGCATAACCAAGCTCCTGTGCTTCACTCAATACATCAGCAAATGGACGACCCTTGTCGCGCATTTCGGTCATGATAAAGTTGCCAGTACCGTTGATAATACCTGCAAGCCAATCGATTTTGTTGGCAGCAAGGGCTTCACGCATCACTTTGATGATTGGAATACCGCCTGCTACTGCTGCTTCATAAGCAACGTGGACATTGTTTTCTTCAGCAAAAGCAAAGATCTCATTGCCATGCTCAGCCAATAAGGCTTTGTTTGCGGTTACTACATGCTTGCCATTTTTGATAGCCTGCATGATGACGTCTTTGGCTAGGGTAGTGCCACCAATCACTTCAATAACGATATCGACATTGTCGCTTGCCGCAATTGCCATCAAGTCACTGTTTTGCGTGATGTTTGTGTCGATATCATCACGCTGACGACGCGTACCCACTTCGGTAATAATAATATCGCGTCCACTACGGCGTTTTAGCTCATCTAAATTGTCATTGATTAGGTTGATCACGCCTGTTCCGACGGTTCCTAGACCAAGTATCGCTAGTTTGATGGAATTGCTCACAGTATCCTCAAGAGGTTGAATATAATGAAGTGAGTAAAAAGCGGTGACAGTGCCAAATGAGCCTGCGGTACTAAACCGGCAGTCTGTGCGCATTTTCTATGGCAGCCTCGCATACATACTTCATCATAGTTGAATAAAAAATGCTCAGATAAAAGGGTATTGCTGATGTTGCATCGTGCTTTATCGTATCATACCGACAAGCAGTTGTGACGTCTACACAATGTCGCCAAGGTCATATCGTCTACTGGTTATAAAGCGATAATAGCCGTAAGTTTTGTCAGAAAAATCATCAGTTAGCACCGACGGCTTGCGCCAATTGTGCCGCAGGTAGGTAGCCGCCCACTTGTTGCCCCGTCTCAGTAAAGATAGCTGGGGTGCCACGCACGCCCAGCCTTGACCCTAACGCCATATGTTCTTGTACTGGGTTTGCGCAGTTAGGGGCTTGCACATTGGCACCCATTTTTGCCTGATTCATAGCGGCGTTGCGGTCTTGACTACACCAAACTGCTTTCATTTTTGGTACCGACTCTTGGCTACGTGGCCATGCCAAGTAACGTACTTCGATACCGCGGGCATTAATATCATCCATCTCTTCGTGCAATTTACGACAGTAACCACAGTCTGCATCGGTAAAGGCATAGACAACAGCGGTGGTCGCCCCTTTCGCTGGATAAATAATCATCTCTTTTTTATCCACTGCCTTTAGCGCTTCTTGTGCAGTATTGGCGACCAAAGTGGCACTAATATCAACGGGCGCAGCACCGCCGACGGCGACGATTTGTCCTTGGATAATATGCTTGCCGGATTTATCAGTAAAGAAAGACGGTAGCCCTTCAGCGGTTACCCAATAAATACCATCCATATCTGTTGGTACTGCTGAAACGATATTTTCTTCGATACCAGATGCTTTTAAATTTGCTTGTAGTGCTTTTACAACGGTAGGATCATTGTCAGCTGATGCTACGCTGGTTGATGCTTTTCCAGAAGCAGCCTGAGCTTGTGTAGTACCGACCACGCTAGTGTTGCTGGTTGCATCCGCTGAATTGTTAGAGCAGCCGGCAGCAACGCCTAACAGCAAGGCACCCATCACAAAACGAGAGAGGATAGTACGAGAAAAACGATGGTATGTAGTGGTTTTTTTGCTAATAGGTGATGGCATACGGGCTTCCTATAGGCATCGCGCCTAATGATGAGTTCGTTATATAACACCACTATATATAAAAATACTGTGAACGTGCATCTATAGTGGTGTGTCTTGATAGTATTTTAAAGGTCTAATTTTAAAGGTCTAATTTTATAGAGGTTTTTATGACTTGTTGATGGTAAAGGGTAGGTGGCGAGTTTCTCTATATTACCATAATTGTAGATAATGACAGTGGCAGTACATCAGCCAATTAATACAAATAGTGCTAACTTTAAAGAATGGTTGCTAACGTGAGCTAAAAAAATAAGATACATTTGTACTATTTAATATATATGCCTGCCCTTGTAATCTACAGCTAATAGCATCGTTTTTATAAGAACTTATATCATTTAACGATTTACCTTTAACAAATTTGCTTTAAGGAGCACGCATGGCAGGTGCCAGTTTATTAACCTTACTCGATGACATTAGCATCTTAATGGATGATGTAGGCGTCATGACCAAAATCGCCGCCAAAAAAACCGTAGGCTTAGTTGGCGATGATTTGGCACTTAACGCCGAGCAGGTCACAGGGGTTAAGCCAAATCGTGAGCTCCCCGTCATATGGGCAGTTGCCAAGGGCTCGGCCGTCAATAAGGTGATTTTAGTACCAGCGGCGCTCTTGATCAGCTATTTTATACCATGGTTGATTACTCCGCTATTGATGATTGGCGGGTTGTATCTGAGTTATGAAGGGGCTGAAAAAATTATTCATAAGTTTTGGCCAAAATTATTGCCTCATGATGAAGAACAAAACGCCCGCTTAAAAGCTAACGCAGATGACAATATAGACTTGGTTGCGTTTGAAAAAGACAAAATCAAAGGCGCGATACGCACCGATTTTATTTTGTCGGCTGAGATTATTGTTATCTCTTTAGGCGCGGTCACAGCTGCTGGCGGCGATATCGTTCAAAAAGGTATCGTGCTCTCGATAGTCGCTGCTGTGGTGACCGTCGGTATTTATGGCTTAGTTGCAGGTATTGTCAAGATTGATGATGCAGGTTTACATCTTATTGAGAACTCACAAGCAGGTGATAGCAAACGCAAGTTTGGTGAGTTTATGCTTGCAGCAGCACCGAAGCTGATGAAATTTTTATCAATAGCGGGCACAATTGCGATGTTTTTAGTGGGTGGCGGTATTATTGTTCACGGTATCGGCTTTTTGCATCATAGTGTAGAAGATATTGCTCATCTTACTGGGGTGTTCGAAGGATTGACCGCGTCATTATTGAATGGACTGGTCGGACTAATCGTTGGTGTTATTGTGGTGGCCATTGTGACGACTATTAGCAAAATGCGTGGCGGCGATGCTACTGCGCACTAAGCCAGTCATCGCGTCATCAGCTATATATCAGGCCAAAAAAATTAAGTTAAAAGTAAGCTAAGATCATTACGCCAGAAAGATAAAAAGCCCCGATACTTATAAGTATCAGGGCTTTTACATTTAAATGACTTTTATATTACCGTGCTTTAGCTATCATCGCCGGTGTCATTAGCTTCAGCTTTTTCTACTTGCGTCGGTTTTTTATGCTCAGACTTGGGCTTACGACTGCGTGCCTTTGGTACTTTTGGCGTAGTCAGATTAAACATGCCTGTCTGCGGCAGCAATTGCTCAGCCACATTCTCGATCATATTTTTATAGCTGGCAATAGTCGTCTTAGATTTGGCTGCCTGACTATCGTCTTTACCTGCTTCTTTAGTAGACTCTTCTGCTTGAGCGTCGGTAGCTTGCCCAGCTTCAGCTTCAGCTTCTACATTTTCAGTCGCTGATTGAGCGTGCTCGACTTCTAGCAAATGCTCACTATCAGCACTGACATCATCCGTCTGTGTCTGATTGGCGAGGGCGGTCGCTTCAACGTCATGCGCGTCCACTTCAGCAGTATCTTGCTTGGTATCTACTAACGGCTCTTCATTTTCTGAAGTTAGCTTGTTAGGAACGCTTAAGACTACGGACTCCTGAGTAGATTCTTGATAGTCAGGATGCTGACCACGCGGATCATTGCTAGCACGCTTATTGACAGTACGTGGCTCTACGTCCGTCTTGCCTTGAGCTGCTGCGAATTGACTGACGGCTTGCGTCATCGCTTCAAAGCGCGTCAAATAGTCGGCTGCTAATGGCTGATAACCATAGTTACTAAAGTCAAAGCTCTGACTGGCCACGTCACTATTGCTGGCAATGTTTTTATCTTCAGCAGTACTATCAGTAGCTTTTGTCTGCTCAGTAAACAGAGCGATAGTTGCGATAAAGCAGTTGATAACACCATCTTCTGCCAAGCGAGCTGGCGCGTCTGGCAGCGTTGTACGTATAAACTCACCAACTGTACCGCGTATTGCAGGAGCACTTACCACAGCAGGTTGTTCTACTTGAGGTGTTGACGCTGCTTGGGCTTGCTTGCTCTGTACGACTCGTGGATCGTTACTGGCTTGACCAAACTTCTCAGCAGTCACGTAACGTGCACCAAACAATGCCTCATGTGTCAGCTCAAGTGCTGAGTTACTCACGCTACTTGTGCCTGCATTATTACTGTCAGACTGAGTTTTTTGAGCTTCATTGCCCTTACTCGTACTTTCAGCAGTATTGGTCTCCTGCTGTTTTGGAGTCTCTACCGTTTCTTTCGCATCAGCAGTGACCGGTGTTGGCGCTTCCGATTTGCTTTTGATGTTACTTGTAGGAGTTGATGGTGCTTCTACAGGTGCTTTTCTTTCTTTAGCAACTGGCTCATGTACAGGTGTCTCGTTCTGTACCTCAGCTTTGGTAGCATCACCCTTGTCATTATTAACTTTACGCTCTGGCATTTCTACCGTGCTTTGCTTATCTTCACTTCGCTTATCCGCCTTTTGAGCCGTGGTATTTTGCTTTTCAGCGTTTTGCTCACTGCCACTAGGTTGGCTAGCAGAAGGCTGTTGAACAGCGCTTTTTTCAGTACGCTCGTCTTTCACCGTGCTGTTTTTTTGGCTATGCCTATCGTTAGGTTGAGGCTTTGCCTGTGCAGACTTGCTGTCATCTAAAGACAAGTGCACGACTTCTGACGCTTTTAACGTAGTGGGTGCTTCGTTGACCTGTAGCACGACTTCGTTAGGATCTTGACTACGGCGTGTACCAGAGTGGTTTTTGCTATTGGCGGCATCGCTGTTCTTAGCGTTTTGCTGTTTGCTTTGCTCAATATTGTCAGCCGTTAGCGTCTCACCGCGCTCCAGCTTGCCACGTGAGCCACGTTGGCTATGCGATTTACGCTTAGCACGAGTCTGCTCATCAGGCTTTTGGCTGGTTTCGTTCTCAGTCTTGTCAGCTTTGTTCTGCTCATTCGCGCTGCGATTGCTGTCTTGACGATTGTTGCGATTGCGATTGTTATTACGTCTGTTGTCTGGCTGACGCTTTTCTGGCTGATTTTGGTCCTGACTGTCAGAGGATTTGTTATCAGCGCTATTGTCCGTATTGCTGACGTTATTAGTATTCTCGTCAGTTGTCTCTTTTCTTTGACGCGGTTTAGAAGATCTAGACTTACGGGTCTTACGTCTTCTTCTGTCCTCGTTATTGTTTTCATCAGTATCACTGTCGTTGTTGCGGCGAGCTTGCTGACGGTTGCTATTACTGTCTGACGATTGAGTGTCATCATTTTGACTATTGCTTCGTTGAGCTGGTTGCGCACTATTTGTGCCAGCACTATTCAACGCATTACTATCAACTTGACCGAATGAGCCTAAGCTTTGGGCCCCAGTGTTTACTAGTGCTTCGATAGCTTCAGCGGCATCACGACTGCTGACACTAGGTGTTGTGGACGCTTGCGGCGCCTGAGCAAATAGGTTGGATAACCAAGCAACGGCTTGTGGCTGGGCAGTCGTTTCGATGTTTTGAGTCTGCGGCGGCACTGGTACCGAATTACTTTGGGTTTTGCTATCTTGCGGTGCAGATACAGTATCATTGGTATTTTTATGATTACGGCGATCATTGCTATGATTTACCGTATCATTCTGCGTTTGTGACGCTTTGCTCTGCTGCGCACTTGATCGATTTGGTTTATTGCTGTCATTTGGGGTTTTGCGTGGTTGGCGAGTAGGCTGCTGCTCAGGACGTTCTTTTTCGGCAGTTTGCCAGTCGACATTATAGCCAAGATCGCTGTGCTCTTGTTCCTGAGCATCAGTGATACGCTCATAGCTCGATGGTGCAAAACCATCACGGTTAAAGTGTAGCTTGAAGTTTGGTGATTCTAGATGAGCATGTGGCAAAATCGTGATACGCGTCCCACTGTCTTGCTCAAGATACACCAAGCTGTCGCGTTTTTCATTTAACAAGAATGCTGCGATGTCTGTGGGCACTTCTGCTTGTACTTCACCTTGACGCTCTTTGAGCGCAATTTGCTCGATTTGGCGCATAATAGAGAGCGACAATGAACGTAGGTCACGAATCATACCATTGCCATGGCAACGCGGGCAGATATAGCCAGTCGACTCTTCTAGTGAAGGACGTAGACGCTGACGGCTCATTTCCATCAGACCAAACTTAGAGATATCACCGAATTGTACGCGCGCCCGATCATATTTGGTGGCGTCAATCAGACGTTTTTCCACTTCTTTTTGATGTTTGTTGTCATTCATGTCAATAAAATCAATAACGATCAAACCACCCATATCACGCAAGCGAAGCTGACGAGCAATTTCATCAGCGGCTTCTAAATTAGTATGATAGGCAGTTTCAGCGACATCTGAGCCTTTAGTAGACTTAGCAGAGTTGATATCGATAGATACCAAGGCTTCTGTTTGGTCGATGACGATTGAGCCGCCTGATGGCAGACGCACTTCACGCTGATAGGCGGTTTCGATTTGTTTTTCGATATTAAAGCGCGAAAACATCGGCTCATAATCAGTATATTTGCGTAGCTTCTCGGCTTGCTTTGGCATCACCGCATCGATAAAGCCCGCCGCTTCAATGTAAGCATTTTCGTTATCGATCCAAATCTCAGCGATATCATCACGTAGATAGTCACGCACAGCACGAGTGACCACGCCCGCTTCTTGGTGGACTAAGCGCGGTGAAGGGTATTTTTGGTTTTGTTCTTGGATGGCTTGCCAAATATTGAGCAAGTGATTTAAATCGTGCTGTAAGTCTTCTTGAGTTTTACCAATACCTGCCGTACGAATGATGACGCTCATGCCTTTTGGCAAATCAAGATTGCTTAGCATACGCTTCATGTCTTCACGCAGTTTGCCTGAGATCTGACGTGAGATACCGCCGCCACGTGGGTTATTTGGCATCAAGACTAAGTAGCGACCAGCTAATGAGACATACGTCGATAGGGCAGCGCCTTTATTGCCACGCTCTTCTTTTTCGACCTGAACGATAAGCTCGTCGCCTTCTTTGATCAGCTTTTTGATGTTTTCGTCACGTGGGTTGCCGCTTAGGTATTCAGCAGAGATTTCACGAATTGGCAAGAACCCCTGACGCTGTGAGCCATACTCAACAAACACAGCTTCGAGTGATGGCTCAACACGAGTCACATGACCTTTATAGATATTAGATTTTTTTTGCTCGCGGGTACGGTTTTCTAAGTCAAAATCGTACAAGTGGTTGCCTTTACATAAGGCGACACGAATCTCTTCGTTTTGAGTGGCGTTGATCAAAATGCGTTTCATATTTATATCCTATATGAGTACGCATAACAACGATAAGACAGTCTTTAGAACATAGTGGCAAGTGTGACTAATATTATATTAGCGTTTACAGATATTAATTAACGGTAAAACGTAAATCGTGGGTTTCATAAAGCACAATGGCTTATTCAATGGCTTTTTTTACCTGAAGTGGTTAGCGATACTCATGTCAATGTAAATAATATAGGGTGTAAGGCTATGGTATTTGTATGTTGTCATCAGTAAATTTAGTACATATAGCGAATTCACCAAGCCTAGTTAAAGTCAGTACATTTTATTGGTCGTGATTTTGGCGCACGTTGTAAGCGTGGGCGATGGTCAGTTGCAGTGTTCAAAAGTACTCATATTAAAAAGGCGTGCTGCTGTTGCCATTTATCCATCAAAGTCTAACAATGATATCGCGATCGTGGTGGCTATTATATATAGTTCGTCAGTCGGCGATTATCTACTCAGGTAAAGCGATTGGTTACTCTTTGTTTATCGTTCTTTGTGTGTCGTCAATAATATCTTGGGTGTCTCAAGGTTAGGGGTTGCGGCTGTGGTTATCAGCGGGGCGTACTTGGCAAACAGAGTAATGAACCAGCGCATCAGCATGGTATTGTATTTACATTTTGTCGTCATCTGTTTGACCACCAATACTTCGGCAGCTATCGAGTTACTTTTCGATCCTAACGCTAGACTACCCATACTTGCTCAACTACGCTGTCATAAAGGACCATCAGATAAGTAATTATTAAATAATAAATAGTTATCAAGTAAAGTCGTTGTCATGCAGTTAGTGAGTCAATGTGGTGTTGTCATCCGTTGATAAATAGATTTGTTGTCATATTTACGAACGCGATGGTGTTTAGTGTCACTATTTATTTTATGGTATCGAATAACATTCAATACAGTGTTTTTAATTTATGGAGCGATATCTGGTAAGTAATACCTTTAAGTAAATAATGCGCCCTAAATCAGATCAAACGTCTAATATCAGCAAGATAAATAGCATGGACCTCTCTACTAGCAATCAGTAAACACTGGAAAGTAATAAAACGGTGACCAGCTATCTGAAACAACAATGATTATTGTCGTAGTCTCTGCTTAATTGTCGCTCAACATGCTAAACTATAACAAATCTTTGTGTAAACACCTAACTAAAAATGACAAACTCAAAAATGACTGACGACGCTCCTACCCACGAAGCCCCTGCTATTTTCAATAGCAAAACACGCCCGCAAAGCGCTGACGATGAGATTAGTAACTTTGGCAAGGTAAACTACCTTGAAGTGACACGCCATCAACACGATCAGCGTTTGGATAACTTTTTGTTGAATCGCTTAAAGGGATTGCCAAAACCGCATATCTATAAAATGATTCGCTCAGATGAAGTGCGCGTCAATAATAAGCGTTGCAAAGCCCACGATAGAGTACAACGTGAAGACGTCGTGCGTATCGCTCCTGTGGAGCTAGCAACACGCGAAAAACCAATTATCAGCACCGAGTTTGCCAAAAGCTTGCTGGCACGTGTGGTCTATGAAGACGAAGGCCTGATCGTACTTAATAAGCCCTCTGGTATTGCTGTGCATGGCGGCAGTGGTTTGGACTTTGGGGTGATCGAAGCCATGCGTGAAGTGACTGGTAAAAAATACCTAGAGCTGATACATCGCATCGACAAAGATACCTCAGGGCTATTGATGATCTCTAAAAAACGCTCAACGCTAAAAGTGTTGCAGCAGCATTTGGTCGATAAGACCATTCAGAAGCACTATTTGTGCCTAGCAAAAGGGCAGCCTGCATTGAACGAACAGCGTATCGATGCGCCACTGCTGCGTTATACGCTAGCCAGTGGTGAGCGCCGAGTCAAAGTAGACAGCCAAGATACGCAGGCAAAAGAAAGCCAGACTGATATCATTGTCCATGATCGTTTTGTGATGGCAGGTCAGCCAGTAAGCGTCATCGAAGCCAAGCCAATGACGGGACGTACACATCAAATTCGTGTGCATTTGGCACATATTGGTCATGCTATCTTGGGTGATGACAAATACAATGTTCATGATAAATCAGGCGTGCATCGCCTATGTCTACATGCGTGGCGCCTAGATATCCCAGGCTACAAGACTATTACTGCGCCACTGCCAGACGATATGGCAGATTGGCTACCAGAGACAACGCAGTTGCCTGAGTAAGTTTAAGGCAAGCACTGCGGCTTGATCTATTAGACCATTGCTAGAACACCAAAACGTCACGAACTCTTATTTTTATAAATAAGCCACCGTGACGTTTTCGTATCTCTTATTATTGTTATTCGTTAAGGTAAATTCATGACTGCACCAATGACAACCCAAACTACAGAGCTTGCTAAAAATACTCAGTCCGCAAACGAGCATCATCTCTCTGACAAGACACTGGTTATTTTTGATTGGGATGGCACATTGATGGATTCAATCGGCTTAATCGTTGATTCTATGCATGTGGCGGGAGAGGCGCACGGGTTTGAAACCACTGATAAAGCAGTTAAAGACATCATTGGCTTGAGTTTGATGAATGGTATAGAGATTTTATATCCTCAGGCAAACGAGTCGCAAATGCTCGCCATTCAGCAAACCTATGCAGAGTACTATATTGCCAACAGTCATGCGACGCCGCTATTTGAGCCGATAGAAAATATGTTGCAGACTTTGCAGCAGCAGAATAAAAAGCTTGCGGTCGCAACAGGTAAAAAAAGAAAAGGGCTAGATCGTGTGTTAGATGCCTCAAAGAGTCACCATTATTTTGTGATGACGCGCTGTGCTGATGAATCCGGCTCAAAACCTGATCCGCAGATGTTAACTGATATCTTGGAATATACACAGCAGCAGATTTCTGATGCTGTGTTTATCGGCGACAGTATCTATGATATTCAGATGGCAACAGCATTAGGTATGACTAGTATAGCAGTGAACTATGGCACGGCAACGAGTGCAGAACTTGCCGCACAAAACCCTACTTATCAGGTTGATACCCCGCAGGCATTGGCCGATCTGTTGTGTGCTTAAATAACAGTATTATTATATTATATAAAAAAAGGGTTTATCGTTATTATCGATAAACCCTTTTTAACTCAAAACTATCGTATTTATTTCTCTTTTTCTTGAGTACCTTCTTTTTCAATGGCTTCTTCTAGTTCAGCACCTTCTAATAACGCAAAAGAGGACTCAATGATTTTATCGGCATCGAGCTGATACTCGTACCAGTTGCCCATGATACCCGCCAGCTCATCAAGACCTTCTTTTCTGAGCGCCGAGAATAACTGAATAGTACAGTTCAAGCCTAGTTTTTTGAGTCTTTTGCGCGTATTGAGTAGGGCGTTTTTGGAAGCGCCGTATTTCAGCTTATCTGCTTTCGTCAATAGAATGTGTACCGGCAGCTCGCCATCTTTTGCCCAATGCAGCATCTGCTCATCAAAAAACTTAAGGGGATGACGAATATCCGTCATCAGCACCAACCCTGCCAGGCTTGAGCGTGATACCAAATACTCTTCTAGCTCAACCTGCCATTCTTTTTTCATCTCAAGTGGTACAGCGGCATAGCCATAACCTGGCAAATCGACCAATCGTCTGTCAGTGTCGCCGATACTAAAAAAGTTAATCATTTGCGTACGTCCAGGTGTTTTAGACGAACGAGCCAGTTGACGCTGATTGGTCAAAGCGTTGATGGCCGAGGATTTACCAGCGTTCGAGCGACCTGCAAAGGCGACCTCTAAGCCCATATCAGGCGGACAAAGCTTAAAAGTAGGCGCTGATGTCATAAATTCAGTTTGTTGAATTTTTTGACGAGACTTGGTGTTGAACAGCGCATGTTCGGCTGCAACATCTGTAAACGGGGTATTCATAAATGGCTCATTAATCTTAAAAATTGGATACGGTGATAAAACGTTAGTTTTTGGATATTAAATTGGTACTGAAATGCAGGTAATGTATGAAAGCTATTTGCTCTCAATAAATTCAATCTAAATCACTAGTTATACACTATAAAAGTTACGACTTTACATTGGCAGCTATTCTATACCATTACCTGTCTTACTTATTGAAATAACTGCGTTTAGCATCATATATATAGTAGAATAACATTAAAGTTAATGGTTCATAAGACAAGTTGATGGCGTTAACAAAGCCACATCCAATTTGCCTATGCTTACATGACATATATTGTTACAATGTTTAGTGAAAGACGTTTAATAGAACGATTGATGAGACACGTGAAATATCACGAGGAGGTGCTCCATGTTTTCAATCAATAAACTTCTTAGTAAAGGTCATGCGGCTATGACCGCTAGTGGCGCTGCATTCTTTTTGAGCATTGCCATAATTAGCAGTGCAAGTGCGGCTGACGTTACTAACATAGCCACCACCTATGATAACTCATGTGCAGCCTGCCATGATAGTGGCGCATTAAATGCTATTAAAAAAGGCGATAGTACCAAGTGGCAGCAGCTTATCGAACAAAAAAGCATGCCGACGCTTATTCAGTCTGTCAAAGGTGGTATGACGCAGATGCCAGCAGGTGGTCTCTGTGACACCTGTAGTGATGATGACTATCGAAAACTCATCGAGTATATGAGCCAGTAGTCAGTTTATAAACGAAGCCCAAGTATACGAAACAAAGCGCTAGTCTTATGGCCTTGATGCGCTTTTTGTTTTTGTGTGGTGCTTTGGGCTGTATCAGTTAGAAAACTGATGAATACTATGATTAAGTAGGCAAATGATACAAAGTCTTGCTATAATAATCGAAAATAAACCCTGATATTAGTAAGTACTTTTCAGACTGCTTGTGTCCGATACCTCAAAATATGCGCCATGCTCATTGTTAAAGAGACGGCTATATCGGGTATCCTATCCATGCAATCATTCTAGATAATGCTTACGCCGAGCTAGTAGGATTTGTATCAATGAAAAAGTTAATCGCTGCTGCCAGCTTATGCGTTGCAAGTTTCAGCGTACAAGCTGCTATTGTTGTTCCTGAGCATGATATCGAAGCAGGTCAGAAAATTGCAGAAACCGTTTGTGCTGCGTGTCATGGTCTTAATGGTGTCAGTGTTGTTCCTGCACAGCCAAACCTTGGTGGTCAAAACGTAAAGTATCTATACAAACAGTTGGTCAACTTTAAAGCAGGCTATCGCAAAAACGGTATCATGCAGTCTCAGGTGGCAAACTTGTCTCAGCAAGATCTGGCTGACGTGGCAGGTTATTATGCTACTCAAGCGCCTTGGGGTGTCGGTTACGGTAACCCTGCAACCAACCAAGAAGCAACCAAGTTGTTTTTGGGCGGTGATAAGTCACGCGGTGTCATTGGCTGTGCCGGTTGTCATGGACCAGATGCTGCAGGTAACACTTGGGCTGCGTTTCCAAAGCTAGGCGGACAGCATGCTGAGTATATTGCGACCCAGCTAAAACTATTCCGTGCTGCGGGACGTGTTGATGATATCGATAGCGATGACCAAAAACGAGTCAATGATGCTGCCAAAGAAGGCGAGATGGGTATGATGCAAACGGTTGCATCGAAGCTATCAGATCGTGACATTCGTATTTTGTCAGACTATGTGAGTGCTATTCATTAATTGGCTCGCATTGATGCATACTAGTAACAGCCACTTGTAGATAAAATGGCTAAGTACTTCATTTTGTATCTACTATGCCTGAACTATCAAACCCCGTTTTCGGGGTTTTTTTATTACTTGTCTCTTATATCAGACAAGTAATAAAAGCTTAACTCCCTTACAGATGCCTATCATTGGTCTGTATAATTACAAATTATCATTATTCACTTTATATCAAACCCAAAAGCATGATTAGCCTTATCAAATTCGCTTAGTCTATAACGCATAGTACTGATAGCGACTTCTTCTGCTACTCAAGTTTTTGTTAATGATATTAGATCGTTTGGATTGAGATTATGATGACCCGTTATGCCTCTTATTTTATCGCGGCACTGTTACCGTTACTCCTGTTTCGTTGGTTTGCACCAACGTCAATTGGTGAGATTGATTTTTGGTTACTATGGCTGCTAGCAATGGTAGTCGTTGCATTGCCAGTGGTTTATGCTGAGATTGCATTGGCCTACCGCAGTGTAGAGGGGCCGCTAGCTGGTATGCAAAAGCTGACTCGTGAAGCTGATGCGAGCCCAATATGGCGAAGCTTTGGTTGGCTTGCGGCATTGGTCTCTATTGTGATCGCGGCATTGATCATATCAGGTGCCAGCACTGGTATATTAGGCGCGCTTACTGAGCTAAATAGTGTACCCAATATACCAAGCTTTGCTGTTGCTGCTGGGTTGATGGTTATTGCTGTCTTACTAAGTTTATTAGGCATGGCACCATTACCCATTGGATTAGGACTGATGGTAGTCGGGCTGGTACTGGGTGTCGCAAATGGTGTGCCAAATGCTGGTTTTGCTATGACGGATATCAGCTTGGCGGAGTGGGCACGCGCAGTGGCACTTGCATTGGTCAGTGTCGGTGCAGGTACAGGGCTATACTGGTTCGCTCAGAACTTGGTTAGCAAACAAACAGTCACAGCAGTAGAAACCAGCGATCAGCAAGCACAAAGCAGAGCTGCCGCTCGTCACTACCGTGCAACGAAATTGGTATTACCGATTTGGATATTACAGCTAATGGTGGGTGTTGTAGCCTTGTTTATCAGTGGTATGTCATTACCTCCGATTGGCCAGCTATCATATTGGATCGGGGTACTGTTCGTGGCAAGCTACTTATTACATTACAGCACACAGCAGTTAACGCATAAATTTGGACTGTTAGTCAGCTTAATAATGACTTTTGCTTTAGCGTTGCTACTGGTAGTTGCCATTCCAACGCAATGGCTGGTAGGTATCTTAGTGATAGTTAGTAGTATCGCTGTATTGTTATTATCGATATTTGCAGGTTGGCAGATGAAAATCAGTCATCTACGCAAGTCATTGAACTTTAGCAATGAAGCGTTCTATAACTTGTGGCGCATAGCAATACGTCTGGTGGTGCCATTAGCATTACTGCTAGCACTGATAGGTTGGGTGATGCAGTGGTTGAGCTAACGGGGAATGCCAATAGTAATAGTACGCTGCAATCTGTTGAGTCCAAGCTAATGACGGTATATCTGGCGTATGCTGAAAATGAGCAGCGTCAGCATTACTTGGCATTAAAAGTCATATCTGGCACCAATCTATATGACGCACTGAATCAAGCAGGATGGTTAGAGAAGTTTGCAGAATTAGCAGAGTGGTGTGAGCAAGTCAAAGATGTGGCTACGCCAACGGCTAAACGTTGGCATGTAGGTATCTATGCACAAAAACAGCCGCTCAGTTACGTATTACAGCCTTTTGACCGTATTGAGGTGTATCGCAGTTTGAGCGCTGATCCAATGTCTCAGCGCAAAAATAAATCTCGCGGATAAATGATTGGCAGTTAGAACTTATAGCTTTAGTTAAATCTCATAATCTTACTGACTATGATGCTGGTAAGCTCTCGATACCTTCGATACGCGTGACCAAGCCATTGTCATCGAAGTAAACCACTAAGTGCTGGCTGGCATTTTTGACATCAGCAATACCTTTGCGGCTACCTTCTGTGCCTGCTTTATAATCGTAGATATAATCCCAGCGCTTAGGCTCAAGGGTATCTCGGATCGCAGGGCTACCAAGAATATAGAGCACTTGGTTTTGGTTCATGCCTACTTTTAGTTTTTGTGCTTGTACTTGAGTAATCGCTGTGCCTTGTGGCAAATCAATCTTATAAACACTCAATAATGAGCAGCCAGACATAGCGACAGTAGCGCTAAGCATGCTGGTCATGACAATTTTGCGTAATACACTGGCATGGCTCAACGGACGAAAATTTAATGTCTTTATCATGGTAAGATGACTCATAAGAAATGAATTAGGCGCGGTCAACGTTAGATGATGCAAGTCTGACCGACAATCTTGGACAAATGATACGTCATTTACTTGCAATTGCCTACCACTTACGACATTATTTACCAAACACTACCTGAGCGATTTTATTATTTATATTTTAAATTCATGTGCTTGCATGGTGTCATCGAAAAAACAATAAGCAAGAGATTCGCCTCAGTAGCGCTGTTTTTATAATATTAAAATCACTTATATTCAAAAAAATAATCCTTAACGATTATTTATCTCCTATTTTTTAGTTTTCAATTTGCTAAGACTGTCACAGTCAGAAGGGATATTATGGCTTCTTTTACCAATCAAGATTTACGCAGAGCCGGATTAAAGGTTACGCTACCGCGTATCAAAATTCTAGAGCTATTAGAGAGTGCTGAACTGCATCATATGAGTGCAGAAGAAGTATACAAAGCGCTGATCGAACAAGGTGAAGATGTTGGTCTGGCAACAGTCTATCGTGTGCTGACTCAGTTTGAGCAAGCGGGTATCGTTGAGCGTCATAACTTCGAAAACAATCTATCAGTATTTGAAATCACCCAAGAAGAGCATCATGATCATCTGGTCTGTGATGTTTGTGGCAAGATTATCGAATTCCACAATGAGGTGATCGAGGAAGAGCAGCTCAAAGTAGCAGAGACGCATGGCTTCAAGCTATCAGGTCACTCGCTGGTGTTATATGGTATCTGTGCCGACCAAGCTTGCAGAGACAGTGCTAAGTAACGATTTTATGGTTTCATAATCTTTTGACTCGTTGTCAGCATTATTATATTAAGAAGCCCTCATTATCAGTAACGAGGGCTTCTTTAGTTATTTCACTATCATATTATGGCAGACTATATGGTTTAACTGACATCTAACGATAGGCTATCAGCACCTTCATCTAAATTGGCTTTACCGTTTTTGCTGCTAAGTTTGATCTTGAGGCGCAAGTCATTAGGAGAGTCAGCATGAAGAATGGCTTCTTTATAAGTGATTTCTCCTTGTTCATATAAGTCAAATAACGCCTGATCAAAGGTTTGCATACCGCTATCTCTTGAGCGCGTCATAACATCTTTGATCTCGTGTACCTCACCTTTACGAATATAGTCACTGATCAGCTGTGAGTTCAATAAGATTTCAATAGCCGCGCGGCGTCCCCTGCCGTCAGGGGTTGGGATGAGTTGCTGAGCGATAATGGCTTGCAGGTTTAAGGATAAGTCCATAAAGAGCTGGTTATGACGACTGGTTTCAAAGAAATGAATGATACGGTCAATTGCCTGGTTAGCATTGTTGGCATGCAGGGTAGCAAACACTAAATGTCCTGTCTCTGCATATTGAATCGCATAGCTCATGACCTCACGGTTACGAATCTCACCGATCAAGATAACATCTGGTGCTTGGCGTAGCGTGTTCTTCAAGCCAGCTTCAAAGGAGTGGGTATCAATACCGACTTCACGCTGAGTAATGATACAGCCACGGTGTTTATGCACAAACTCGATAGGGTCTTCAATCGTAATAATATGGCCATGCGAGTGCTGATTGCGATGTCCTATCATCGCCGCAAGGGTAGTGGATTTACCTGTACCCGTCGCGCCTACCAGCAAGATGATACCGCGCTTTTTCATGGATAACTCTTTGAGCGCTGGTGGCAGGCGTAGCTCTTCGACCGTAGGAATTTTATTTTCAATTTTCCGTAGAATCATTCCTGCCATATCGCGTTGTATAAATGCACTGACTCGAAATCGTGCTCGCTGTGCTTCATCAGTGATCGCAAATTGACACTCGTTCGTTTCTTTAAATTCTTGTTGTTGGCTTGGTGTCATTACTCCTTTAACCAATGTCATTGTTTGATCAGCACTTAAAGGGGTTTTGCCCACAGGCAAAATTTTTCCATTTACTTTCATGGAAGGTGCTACATCAGCAGTAATAAAAAGGTCAGAACCATTTTTATTAATCATTAATTGCAATAATTTATCAATGTCCATATCGTACCTGCATTTGATGTAAGTAGATTAAATATTATTTAAAGTTATATTTTAAAAACTATAAACAAAAACCAATAAAACCTAGCCAGCATTACTCCTTTTATTTGGCTTAAATTGTATTATAAAAATGCATCAGGTTGCTTAGCATAAGGACGAGCCACATCTTTACTAATTGTGCCTTTGCCTACCAAATTCTTTAGGGTTTGATCGAGTGTGATCATACCTTCACCTGCACCCGTTTGAATGGCAGAATACATCTGAGCAATTTTGTTTTCGCGTATCAAGTTACGAATAGCTGGCGTCCCTAGCATGATTTCGTGAGCTGCCACACGGCCACCGGCTTGACGACGCAACAATGTCTGTGAAATCACGGCCTGCAGCGACTCCGATAGCATGGCACGAATCATATCTTTTTCAGCAGCAGGAAAAACATCAATGACACGGTCAATCGTTTTGGCAGCTGAGCTGGTGTGCAACGTACCGAACACTAAGTGACCTGTTTCTGCTGCTGTCAGTGCCAGACGGATAGTCTCAAGGTCACGTAGCTCACCGACCAAGATTACGTCTGGATCTTCTCGTAATGCTGAACGCAATGCCGGCTCAAAACCCAATGTATCACGGTGTACTTCACGCTGGTTGATCAGGCTTTTCTTTGACTCATGAACAAATTCAATTGGATCCTCAATCGTTAAAATATGCTCTTTACGACTTTCATTGATATAGTCAATCATCGCTGCAAGCGTCGTTGATTTACCCGAGCCTGTTGGACCGGTGACCAATACTACGCCGCGTTTGAAGTCTGAAACACGTCTGAAAACATCTCCCATTCCCAAGTCTTCCATCGTCAAAACTTTGGATGGAATCGTACGGAAGACCGCACCTGCACCGCGGTTTTGATTAAAAGCATTTACCCGAAAACGAGCCAAATTGGGAATTTCAAACGAAAAATCTGTTTCAAAAAACTCTTCAAAGTCAGCACGCTGCTTGTCATTCATAATGTCATAAATGAGCTGATGAACCATTTGGTGAGTCATCGCAGGCATATTGATACGGGTCATTTCACCATCGGTACGAATCATCGCAGGCATACCTGCTGAAATATGTAAATCTGATGCCTTGTGTTTTACGGTAAAACGTAGCAAATCTTCAATACTTAAAGCGTTTTTTTCAGCCATAATTCGATATTCCTATCAATCAGTCAGCGTAAGACAAAAGAGCGTGAGAGCACGTGATAAACTATCAGTTAGGAGCTCTATACAAGCATGTGATATTTACGAGTCAACCGGTGCGCAGTCTTTATGACTGCTATCATATTTAGTAGCATATGTTAATGCATGTAACAATATCATAACAAGACTGTGAGTATTTAACCATCCACTCCTGAATAAAATATAAAATTAATTATTTTTAAGCTCAATTTACATATAAAAAATAAGTGATTTATTTTAGTGGTGAGATTTAATTATCTTATTTACTATTCATAATAAAGATTTTCTGCACAGACTATTAAAAAATTAAAAAAACGAGAGCCTGATATATGACAAATACGACAAAGACAAACTGCAATATTGATAATCAAATGTTGATTGATAATTGGCAGCAAGTAAAAACACAAATGACTCAAGTTTATGAACAAGCAGCCGATCATGCAGACAGATCTGCCAATCATACGACCTTGCTAGCGGTTTCGAAAACCAAACCTGCTAATATGGTGGCAGCTTTAGCCAAGCAAGGACAGCGAGATTTTGGTGAAAACTACCTGCAAGAAGCTATCGAGAAAATCAATTCGCTAAAGTCACAGTCTGAAGGTGACAAGATTGTGTGGCATTATATTGGCAGTATTCAGCGTAACAAGACGCGTGATATTGCAGAGCATTTCGATTGGGTACAGACTCTTGAGCGCGATATTATTGCTAAACGCCTGAATGATCAGCGCCCAGCTGATCTAGCGCCACTGAATGTGCTGATACAACTTAATATCGATAATGAGGAGAGTAAATCAGGCTGTTTACCAGAACAATTACCAGAACTGATCACAGCGATTCAAGGATACGAGCGTCTACAGTTACGCGGTTTGATGATTATCCCTGCCAAAACAGACACAAATGCCTTTGCTCGAACCAAGGCTCTGTTTGAAGAGGTCAAAATCAACTACCCAGAATTAAAGGCTTGGGATACGCTTAGCATGGGGATGAGCGGTGATATGGCAGAGGCAATAGACAATGGCTCTACCATGGTGCGCGTTGGTACGGCTATCTTTGGGGCGCGAGACTAGGGCGTGTCCCTTAAGCTGAATAGTAAGCAGACTTAGAATGGTTTAATCGTTGTCAAGATATTCTGAGTCGCTTGGGAATGTTTTGATACTATCCGTATTGGCTATACGGTTTTGTTTGAGCTATTGGCTCATTTTTATGACAGTGATAAAACGAGTATACACTCTGAAGCGTTGCGTACTCGTCTGATTGAATAAAAACTTACTCATTTATTGGTTAAGCAGCCTCTTCTAACTTGGTCACTAACATTTGAGTGATTTTGAGATTATCAGTCGCAATAATCTCAAATCGATAATTGGCATACTCAATAGTATCAGTCTTTTTTGGGATTTTTCGGAGCATATACATCATAAAGCCGCTGATAGTTTCATAGTTCTCGCTGCGCGGTAAGTCAACGATATCTAAGGCGCGAATCACGTCTTCGATAGGTGTCATACCCTCGATGAGCCATGAGTTGTCAGTACGCTGAACGATCGGCTGCTCCTCAAGCGTCACAAGCTCACCCATCACAATACTCATCACATCTTTGAGCGTGATGACACCAACCACGAGCCCATATTCATTGACGATAACCGCAAAGTCAGCGCCAGTGGATTTGAACATCTCTAATACTTCAAACAAAGACAATGTATCAGGCACAAACAGAGCGGGCTTTAACAAGGTTTTATTGGTGACGCTAACCTCTTGCTGGTTTAGCACCAATGCCAAAAAGCTGCGTGACTCTACATAGCCGACGATATGCTCTAAATCATCATCATGACAGACCAAGAACTTGTTGTGTGGCTGTGCAATCATGATCTTTACCACCTCTTCGGTACTGGTATTGGTATCAAAATAAACGATGTTTTCGCGTGGGTTCATAACTGAGGTGACAGTACGCTCTTGCATATCAAATATATTTTCTATGAGGTGGTGTTCTTGTTTTTTTAGCACACCAGCTTCGGCACCAGCATCCATGACGGCATATATATCTTCTGGGGTCATATCATCTTGGCGTATGGTTGAAATACCCAGAAATCTAAACAAAATATTTGCAGCGCCATCGAATACCCATATGACTGGTTTTAATACAAAGATTAATAATATCATTGGGCGTACCAGTCGTACGGCTAACGCCTCAGCATTCGACATGGCCAAACGTCTAGGCATCAAATCGGCAAGTAAAGAAAACAAGCTGGTGATGAGCACAAACGATATGACCGATGCTACTGCCTCGCTACCTAATAACTGCTCAAGATAAGGGCTAATGGCTGATTCACCCACGGCACCCGCGGAGATTGCCACTGCATTTAGCACCACCTGCACGACAGTAATAAAACTACCAGGGTGCTCCTGCATTTTGAGAACATCAAAGGCACGGACGTCTCCTTCTTTTGCCATGATTTGGAGTTTTATCTTGCGTCCAGCAGCAATGGCAATCTCAGTAGCAGAAACGCAGGCACTCAAGGCAAGTAGCAAAAGAAGAAACACACTAGCAGTTAGCAAACTCATGACGTACTCGAAAAAAGAAATAAAGACAATTAAATGAGAAAGAATCAGTGGGTAGTGCAAAAGAAAATCGTTATTTATGAAAATTGTTAATGTATAGAAACCAAAAAAGCTGGGCAAGCACCCAGCTAATCGTAAAATTCAGAATTGTGTAAAACCAGCCCCTAGCAATTTCTACATTTTAGAAATTGCCAGAGGTGCAATATTTAGCCTTTTATTGACCATTTATTGACTAACGGATAACGACGCTCACGTCCAAAAGCCTTGTGAGTAATCTTTGTACCGATAGGAGACTGCAAACGTTTATATTCACTGTTGTCTACCATCTTGATGACTTTTGCCACCATGTCAGCATCAAAACCTTTATCGACAATTTCCTGATAGCCCATATCTTCATCGATATATGACATCAAAATGCTGTCTAATACATCATAATCAGGCAGGCTGTCTTGATCTTTTTGATCGGGGCGCAGTTCAGCTGATGGCGGGCGAGTGATAACGCGCTCAGGGATGACGGGGGTGTCTTCTAAACGATTGCGATAGCTGGCCAATTTATAAACTTGTGATTTGTACACGTCTTTTAAGACATCAAATCCACCTGCCATATCACCATATAAGGTTGAGTAACCAACGGCTAACTCTGATTTGTTACCTGTCGTGATGACCAGATGACCAAACTTGTTAGACAGTGCCATCAGTACGACACCGCGAGCACGGGCTTGGATATTCTCTTCAGTAGTGTCAGCCGGTGATTTATTGAACAATGGGGCCAATGTATGACGGATACCTTCAACAGCATCAAAAATAGGACATACGGTATAAGAGACATTCAATCGACGCGCTTGAGCCTGTGCATCTTCTAAACTGATCTGAGAGGTGTATTCATATGGCATCATGACCGCGTAGACTTTGTCAGCGCCTAGTGCATCAACAGCGATACAAAGCGTCAGTGCCGAATCAATACCACCTGATAATCCAACGATAATCCCAGAGAAGCCAGAATGATTGACATAGTCGCGTAGACCGACGACCAATGCTTGATACATCTCTGACTCACGGCTTAGTGTTAGCGGTGCTTTGGTTTGGCTGTCAAATTTGGCAGTCTTTACATCTAAAGTGGATAATAATAGTTGATTCATAAAGCGCGGTGCTTCATGGGCCACGCTACCGTCTGCTTGTACGGTCATAGAGCCGCCATCAAAGACAAGGTCATCTTGACCGCCAACAGCGTTGACATAGACGATAGGCAGATTGTTTTCGCGACTGCGCTTGGCAAGCATAGTCTTACGGTTGTCTTGTTTTTCGATTTCAAAAGGTGAGGCGTTTAAGCTAACAATGAGGTCAGCACCTTGTTTTTTGAGTTCGGCGATAGGTGCTTTTTCCCATAGGTCTTCGCAGATGAGTAGACCTATAGTAATGCCTTTATAGTCAAACAAAACTTGGTTACGACCTTTATCAAAATAACGACGCTCATCAAACACGCCATAATTTGGCAAAATTTGCTTATGATAAAAGCCTTTTTGATGACCGTTGTGCAAGATAGCGGCAGAGTTAAACGTACCGTGATGATCGACATGCGGATAGCCGACAATCATAACGATATCGTCGATATCACTCAAGGTAGATAGGGCGCTTTTGACGCGACCTGATAAGCTTGGACGTAGCAATAAGTCTTGCGGAGGGTAACCAAGCAAAGCCAGCTCTGGGAATACAATGACGTCAGCCCCTTGTTCGCGAGCTTGTAATGCAAGGGTACGCATTTTTTCGACGTTGGTTGCGATATCACCTACCAAAAAATGTGATTGGGCTAAAGCAAACGTGACAGTATCTTGTGATTTATTGGTCTTGCTGGTTTCGTTTGAGGGGTTAGAGTTTGGGTTATCAGTGTCTTTTGACATTGTTATTGTTCCTATCAATATATTATTAAAATGTGGTGAATTTTTATTGGTTTAAAATAAGTCCTAAATACATTCAAAACTTCGCTCTAATCTATCACGCTCGAATGTTGGGCGGATATAAAGAGTTCAAATCTGGCATAAGCGCTAAGACAATGTATAAAATTTTACTCGCTATACCTGCTGTCCCAACTAATCATGCCATCTTAAAATTAGTGTTTATAATAGTCTAGATGACAACGATACAAGAGGATCTGGACTCTGCCTTATCAGTTATAGTGTCTGTGCCAACGACAAAAATAAATGCGTACAAATACACTTAACTATATTGAAAAGCTTAAAATAATTGCTTTAGTATAACATCAATTGTCATGACAAATAGAACGCACCAGTGAATTCCCTCATAAGATAGCAGTTTAATAGCTGCACACAAAAGTGGTTTCAATTACACCGTTTTTACATACCAAATCCATGCATTATGCGCTAGTTATTGTGGTCATCATCTAGTAAGCTTGCATAGACAAAGTTGTAAGTAAAGATTACAACATAGCGTTATATAATTATCGTACTTTATTGCATAATAAAGTGTAACAACGGCGCTTTTCGTTATGTCCTTATGAGAGTGATAGTCTGTAAATACTTGACACTATCATGTAATCGATTAGCGTTAACGCCGTTTTTTATTGATATATAAATAAGCTACCACACTCACACTCGCCTATGGATACCATTTATGGACACCGTCTATAAGCTGGTGTTCATCGCCCATTTATAAACTCGCCAGCAAGCTGTCGTTTGCTGTCCGCTCTTGGTTTATACGCTATGATTGAAAACTGGACAAAAGAATTTATTATTCAGCGCCTACTTGCTATTACGTTGTTGGTTGCGCTATTTGTATTGTGCTTTCAAGTGGTGCAGTTTTTTATTGTACCTGCACTGTGGGCTGCGATTTTGGCATATGTGACGTTTCCTGTTTATAAGTTTTTTCACGAAAAAGTTAAGTTAAGTCCAGATTTTAGTGCTGCGATTATGACGGTCAGTATCTCTTTGATGATAGGTATACCACTGGTCATCGGTGTTTTGATTTTGCAGCAAGAAGCCCTGAGTATCATTAGTAATTTGATATACCGTATCAAAGTGGGTTATTTGGATGTGCCTGACTCACTCAAAGAGTTGCCTATCATTGGGCAGCAAGTCAAAGATGTACTGTGGCGAATTAATAAGAATCCAGAAGGAACATTAGAGACCTTTCGTCTTTGGGTTCAATCACATCTGTATTATGGCAAGATCGCATTTGATGTGGTGTTTAGTGCGCTGGCCAAACTTGGTATGGCACTAATGACCTTGTTCTTCTTTTATCGTGATGGTACCAGTTTGATACGCCAGATTCGCCAAGCGCTACGCAACATCATTGGCAACCGCATCGATGGCTACATTGACTCTGTGGGTACAACCACCCGTGCGGTCGTATACGGTATTGGGCTCACAGCACTGGCGCAAGCGACGCTCGCTGGTATTGGCTATTACTTCTCTGGTGCGCCAAGTCCCATTTTATTGACCATCGTCACCTTCATCATTGCATTGATCCCATTTGGTACCCCATTCGTTTGGGGCGGTGTATCGATTTGGCTATTGAGCCAAGGGCATACTGCAGGCGGTATTGGTCTGGCACTATGGGGCGTATTGGTGATCAGTTGGGTGGATAATTTGATTCGTCCTATCGTCATTAGTGGCGCGACCAAAATTCCTTTTATCATTATTTTTATCGGGGTATTGGGCGGTCTGACCGCATTTGGTTTTGTCGGGTTATTTATCGGTCCTGTGGTATTAGCTATCGGTCTTGCCGTATGGCGTGAGTGGATATCACAGCACAAAAATGAGATATTCGCTCAGCAAGAAGTTATGCTCTCTGAAACTGGTGCTGTAACGACAGTACCTAGGTCAGAACAAGAAATAGTTGGTAAAAACGAATCTATATAGCAAACCTATATGGGTAGAAAATATTGCTAACAACAAACTCGAACGTTGCAGACGTTATAGGTAGTAAGGTGAACAAGATGAGCAAAATTAAGGGCATTACTATCGTTGCTGACAGCAACATTGCTAGTCTAAGTGAGTTTTTTAATGCTGAGACGCTGGGTAAGCTGACTGAGCAAACCGTCAATATCATAAGCACTGCTGGCCGTGATATTGATGCACACTTGCTTGCTAAGGTACAGCCAGATATATTACTGATACGCTCTGTGACGCAAGTAGGTGAGGCGTTATTGGCTGACAATCATAGCGTGCAGTTTGTAGGTTCGGCAACTATCGGCACCGACCATGTCGACCAAGACTATCTAGCCATACGTAATATTACTTTTGCCAATGCAGCAGGCTGTAGTAAGCATTC
Organism: Psychrobacter sp. PP-21; assembly: GCF_033790785.1. Classification (NCBI taxonomy): domain Bacteria; kingdom Pseudomonadati; phylum Pseudomonadota; class Gammaproteobacteria; order Moraxellales; family Moraxellaceae; genus Psychrobacter; species Psychrobacter sp. PP-21. The sequence goes on along the minus strand of NZ_JAMYEB010000005.1, from coordinate 80,841 downwards.
TGTGGCTCAGTATGTGCTAACGGCTATTTTGACGTTGCGTCCGCAATATTGGCAGCAGTCGACAACATCTACGAAACCTATGACACTAGGCATCATTGGACTTGGTAATATTGGTAGTACGCTTGCTCAGTATGCACATGATATAGGATGGCAAGTACTAGGTTATGATCCCTTAGTCCCAGCGTCCACAACCAATAATGCTAGCCTTGAGCAAGTCCTGTCTCAAAGCGACGTAGTCAGTCTACATGTGCCTTTGACGACCGAGAAAGCTGATAGTAATCCTCGCGGTAGTGATTATCCAACCTATCACCTTATCAATGCAGAGATATTGGCAGGGATGTCCGCTGATACGATACTGATTAATAGCGCACGCGGTCCTGTCATTAATGAAAGTGACCTAATGAGCGATATTGATCGTACTGGACGACAAGTGGTACTAGATGTGTTTGAGTATGAACCAAAAGTTGCTGACAGCTTATTATCGAAGCTTGCTATTGCTACTCCGCATATCGCGGGCTACACGCTAGAGGGTAAACTACGAGGCACACAAATTATTTATGATGCCCTATGCGCGACGCTTGCGATAACACCGGTCCAGTCGATGTCTAATCTGCTACCACTCAATATGTTTTTATGGTCCGAACTAAAAGCACATCCAGACAGATTGGCTAAGTTTTATGACATCATGCAAGATGATGCTGCATTGCGAAATAAGGAAGACGACGGACAAGTAAGTGGTGCTGATTTCGATCAGCTGCGCCGTGATTATCATCTCCGCCGTGAATGGCAAGCTTGACGTATCAAATGGACCATTTAAGACCCAAACGATTACGTCGTTATCAATCTATTATTCGTGAATCACGGTAGACCGTCATGAGCCAATCAAACAGCACGTCCAGTCACGACTCAAAACCAAACTATGCACCAACCATGACACTTGCAATGGCACAGCAGCGTGCGCAGTTCATCGGAGATATTCGGCAGTTTTTTACGAATCGCCAAGTGCTCGAGGTGCAGACACCGCTTTTGTCACAAGCAGGCAATACCGATACTTTCTTACAGTCAGTAGCAGCGCAGGTGACCTACCAAGATCGTCCGCGCACTTACTACTTGCACACGTCTCCCGAGTTCGCGATGAAGCGTTTATTAGCCAGCTGGCAAGTACCTATTTATCAAATCTGTCCTGTCTTTCGAGATAACGAAATAGGCGTACGCCATAATATCGAATTTACGATGCTCGAATGGTACCAACCTAATTACAGCCTAGATGACATGGCAGGTGAGCTTAATGAGTTGTTGGCGGCGCTTTATGGTCATTCGATTGTGATGAGTCATTATCGCTACGTCGATGCCTTTATGGATTTTGTTGGTATTCATCCACTGACAGCGAGTTTAGCTGCGCTACAAGCAGTAGCAGAAGATAGTGGTCTGGCAGGGTTTGATTTCAACAACACTGACGATAGCGAAGAAAATCGACGCCAGAGCTGGCTGGATTTGTTGTTCAGTCATGCAGTAGAGCCAAATCTGGGACATGATCTACCGACGTTGATCATAGAGTATCCCCCTGCGACGGCGGCATTGGCAAAAACGGCTTTAGATAAAGAGGGCAATAAAATCGCGAAGCGTTTTGAGCTGTATATCAGTGGTATTGAGATTGCTAACGCCTATGATGAGCTGGCAGATGGTCAGGCATTGCGAGCACGCTTTGAACAAGACAATCAATTGCGTCAGCGTCATAATCTGTCCCAAATGCCAATCGATGAGCACTTATTAGCGGCGTCCAATGATTTAATACCTTGTAGCGGTATCGCAGTTGGTGTTGATAGGTTGCTGATGGTGATGACAGGTGCAAGCAGTTTAGAAGATGTGATTCCTTTCCCTAGTGGGCGAGCATAATGAGCTAGTAGGTTTTTAATTTATTTGTAGACCAAACAGCAGAAGGTCGTTACCGATGTACCAACTAAATGTGGGCAATCTGGTAACGACCTTTTTATGCGTTATATCTGTAAGCTAATATCTTAAATGATAGCTAATAGCTACCTATATGATAGTAGCTTGTAAAGTACCTTATACGGTAGCGACTGCTTCATTAATATCGATATCACCATTATGTAGATTGAATACCTTACCTATGGTGTTATCTGCTGTGAGTACAGCAGCCAATGTCGTCGCGACGTCTTCAATGGCATTTTCGCCAGAGCTGGTATCATTAATAGTAATTTTACCAGTACCTGCGCGCTCTTTTAGTGCACCCGGTTGTACAATAGTGTAATCAAGCGCACTGTTGACCAACCAATGGTCTGCATAATGCTTGGAGATATAGTAATCTTTTAGATCTGCAATACCAGGGTTTTCGTCCCATTTTTCGGTCTCTAGCGAGAATACAGAGCTGAGCATAATATAGCGTTTGATACCTTTGTCCTCAGCCGCCTGCATCGTTTTTACAGCACCGTGCAGATCAACTTCTAATACGTTTTTGCCGCCAGATCCTGCCACAAAGTAGACCGCATCGATATCTTGATCCAATTGTTTTGCGATCGACTCTTTACTTGCCATGATATCTAAATCTAACTGAGTGTAACGATCACTATCAAATAACTTCTCTTCTTGACGGGTTGTTCCAATGACTTGATGATCATCAGCTAATAGCTGCTTAACCAAATCACCACCTACACGACCACTAGCACCAACGACTAAAATTTTCATAATAATTCCTATTTTTTATCTAAATTTTGTTGTTTGATTTTTTTATAGAATGTTTATATAAATGCTATTTATATAAAGACTATTTATCTCAAAAACTGAATATAGCGTAACAAAAATAGGCAGCACGCTTCGTTATAAAGCGTGCTGATTGAATGGTGTTTGGTTATAGAGTGTATATGGTTTGCAAGGAGGTAAGTAAAGCTCACGAAACGCCGTTATAAAAAGGGCTTTGTTCTATAAGCTTATAACAGATAACTGCCAAGAAAATGAGAGGTTCTAACGAACCAGACGATTGAGGCCGTCAGCAAAAGCTTTTTTGTCACGGTCGCCATACGGTTTTTGTCCGCTCATTTCTTGTAGCTCTAACACGCCAGTGCCTCGCATGGTGTCCATAAAATCACGCATGTTAAGCTTTTGTTTGATGTTGTTTTTATCATAAACCACGCCACGCGTCGTCAGTACCATACCACCTTTGTCCAAGATGTCATTTGCCAAAGGAATATCACTGGTGATAGCTAAGTCACCTGCTTGTATCTGCTCAACGATATAATCATCAGCCTTATCAAAACCTGATGGCACCACAGTCATGACCAGTAGGGGCGATTTGCGTAGCTTGATCGGCTGATTGGCCACAAATATTGCCGTAGTCTTGGTACGTTCAGCTGTTTTAATAATCAAGTCTTTGGCAATCAATGGCACTGAGTCGGCATCTACCCAAATTTGCATTATTTTTTGGCCTTCTCAGGTTTTGATGGAGTAGTAGTCAGGTTGTCTGCTTGGCTGTCTTTAGTATCTAGTTCATCAGCTGTGGCATCATTTTGAACACTGTTCTGAGCACTATTTTTAGCATTACTCTTAGTATCGACGTCTGCTTTACTAGGCTGAGTATCCACGCTTGCATATTCTTTATCTAGACCAACCTTATTCGGCAATATAGCAACCAGCTTTGCCATAGCAGGTTCTAAATCAGTCACGTCATTGGGCATCAATGTGATATGAGCAATCTTACGATCATCACGCTCAGCTTTGTGATAGCTATGATAATGAGCGCCATCGATATTTAGAACGGCACTAATATCGGGATATTGACCAAGTACATTCACCATAATTGCAGGATGCACGTTATCTGTATCGCCTAACGGCAAGTTAACCACGGCACGGATATGGTTTTCGAATTGGCTAGTAATAGCGCCCTCGATACTCCAATGACCAGAATTATGTACGCGCGGCGCAATTTCATTAGCCAATATCGTATTGTGACCACGAGCGTCTTTGGTGACAAACAGCTCAAGCGCCATGACACCGACATAGTCTAAGTGGTTCATGACTTTGGTAATGGCGTCTGTTGCTTGCTCAAACAGGTGGCTTGTACCAACCGCAGGTGCTTGGGTTTTTGCCAAAATACCGTTGTGGTGATGATTTTCGACCAAATCATAGCAGCGTACCTGACCGTCTTGCGCTCGTACGGCAATGATAGATACCTCACGGCTAAAGTCAATGAACCCTTCAGCAATCAGTGGCGCAGGTGTCGGTGTGAGTGAGCCTTTACCGCTGACCGCGTCTTTTAGGTCTAGCCAAGCCGCTTTGATATCGCTGTCTTGCTTAATGACGAACTGTCCTTTGCCATCGTAACCACCGCGACTGGTTTTCAGGACAATAGGTAGTCCTAGATCTTTGCAAGCCTGCTTGAGCTCAGTCTCGGAACTAACTTCCATAAAAGGTACTGTCGCAATATCGAGCGTGTTAAACATCTGCTTTTCTTTTAGACGATCTTGAGCGATGTCGAGGGCAATCAATGGCGGGAACATGCCTTGCTTACTGCCAGATTTGGACAAGTTGACCAATTGCTCGACCGTAGAGGTGGGTGTGTTCTCAAATTCTAAGGTAAACACGTCCGCTGCTGCGATAAACGCTTCTAGTTGATCGCTATGAAACACACGACCGTATAAGCTGGCAGGGCATTCTGGATTGTCTTCCAAAAAGACGCATTGGTAGCCGAGTGGCATCGCGGCTTCGGCAAGCATCATACCAAGCTGACCACCGCCTAAAATACCGATGGTACGAATGGTTTGGGTAACAGGATAAGCGTTTGCTGTAGTCATGGCAGGCTCTTTGAATAAAAGTGAATAAGGTGTTTGGTATATTAAAATCTAAAACTCAATGGATGAAAATAGGAAAAGGTGCACTATATGCACCTTATCTTTATTAGGACTGAATCAAAAATAAATAATGATAGCTTTACTCTTGTGCTAGCAATCTTATGCTATCAAAAGTACTGGTCAATCTATATGCAATCAATGCACTTAGGTATTGATAATACCAGGTGTTGGGCTAGCAAGAATGGTGTCGGTTTGCGTCTGGCGCATGTGATCGAGCTTAGTAGCAATCGTATCATCATGTAATGCCAATACCTGAATCGCAAGTAGAGCAGCATTGTAAGCACCAGCAGACCCAATCGCCAATGTCCCAACCGCGACGCCTTTAGGCATCTGTACGATAGATAGCAGACTGTCCCAACCACTCAGCATTGAGGATTTTACCGGCACCCCAAAAACCGGTAGGGGTGTTTGGCTTGCGCACATACCCGGCAGGTGAGCGGCACCGCCTGCACCAGCAATGATGACTTGCAGACCATTATCCTTGGCATTCTTGGCATAATCAAACAGTCTGTCAGGTGTGCGATGTGCAGAAACCACTTCACAATCAAAAGCAATATCAAAGTCTGCTAGCAATTGTGCGGCCACGCTCATGGTCGCCCAATCCGACTGCGAACCCATGATAATGCCAACTTTCGATTGACCAGCAGGAGAGGTGATAGGGCCGTTCTGGTTAGCAGCAGTATTTGTGGTGCTCATGACTGGATATCCTCAAAAAGACCATCATACAAAAGTTTTGCTATAGTCGTAAAGCCAAGTTTGATTTTTAATACCTGCTTGGTATTAAGAGCCGCAACATCACTGGTTTATATCTGTTTTTTATCATGATAATGCTGTACAAAGTGAGCCGCTGTCAGTGGTAGGGGTTGTTCGGTATCAAGCTGATAGCAGGTCAGGTAGCCGCTATCTACAGCTGCTGAATAATCTGTACAAGCAACTTGTGGACTGAGCGGTGCGGGTGTGCCTGTCAGCCAATAGTGACCGACAAACACAGGCTTATGTGTTTTGAACGCAAAGTCAATATTCTCAGCGAGTGCATCGGCCGGTATTTGCGCCATTGCTGATGAGGGTACGCGTGCCACCTCGCGAAGCGTACGTTTATTTAGCTCATCAAGCCACCAGCGTACCCGCACTCGCGAGCGCTTCGTGCCTTCTTTATCAACCATTACGATGCCATCGGGCAAGCCTGTTTCGACACCCTTTAGTACGCGCTCCAATGCATCGAACTCGACAGTATCTTCTTCGGCAGTTGCGAGCAGACCGTCAGTTGTTAGGCAGTCGTCCTCAGTCAAAAACGGTTTGAGGACGTTCATGCTATCTATGTCCCAGCATGCATGTACAAAACAAGCATAGTTTGTCTCAATCCATAAAGGTATCTCATACAAACGCTGTAACCAATACTCATGTAGCTCTGAGCCAAATGCGACCTCTGCTAAAAATGCTTCGTGCTGACGCTTATGTATAGCATTATGCGTTCGTAGATACTCAGTCTTGTCATCAGGATTGAGCGTAGCATAAGCCAATGCATTGTATTCATGATTGCCCATCACTGCATCAGCCACGCCCGCATCTATCATAGAAAAGACAATTTCAAGCGTTGCCAACTGCTGCGAACCACGGTCAATCAAATCCCCAATGAACAATGCTTTATGGCCCATAGGCGGGACAAAATGCTGACCATTATGCTCGTAACCTAATTGGTTTAATAAACCGACCAGCTTATCTGCATAACCATGAATATCACCGATAATATCTATAATCATAACGAGTGGTTAAATCTCACATATAAAAGTAAATGGTTACTCAAGAGCTGGATGCTAAAGGTTGTTTATTCTGATGCTCTTCATTCTAACAATGCTCCTAATTCTAACAACGTTCTTCATTCCAAATAAAGTCAGTCTAAAAACCAGGCGATAATAGAGCATTTATAAAATGGGGCAGCACTTTGGGTTCCAAGATAATTGTGGCAACGACACCGAACGCGCCGCCCCACATATGGGCCATGTGATTGATATTGGAACCACCGCGTTTGTCAGCATAAATACTATAAAACACATAAGCGACAGCAAACAATATTGCAGGAATTGGAATAACGGCAAACAAGTAAATGCGTTCCCATGGCGCTAGCAAAATGAAAGCAAATAAAACGGCTGATACGCCGCCTGAGGCTCCAAGGCTTAAGTAACTGGCATTGTTTTTATTTTTCAGGTAGCTTGGAATCATGGCCACAACAATAGCCAACACATAAAAAACGACAAAACCATAGCCGAATAAGAATGAGCGATACAGACCTTCGATAGCTCGACCGAAGAAATACAGCGTAAACATATTGAAAAGTAGATGCATACTATCGGCATGAATGAAGCCATGCGTCACAAAGCGATCCCACTGTCCATTGTTTACAGCTGGTGGATAAAATATGAGTCGATTGAGTAGCTTTTTGTTTTGCCATGCCAACAAGCTGACAATAACCGTGATAATGATAATAAGGGTCGTATGGTTTAACAAAGGATAATCCTTAGGCCGCGCCTGATGTGTGACAATGCGATAAATGACAGTGTTCAAAACCTAAGCGCTAAGGCTGAATGAAAACTAAATATGACCGATAATTAACGTACTAATAATAAATCTAAACTATTCGTAGAGTAATAAAACAATACTAACAGTAGTTATTAGGTTGCAAATGTTTATTATGTGACAAAACGATGCTTTTTTATGCTTTTTTATGCTTTTATAGTGAGTAATGTAGCAGTGTATCATGTGAGTTCAGTAAACAACCTATAGATACGGCCTCTTAATTATGAATAAGAAAATACGAAAGAGAAGGTATAAACAATAAGATAGTGCCGTGTATATAATTAAAAACGAGCAATTAACCTTATGGATTTCAAAAGCCGAACGAGGCAGTGACTTATGAGTATTATTGACGAATTAGAGCAGACGGTTACCTCAGCTGTATTGGGTGAGCGCAATAGTAGCGATAGCGTGGCATATATCAGTCTCCTTGAGCAGTTTTATGCGGTTCTAGCTGCGCGTTTGGCGGTGCCGCAGGTTTATTCGCAGTTGCTGCGTAATGATCAAGTAATAGCTAACGACAATATCCCTGAAATGCCTTTATTTAAGCAGTTATGGCATAGTGAGATGTTACAGAATACGATTATTCAAGAGCTGTCAGCCACACATCATATTGATGAGTCAGTCACTGCCCAATTACTGATCAATGCCGCACCCTTAGCGTATCGTGAGCTAAAAACACTCGCTAATGGTCAGTTTTTACCAGCATTTTTACAAGCAGAGCAGCCCTCACTACGCCCATATCTACCCATATGGGCAATACCAGTTATTACATCTACTTTAGACGTAGATAACAAGAGTAATGTCAGTCAAGACATATCGTCCGCGGCTATGGCGGACAATTCTATCGGACCATTGAGTGACAATACGTCAATTACGTTAGATAGACTTGATGATCCCAGCCTGAACACCAGCACTGTCCCTACCATCACAGCCGCTGCAACTACAGCCTCTGATGGCGGACAACCTCGTGTAGGATCTACTGACGGATTGGGTGAAGAGACTCGCTTCGGTAGTGACGATGCCATTCATGCCAGTCCAGCAGCACATCATTTGGCAGAGAACGGCAGCCTGAAGCGAGAGCAAGTACGCACTCGTAATCAGCGAAACGATTTGCTGATACGGGTGTTTTTGTTAATAGTAGCACTTGCCGGGCTTGCGCTTGCTGCATGGGCATTGCTGATCAAGCCCAACAATGACATACCAGTAGAGCCTATTGCTGCTGCGCCTGTGATAACAGCGCCTGCGCCCGAACCAGTAGTAGAAGCAATGACGCCTGTCGAGTTCATCATTGGTGTTGATGATAGTGGCAATCTCTATACTTGTAGTGCCACAGTCGGTGACGTAGGACTGCAAAGCACACTGCAACAGGCACTCAATACAAGCTTTGGAGAACAAGCAGTTATTTGTGAATTGACTGTAAATGAGGGAATAGCAACTACTATTGCTAATATGCCTGTAGACGTAATTCCTAACATCTTAACCATGCTCAGATCAACGCCATTTGCACGTCTACAGTTACAAAACGAACGTCTTATAGTAGAGGCACCAGATAATATGCTACTACAGCAATTGGTGACAAACATACGCAGCTTAGTACCTGCTATGGCAGTTGATAGTACTGCACCGTTGCCACTACCTAATAATAACGCTGCATATGGTATGGGAAGTGCTGATGGTGTGAACAATCAGTTTGGTGGTGGAGCAGCCTCTAATAATCAGTATAGTAACGATGGTACTGGTAGTGGCTCTGTAGAGTATCAATCGCCTGACGATAACACTGGTGATCGCGTGATACCGGCGCCGCTACCTAATAATAGTAACAACAGAGGGCTCATTAACAGTCCAAGCAGTAATAACCCAAACAGTGAACTGCCTAACATACCAAGCAATAGCCCAAGTAATATGTCTAATAACATTCCTAGCAATGCTCCTTCTAATAACAGAACGAGCAGACCATCAGGTCCTATCTCTGAATCAGAAGTAGATGACATGGCGAGCAGTGTCATTGTCGCAGAGCCTGCCCAAGTAAGATAGCTAATAGGTCAAGTGGTTAAGAGAACAGAAGCTATAAGCTAAGAAGCAGTATAGATTTCTATACTGCTTTTTGTCCATATAGGTTAATCAGACCTTGTTTATAGTTTTGCAAGGCAAGCTTTAAAACCTACACCCTTTAATACGAACAACAATCTTCTTCAACTAATTTTTTGACTGTTATTGATATGTACCCAAGTGCTTGTATAGTTACGAGTACCAACTCAAACATTACTTAACGTATCATTTGTACAACAACGCATCGACTGTGAACCTTCTCTTAATAATTTTATAATGTCTGAAATAAAATGCAGTAGCGCGACTACAGTAGACTGACAACAAAATTTTTTCATAAGGAATTTTGATATCATGTCTTAGCTTTACTTGGCGGTCTTATGCATTGAGTAATCGGATGATACAAATAAAAATTAAGAGGAGAGTTATATTATGGATATTATCAGTCATTTGACACGTACGGTCAGTCCTGCGGTACTAGCGGACGATCATAGTCCTGCTAAGAAGAACCTACTGGAACAGTTTTATGCGATTTTTGCTGCTCGCTTAGCGAATGATGAGACCTACAGTCGCTTTGCCAACGAAAACATTGCCCGTGATGACAACGCCTTTTATGATCGCGTGTGGACAGAAGGGGCTCATCGCGATCAAATCTCCCGTGAGCTTGCTCATGAACACAACGTCGACGAGACAGCCTCTCGTGGCCTGATTGCGATGGCAGCACCGCTTGCCTTCCACGAAATAAAAAGTTTGGCTGGTACTACGCCTGTACCTCAATTCTTAAGTAATAATCTGAGTAGCTATCAGCATCATATTCCTGCATGGGCAGCTGCTGTATTACCTGCAAGCGCAGTTGCTGCTACGCCCATGTCTGATACCGTCAGTACTGCACCACTACAAAAAGAAGAAGAGCCACAAGGTAGCTTTATGAAAGCGCTACTACCGATTATTGGTTTGATTATTTTGGGAGCCTTGGCCTGGGCCCTACTTCGAGGTTGCCAGGAAAATCCAGAGCCTGTTGCTACGCCAGCGACTACCATACAGCAAGATGAGCAAGGCAATGAGCAATCAGTGATGGCAGCTGATATTGAGCCTGCATCGTTGCGAATTGCTACTGGCGAAAATGGTACGCTTTATGCCTGCCGCATGAATGTGGGCAATGAAACGCTACAGACCAATGTAATGAATGCGTTAACTGGTGCATTTGGCGATGAAGCCAATAAGTGCCGCGCCGATGTCGATGATAACTTTGCCATAGACATGCCAGCTGCCGCTCAACTCGCCACTATATTACCTATCGTCAAAAACGTACCGAATGCCAGTATGATTATTAAAGGCGATACCATCACGGTCAACGCACCTGATGATGCGGCATTAGCCCAATTAGTATCTGACCTACAAGCAGCTGCACCTGCAATGATGGTAGAGGCTGAAGGCCCATTAGATCTACAAGGTGAGATTGACGATAGTGTCGCTGCAGCAGATGTCGCAATGAACAACCTAGGTGAAAACGCAGATCCACGTGACGTTGCTCGTGCTTTGAGCATTCAGGTTATCAATTTCCAAGTGGATGAAGCGGTCATTCCTGATGTCAACAAAGCCATTTTAGACCGCGCTGCAAAAATCATCGACGACGTACCTGACTTGAACCTGATGATTATTGGTCATACAGACAGTCAAGCTTCTGATTCTTATAATATGGAGCTGTCTCGTGAGCGTGCTGAATCAGTGAAAGAGTACCTAGTGGCTCAAGGTGTCGAGGCAAGCAAGTTGACAACCAAAGGTATGGGTGAGTCAGATCCTATCGCAGATAACTCAACCGAGCAGGGTCGTTTCCGTAATCGTCGCATTGAATTTATGGTTAATGACGAGATGGTCGATCCAAACGATGGTATGACGATTAACAGTGATTCGTTAGACCCAGATTTGAATCCGCTAGACAGTAATAATGACGATTTGCTACCAGATGGTGATGACGCTACGCAAGACACGGCAGTAGATCCAACAAATTAATCTGCAAACCTCTGATCACACGATAGTTAAAAATAAAAAACCGCCTTTTATATAAAGGCGGTTTTATTTTATCAGCGCGTTAGTGGTTACCTATTACTGATTATCTATTATCGAATACCTATTTGTAATGAGTAGGGTCTATCGGTTCTTTTAACTCTCCAGTAACTTGCGTGTCAGCAGAGGCGTTAAAAAATGTTTGAGTGACGTTATTTTTTGCTTGTTGCCAGTAATCAAAATGCTGGCAAGTAGACTCAAGATCACCTTGCCACTCTGGTATATTGCCGCACATGGTTTTGATGCGTTTTTGATTGGGATAGGACAACTCCTGTGCCGCAGCAGCAGCCTCATGAACGGCCACGCGGTCATTACATACCAATGCAATATCGCAGCCAGCCTCAATAGCGGCCTTGACACGCGCGCTGACATCGCCAGCTGCCTGTGCCCCAGCCATCGACAAATCATCAGAGAAGAGTACACCATCGAACGCTAATTGATCGCGAATAATATCTTTTAGCCAAATTTTTGAAAATCCTGCGGGCTTATCATCTACTTGCGAGAAAATCACATGTGCTGGCATAAGGGCATCGAGCAGTGGTAGCGTTTGGGCAAACGGTTGCATATCACTATTGATGATCTCATCCAAGCTACGTGTATCGATGGCTTCTGACACATGAGAGTCAGGGGCAATAGCGCCGTGACCTGGGAAGTGTTTGCCAGTGGTGGCCATGCCTGCTGCTTTCATACCGCGCATGAACTGTGTCGCAAGTGCAGTAATCGCTTGTGGCTCGTGATGAAAGCTACGGTCACCAATGACTTGGCTGATACCATCTCTGTCTAGTACAGGCGCAAAACTCAAATCAATCCCTACTGCCAATACTTCAGCTGCCATTAGGTAGCCGCAGTCATACGCACAGCTAAGTGCACGACTCGGATCTTTATTAAACAACTCACCTAGTCTACCCATTGCTGGTAAGGGGGTAAAGCCTTCACGTAGCCGTGCAACGCGCCCACCTTCTTGGTCAACACCAATCAATATATCGGGATTGTGATAACGTATATCGTCGCACAGTGTACGTACTTGGGCGGCATCGGCTACATTACGTCCAAACAGTATGACCCCGCCGACTTGTGCTTGTTTGAGTAAACTGACATCTTCAGCGGTTAGTGCGATACTATCGATATCAATCATTAAAACGCCGTACATTGCATGATCCTTATTCTTTTTTATATGGTTATATTATGGGTCTGATGGACTCTAAATGTCTACTCACTCATAAGCCATCATCAATACACTTTATTATGACAGCTATTATCGAATGAACCTAATGTACGAATTATAGACGTCAAATCAGTCTATTAATCATCATCGAATAGAGGTTGATAGTCTGCATTTGCTCTAAGTGAGAAAAGTGATAGAAAGTTTGGTATGTGTAGGCGTAGCGTGTAAGATTGCTTATACAGTTTGAGACAGTTCAGTATTATTGCTCATGATAATATTATTTAATTTAGGTTATATATCAGTATGTGATGACAATGTCTACAAGCTTTAAAGGCTATAAAACATAAAGAGCTTTAAAAACAGTAGCGTTCTAAAAACTGTGTAGAGAAATGCACAACACAAAATATTGTACAACAATAAAAGCGCAGAAGAGAGTAAGCTCAAGCTGACGAATAACGAAAACAATCAGTATTGATAAGTAATCACAGATTCAGGGTTTTTAGATTTTAACAAAACAAACAATATCCCCAAATCCAAACAAATCACTAACTTCAAATAACTAGGTACATATGATGAAAAAACAACCAGCACAGTGGTTACTCAGTGCAGCGTCAGTGGGCATCGCCGGTATTATCCTGACACAAAGTTACGGTACAGCAGTCGCAGAAACCAATACAGGAAGTTTTGTTCAGACACCTGAACAAAAAGTCACTACTCGCCAAGTCGCCGCCTTGCTGGATCGCAGTCATTATCTCAATCAACCTTTAGATAGCAAAACGGGTAGCGAGATTTTATCAATGTATATTGATAGCCTTGATCCAAACCATACGTTGTTTTTGCAGTCTGATGTCGATGAGCTGAAAAAAAAGCACGCGGCTGATTTTGGTGCGCGTCTCAAACAGGGCGATCTATCCGCAGGGGTAGAAGTCTATGATCGTTATCGCAAACGCTCAAATGAATACTTTGCGATGGCAACGAAAATGCTAAAAACAGACATCGATCTGACGGGGAATGACACCATCATACTTGACCGCGAAAAACTGGGTCACTTCAAAACCAAAAAAGAACAACGAGACTACTGGGCGCGTCAGCTGAAATTTCAGTTAATGAGTATTACGCTGGGGCAAGAAGACGAAAAAGCCAAAGAAGCTGTGTTCTTAAACAATCCAGATATCACACGTGGTCAAGACTTAGTGCGCAACGATGAGCGTACACCAAGTGAGATCTTGCAAAACCGTTTGTCACGTCAGCAGGAGCAGTTCAAACGCCTCAAAGACGATGAGATCATGGAAACCATCTTGAACACGGCAATGCTGACATATGATCCACACAGCAACTACTATGCACCGATCCAAGCGACTGAGCTGCAAATCCAATCTAGCTTGCAGTTAGAGGGAATCGGTGTCTCTATCCGCCCTGATCGTAAAAACCCAGACTACACTCGTATTGTGACCTTGGTAGATGGAGGTCCTGCTGCCAAATCTGGACAAATCAAGCCCAATGATTTGATCGTTGGCATCGCAAAAGATGGCGAGAACATGACTGACGTGGTCGGGTGGTCAACGCGTGAGATTGTCAGCTTGATTCGTGGTAAGCGCGGCACCTCGGTCACTCTCAAACTACGTCAACCAAATACACCAGATGCTAGCGCCCGTACGGTTACTGTCGTACGTGACATTATTCAGCAAGAAGAGTCCGGCGTGACTCAGCGTGTGGTAGAGGTGCAGCGTCCTAATATCGATGAGACACCCAAACGTATCGGTGTGCTTGAAATACCAAGTTTTTACTTAAACTATCGTGCGCGCCGTAACGGTGAGGATTATCGCAGTGTCAGTATCGATACCGAAAAAGCACTGAAAGAGTTGAACAAAGAAAACATCGATGGCTTGGTTGTCGATCTACGCAACAATCCTGGTGGCTCTTTGGATGAAGTTGCTAAAATGCTCGGTATGTTTATCAAGAGTGGACCACTGGTACAAATTCGTGATAACCGCGGTAACATTCAAGTATACCGTGACAATGATGGTGGCGAGCAGCTGTATGATGGCAAAATGACCGTCATCACCAATTTGGCATCGGCATCAGCCAGTGAGATCTTTGCTGCTGCCATTCAGGATTATGGCCGTGGATTGGTCGTGGGTAGTACCACGACAGGTAAGGGCTCTGCACAGATTCAGCTCGATAGCTTGGCGCTGGGTTCTGCCACCTTAACTCAGCGTAAGTTCTATCGTATCACTGGCGGTAGTACTCAGAACAAAGGCGTGGTACCTGATGTTGAATTGGTCAACATCTATGACGACGCCACCTTTGGCGAGCGCGCGCAGAAAAAAGCACTACCTTGGGATACTATTAGAACATCTCCTTATAAGCCTGAGGGTAAGTTTACCAGTGATACACTCGCAACGCTCAATCAGCAGTCTAAGGTTCGCCAACAGAAAGACCCGCAGTTTACTTATCTATCGACGCTCAATGACATTCGTAACATGGATGATGAAAAGAAACCTGTTCGTCTAGACATCAACAGCCGCCGCGCTAAAATGCAGCTCATAGAAAAGCGCTCATTAGAAGCAGAAAACAAGCGCTTGATCGCCACTGGTGAACGTCCATACTCTAACTGGAATACGTACCAAGCTGCGATGGATGCAAAGTTCGAAGAGCGTAGTCGCATGAAAGCTGGTGAGCGTCCAGAGTTACCAGAAGATGAAGCATTTATTAATGAAGCCGCTTACCTCATGCTTAGTGCTGAACCTACAGCAATGCTGAGCCCGCAAGAAAAGCTATGACCAATTATAAGTAGCCACGGCTTCCATGTAAGCATATGCTTACATGGATTGACGTTCAGACTACTTACTAATGATAGAGCAATCTGCGATTATAACTGTACGGCACGATTGAACGGAATGGTTCATTGATACTAGGGATTGGTATCTTAAGGTCGCATCAGGGATAAGTGGTTTGCTGATTAGGGATGATAAGGCTGGATGCCTGTCAGTTATGAGATACCCCGGGATTAGGTATCGCGTAACGCTAACATGGATGGTTGGTAATAAAAGCCGCATGACGCTTGTCGTTATGCGGCTTTGTTGTGTCTAAAATTTATAAATATTTATTGGTTATTATCTACAAATAGCAAAATGGAGCTTAAGCAAAGTCTGTTAAGTATTCAACTTTTCAAATCACTCTATTTACTTGGTAGATTATTTATTCGACAAAGCATATATTTGATAAGTCTCCGATGATGACACACGCATAAAAAAAGGTCAGTAGACATAGTCACTGACCTTTTTGATTGAGCGACAAGTCTAATAATAACTCATCACTCAATAGCTGTTTACTGTACTCTAGGAGAGATTAGTGCTCAACGCCACCTGCGCCATGTACATGGCCGTGGTTTAGTTCGTCTTCAGTTGCTGCACGTACTTCTTGGATCTCAACGTCAAATGTCAGACGCTTACCAGCCAATGGATGGTTTGCATCAACAGTAACTTCTTGCTCGTTCACGTCAGTTACAGTAACTAGCATAACTTGACCACCAGCTTCTGATTGGAACTGCATACCAGGCTGAATGTCATCAACGCCTTGGAAGTTCTCACGTGGTACGTGCTGTACTGCTTGCTCTTGATACTCACCGTAGCCATCAGCAGGCTCAACAACTGCGTTGACTTTTTCGCCAGCAGATTTGCCTTCTAATTGTGCTTCTAGGCCTGGGATAATGTTGCTGTGACCATGTAGATAAGCAAGTGGCTGACCTTCTGGTGATTGGTCAAGGATATTGCCTTCGTCGTCTTTTAATGTGTAGTTGAATTTGACGGCAGTGTCTTTTGCGATAGTAGTCATAAAATATCCTAAATATATCTATGTAAAAAATTAAATGCGGTTGCAATAAACCTAAAAAAGCCAATCAGCAAGCCAAATAGCCACGATATTAGTCAATTATCATCAGTTTATTAAAGTAACTTTAGCAGTTAGCATCTTTAATTGAGATGGGTCACATGAGTTTCAAGGCAAAAAACATAAAAAAAGCCAATTAATGCCCCAATTTACAATAATAACTGTTATTTTCTATAGTTGATGGGTAGCTATGGGCTATTTAAGGTTTGGGAGTTGCGTTTTTTCGGATTGGCTTCTACCATAATGATAAAAATAAGGAAGAGAGAGACGATGACTTCATTTACCAATACTGCCAACAATCAACCAACGAGCGATGTGTCCATCAGCCATAATGATGCCAAGCGACTGCCCTTGATCAGTTATCGGTTCGATTTTGCGCGTTTTTCTGAGCATTTGGTTGATGTGTCACTGACCTTTACGACAACCTCAGCCGCGCCTCAACTTTGGCTACCAGCATGGATACCAGGCAGTTATTTGATGCGCGAGTTTGCCCGCAATATTACTGCGGTACACTATCAAATCATAGACAGCCAAATAAAAGAGGGTGACGAGTCCTCCAAGACTTATCGCGCACAAAAAATAGATAAACATACGTGGCAACTCCCAGCTGTACAGGCAGGACAAACGGTAAATGTCGCGTACGAAGTCTACTGTTATGATTTATCAGTGCGTACGGCGTATGTTGACCAGCAGCGTCTGTATGGCAACTTTACCTCGCTCGCACTCGCGGTTGATGGACAAGAGCTAGAACCCGTACAAGTCAGTTTGATTGTTCCCGCGGTATTTTTGTCAGATAAAAAAGAGAATAATGTACTCTTGGCGTGTGGTTTAGCAGCTACTCATCTGCGTGTTGAAGGTCAGGACACAGATGGACAGCACAGTTATCAGTTACAGGCAGACAGCTACCACGAGCTGATCGACTATCCTTTTGAGATTGCAGAGCAGCAAAAATTTGATTTTATTATCAAGGATAATCAGCATGAGACGCTGCAGCACAGTTTTTATCTCTCAGGTAAGCATAGCGCCAACATGGGCAGGCTACAGCAAGATGTCACTCAGATTTGCCAGACTTATCTAGACTGGCTGGGCGATGCGCCATTCAATGATTATACCTTTATGACCTTTGCCAGTGGTCAAGATTACGGCGGGCTTGAGCATATTAACTCCACTAGCCTGATCACGCCGCGCCGTGACTTACCAAATATGGATGAGCCAAAACTACCAAGTACTGATTATCAACGGTTCTTGGGCTTATGCAGTCACGAGTATTTTCACTCATGGTGGGTCAAAACAGTGCGTCCCGATGTCATGATCGATGTTGATCTACGCCGTGAAGCATTTACGCCTCTGCTTTGGGTATTTGAAGGATTTACCTCTTATATCGATGATTTTATGCTGCAGGCGTCTGGTGTGATCGACAAGCCAAGCTATCTGAGATTATTGGCAGAACAAATCAATCGTTACTATCAAACACCTGGTCGCAGCAACCAAAGCGTGGCAGAGTCAAGTTTCGATGCGTGGATCAAGCTGTATCGTACTGACGAAAATACGGGCAATGCAGGCATCAGCTACTACAATAAAGGTGCGCTAGTGGCATTGTGTTTGGATCTGATACTGCTCAAAAACACCGATGGTCGCTATCGCCTCTTTGATGTGGTCAAAGCGTTCTATACTCAAGCCAAGCAAAACGACAATAAGCGTATTGGTATCAGTAGCGCCGATATGGGTACGGTGATTGGGCAGTTCATGCCGCTAGCAGAGTGGGAGGATTTTGAGCGTCGTTATGTCAATGGAGTAGAGGAGCTACCTATTGAGACATTGCTAATCGAAAACGGTATAAAAATACAGGTCAATAAAAAGGAAGTGGCTGATAAACATGTGCCTTGGGGTATGCGCTGTAGCGAAACACCAGCCGGACTCAAGGTCAATCGAGTGATGCGTGGTAGCGTGGCTGCCAGAGCTGGCATCTCAGCACATGATATTATTATTGCGATTGATGGTATAAAAGCAGACAGCAAGCAGTTAGCTTCGCTTAGTAACGCCAAGCGTCCTATCGAGTGTTACTTGTTTCGCCGTGATGAGCTGATGTGTTTTCAAGTACAACCAACTAAAGCGCAGCAAAAAGACAGTATAGATAGCAATGATGCTAGCGAAAAGTCATTCCCTCACAAGATCGGTCTACGCTTAGCAAAAGAAGGCAAGGCGTTACAAAGCAGTGGCGATGAGGCGCAAGCAGAAGCAGGCTGGGAGATGTGGCTAAATGTTATGAATCATCAGTCAGATTAGATATGTTAAGTGGTATGTCAACATTAGGTGCGCTAGTATAGCTCGCGATACGCAACGCCATTCATAACCTATACCGCACCGACTAATGCTGCACTGACGATAATCCCCCAATAAGCAATGATGCTTGTTGGGGGATTATCGTTATTAGATTCCAGCTTTCTGATATTCTTGCTACTGTGCCTCAGTACCTTTATCAACACGGTCATTATCGGTATTTTTATTGTCCGAACTTTCATTTTCAGTAGGCTGGTTGTCAGGATCCATGATGTCAATGCTGGTCTGAGTGCTGTTCAAAACTTGAAGCGCTGCAATCCAGTTTTGCATGACATCAATCTCTGCCTGCTGTGTATCGATAATAGTCTGTGCCAATTGGCGCATTTCCTCATCGGTACCGTACTCGAGCTGGACTTTTGCCATATCTACTGCACCGATATGATGCGGTAACATGCCACGAGCAAAGGCCATATCAGGCATGGGATCGGCAATACCTAATGTCATATCACCATGCATGTCTTCCATGCTCTTGGCATATGCCTGCTGCATGGCTGTCGTATTAGGCTTAGGTTTGGGTGCATCAGGATGGCTGGCAAGCCATTTATTTAGAATATCAATCTCAGCTTGCTGTGCGGTGATGATATCTTGAGCAAGCTGGCGCATAGCCTCATCAGTACCGTATTTTAGCTGGATTTTTGCCATATCTATTGCGCCGCGATGATGCCCAAGCATACCTTTGGCAAACGCAGTATCAGGGTCGTTGTAACCCATACCAATCAGCATCTCAGCATGCATATTGGTCATGGTTTTCTTATAGTCCTTGAGAATATCAGTCATCTCGGAGCCGTCCGTGACGTTTACATCGTCTTGCGATGTATCCTCGCTCATGCCGTCATGCTCAGCATGAGTAGTATCAGTCACTGGTGGCGTGCTTTCTTCTACGGGTGCCGGTTGATTGTCCTCTGCTGCTGGCTGACACGCGCTCAGAAAAAGCGCTGCGAAAATGCTGGTAGCCAACAAAGCAAAACGATGAGAAGCAATCATGACATGTCCCTATTATAAAATAAGACGATAAATGGATAAGACCCACTTTATACAACTAATGGCTATACATAACCAATGACGTGCTGAATTTTAGCAGATAAACCTTACCCATTCGAGACGCTATGTTTAATAGGTCGTAATATCTTTATATTATATGAAATTATATATCGGTAACTGAGCAACGAGCAACTCAGCAACAGACAGCTGAGTAGTGCCTACTAATAGGCAATGCCTAATTGCTGATAATGTGCGCTATCTAAGGGGATGCGCACAAACTCACCAACCGCTAGATCGTCAAGTTCAAACCCTGCAACCGACCAACGGATCAAGCGCAGACAAGGTAGACCAACATGAGCAGTCATGCGTCTAACTTGACGGTTTTTACCTTCGTAAATCGTCATCATCAGCCATGAGTCCGACACACTTTTACGCTCACGTATCGGTGGGTTACGCTGCCAGAGCGTCATTGGCAACTCATCTTCATGGACGTGTTTGACAGTGGCGGGCAGGGTCTTACCATCTTTTAGAATCACGCCTTTACGCAGTTTGCTCAGTTGCTCGGTAGTAGGTATCCCCTCGACTTGTACTAAGTAAGTCTTACCTTGCTTGCGTCCAGCATTGGCCTTGGGTGGATGAGTGATGGCTTTATTGACACGCCCATCATCGGTCAAAATAAGTAGACCCTCTGATGTGGCATCAAGCCTACCTGCCACACGTAAAGACTTATCGGTAAAGTACTCAGATAGGGTAGTGTGATCGTTATTGCTGTCATCTCTGAACTGACTTTGCACGCCATAAGGCTTGTTGAATAAAACGAGACTAGACATAAAACGATATTTCCTAGTATTTGGTGAGTGGTGGTCTATTGTAGCCTATGTCTTATAAGGTCACGCCAGTATTGAATAATCGGCATTAAACAATAAGCATAGCTGTCTTGTTAGCGACAGAATGGATGTTGCATCATCTGCTACAAAAGTAGGACAGTGGTCGTATAGGTTTATTGCTATTCTAAATCCATATCCTAATAGTGGTTTTTTGTATTTTGGACAAGCTAAGCATTCAATTTGATTATGATGTTGTTTTTGTCTTAGCTTCTGTCGCTTAAAACTATTTTTAGTACGGTTCAAAACAATGATACAAGTGCTACATTTATCGCAGCTTTGCTCAGTTAATATTTGTTCAAATCATAAGTTTTTAAGCGTTATAACGATAAAAAACCGTTGGCATAATAGCGTGTTCAAATCATTTTCGATCTATAACAGACAACCAAGGAGTATCATCTATGTCATATGATAAGGTTATCGTACCAAGAGACGGCGAAAAAGTGACCGTAAATGCTGATTTGTCGTTAAACGTCCCCAATCATCCGATTATTCCGTTTATTGAAGGCGATGGTATTGGGGTAGACATCACACCCGTCATGAGAAAGGTGGTCGATGCAGCGATCGATAAAGCCTATCATGGCAAAAAATCTATTGTATGGATGGAAGCGTATCTCGGCGAAAAAGCGGCCAAGATATACGACGGTGATTATTTACCAAGTGAGACGTTAGAGATTTTAAAAGACTATGTCGTTAGTATCAAGGGCCCATTGACCACGCCAGTGGGTGGTGGCTTTCGCTCACTCAATGTGGCAGTACGTCAGGAGCTCGACCTATATGTCTGTCAACGTCCAGTACGTTGGTTTAAAGGCGTGCCAAGCCCAGTTCAGCATCCTGAGCTGACAGATATGGTTATCTTTCGCGAAAACTCAGAAGACATCTATGCTGGCATCGAGTGGAAAGCAGGTAGCGAGGATGCTAAAAAAGTTATTAAGTTCCTAAAAGAAGAGATGGGCGTCACCAAGATTCGTTTTGATGATAACTGCGGTATCGGTATCAAACCTGTCTCAAAAGAAGGCTCCCAGCGCTTAGTACGTAAAGCAATCCAGTATGCTATTGATAATGATTTGCCAAATGTGACTTTGGTACACAAAGGCAATATTATGAAGTTTACTGAAGGGGCATTCAAGGATTGGGGCTATGAGCTGGCAGCAGAGCGCTTTGGTGCTGAGTTATTAGATGGCGGCCCATGGATGACGATAAAAAACCCAAAGACGGGCAACGACATCATTATCAAAGATGTGATTGCTGATGCGTTCCTGCAACAGATTTTGATGCGTCCTGCAGACTATTCTGTAGTCGCAACGCTCAACCTAAACGGCGACTATATCTCTGATGCGCTAGCCGCTGAAGTCGGTGGTATCGGTATTGCGCCAGGAGCGAACAAAGGCGGTGCTATCGCAGTATACGAAGCGACACATGGTACCGCGCCCAAATATGCTGGTCAAAACAAAGTAAACCCAGGGTCATTGATACTATCTGCTGAGATGATGCTACGTGACATGGGCTGGTGTGAGGCGGCTGATCTTATCATCGACGGTATCAAAGGTGCGATTGCAAACAAAACAGTGACGTATGATTTTGAACGTCTCATGCCCGACGCTATCTTACTCAGTACCTCTGAATTTGGTAAAGCAGTCATTAAGCATATGGATGCTTAGCGATACACGTGCTGCGCCATAGAAGTTTTAAATCATATAAGTGCTCACAGCACCGCGTTCTATTAAACATCATTAAAAGCCATTTGCTGACGTAGGTGGCTTTTTTTTGTGTACTTGAAAACTGAAAAGGTAGAATAAAGCTAATAATTATGGTTTTGAGTATGAAAGGTGAACGATAAGGTCAACCTTTTACATAGGGTACTGTATAAAAGCGAGCGTTCCATATTTTTAGAGCGCGCATAAAAAACACCTCAATGTCCTAAGACCATTGAGGTGTTTGATTTACAGTGACTGTAAATAGCATAACCATAACCGGCATAACTAACTTTGACTTTAAAGACTAAAGACAATTATGCTCAATTATCTCGGCACAGCTATTTAAACAAACTATAGCGATGCCAATGCGTCGTTAAACAATTTGCTTGGACGCATTACTTGTGTCGCCAGTTTTTCGTCAGCATAGTAGTAGCCTTTGATATCTACAGATTTGCCTTGAGCATCATTGAACTCTTTGACGATAGCCGCTTCGTTATCTTGAAGATTTTGCGACAGCTCTGCAAACTTCGCTTTTAGTTCCGCGTCTTGATCTTGCGCCGCCAGCTCTTCTGCCCAGTACATGGCAAGATAGAAGTGACTACCACGGTTGTCCAGCTCGCCTGTCTTGCGTGATGGCGACTTGTCGTTCAATAGCAACTTCTCAGTTGCGGTATCTAACGTATCTGCCAATACTTTGGCTTTGGCATTTTTATCATTTGTCGCCAGATGATCCAGAGACTCTGTCAATGCCAAGAACTCGCCCAAAGAATCCCAACGTAAATGGTTTTCTTCTGTGAGCTGCTGAACATGCTTTGGTGCAGAACCGCCAGCGCCTGTCTCAAACAAACCGCCGCCTTTCATTAATGGCACAACCGATAGCATCTTGGCACTGGTACCTAGCTCTAGGATTGGGAATAAGTCAGTGAGGTAATCACGTAAGATGTTACCGGTAGCAGAGATGGTATCAAGACCACGAGCGACACGCTCTAGGGTATAACGCATGGCGCGAACCTGAGACATAATTTCGATATGTAAGCCATTAGTGTCATGATCTTTTAGATACGTTCTGACCTTTTTGATCAGCTCGTTCTCATGTGGACGGTATGGATCTAACCAGAAGATAACTGGTGTATCTGAATCACGCGCACGGCGTACTGCAAGTTTTACCCAATCTTGGATAGGTTCGTCTTTGGTCTGACACATACGCCAGATATCGCCTTTCTCAACGCGCTTTTCTAGCAATACTTCATCGGTTTCAACATCTACAATGCGGGCAGTACCAGCATCGCTAGATTCGAATGTTTTATCATGTGAACCATATTCTTCAGCTTTTTGAGCCATCAAGCCAACGTTAGGCACGGTGCCCATTGTTTTTGGATCAAAGTTGCCATGCCATTTACAGAAATTAATCATCTCTTGGTAGATACGAGCAAAGGTAGACTCTGGCATCACGGCTTTGCAGTCATACATTTTGCCGTCTGCACCCCACATCTTACCACCTGAACGAATCATCGCTGGCATAGAGGCATCAACGATAACATCACTTGGCGAATGGAAGTTGGTGATACCTTTTGAAGAGTCCACCATTGCCAGACGCGGGCGATGCTCTTGACAGGCATGCAGGTCGCGCTCGATCTCTTCGCGTTTTGATGATGGTAGGGTAGCGATTTTGTCGTATAGATCTGCCATACCGTTGTTTACATTGATGCCTAGCTCATCAAAGAACTCGCCATGCTTTTCAAAAGCTTCTTTATAATAAATACGTACCGCGTGACCAAATACGATAGGGTGTGACACCTTCATCATGGTGGCTTTTACGTGCAGTGAGAATAGAATACCCGCTTCGCGGCAATCTTCCATCTCACGCTCATAAAACTCTAGCAATGCAGATTTGCTCATAACCATCAAATCGATGATTTCTTTATCAAGTAACGCAAGTTTAGGTTTCAATACTTTTGTAGTGCCATCATCAAGTAGTAGCTCCATACGTACGGTACGGGCTTTGTCTAGCGTGATAGATTGCTCGCCATCATAGAAATCGCCACCATGCATGTGTGATACATGCGTGCTTGACCACTGTTTCCATTCGCCCATAGAGTGCGGATGTTTTCGGGCATAGTTTTTAACTGCTTTTGGCGCGCGGCGATCTGAGTTGCCTTCACGAAGTACTGGGTTGACAGAGCTACCTAGGCTCTTGCCATAGCGCTTACGCAATTCTTTTTCTTCATCAGTTTGTGGATCTTCTGGGAAGTCAGGTAGTGCAAAACCTTTGCTTTGTAATTCTTTGATAGCGGCTCTGAGCTGCTGTACAGAAGCACTGATGTTAGGTAGTTTTATAATATTGGTATTTGGGTCTTGAGTCAGGCGACCAAGCTCAGCTAAGTTATCAGGAACACGTTGCTCTTCAGTCAAGTACTCAGGGAACTCGGCCAATATACGCGCAGCAACAGAGATATCAGTGCTCTCAACAGAGACACCTGCAGTTTGCGTAAACGCTTTAATAATAGGTAAAAAAGATAGAGTCGCCAGCGCTGGGGCTTCGTCAGTTTTTGTATAAATAATTTTTGACATTTTATTTAGATCTTCCTTTAGTTGTCGTTAATAATAAAGCTCAAATACAGTGTTGAAGATGGTTCAATGATACTATGCAATAATGAATGATATCGTTCGATCAAGTACGTTGTATGTAGCTGCTTAGCAATATTCAAGTTAGCAATATTCAAGACGGGTAAAGCATTTTCTTTTAATAATATTTATTCAAACAGCACTCTTAGGCAATACGTCAACTGTGATGCGATATTGCTTAAGAGTCATTCACTGACGGTATATTATAATCAATCCACTATAAATCCGATAGGTTGTCAATCATATACGATGAACCAAGTATACTGTTTTAATCCATATCCTATGGTTTGAATTGTACTAAGCTAATAACAACCTTATTCTACCAGTCATCGGCTTCGATATCATCTTTTCCATACAACTACTGTCTTTTTATGGGCTTTTATATCGACCTAAATGCTACAGCAACCGCGTAATAAAAAACCATCTACTTCTCAATCGGTGGTTTTTTATTATGCCGCAATAATTTTTGCAAATTGTGACAGCAAAACCGCAAAAATTTGCTAGGCTAGGTCATCAACACATAGATTATCTATATATAGCGACGATGAATATGAGTTTAGAGTATGCGCTGATCAATGATACCAGTTGGCAGAGCCAGACAGAATGGCAAACGCCAGATACCCCTTTTATGTCATTTGAGTTTTGGCAAGCATTGACTGACACTGGCGCGATTGGTGAGCAAGCAGGCTGGTTACCAATATTTATTTTGGTACATCGTGTCGACGCTCATGCTGATAGTGAAGACAGTACCAGTGGCACAGTAAGCAGCACTGCAAACAATGCATGGCAACCTGTGGCCGTGATGCCTGTATTTATAAAGGGTCATCATCGCGGTGAGTTTGTATTTGATCATTCATGGGCGGAAGCTTACGCGCGCTATGGCGTAGATTATTATCCGCGTTTGGTCACCAGCGTGCCTTATACTCCGATTACGGGTCAGCGTCTTTGGATAGCAAAAGGGCAAACCCTAAATGAAGATATCCTCAAAACAGCCATTGCAGGTATCGATGATATTGCCCAGCAAGTAGGTGCCTCAAGCTGGCATGGGCTATTTGTCACTCCTACGCTGGCATCTATTGCTACCACCTCTATGCCCACTGAATTTGATGTAGAGCGTGCGATAGTCGCGCAAGAGAGTGGTGCTGATTCTGTGCCTATCGATATGCCTATACTCGAGCGCCAAGGCTGCCAGTTCTTATGGCAAAACAAAGACTTGCTCAATAAAAGTCAACCATTTGCTGATTTTGATTCGTTTTTGATGACGCTAAAAGCCAAAAAACGCAAAACCATTCGTGCCGAGCGCCGCAAAGTTGCAGAGCAAGGTATCACCTGTGAGCGAAAGTGCGGCGATGCAATCAGTGAGGCAGACTGGAAAGCCTTTTATCATTGCTATGTCATGACCTATGCGGTGCGTGGACAGCAGCCTTATCTCACGCTAGACTTTTTTATGGCATTGGCAGCGAGTATGTCTGAACATATTATGCTCGCACAAGCGTTTGATGCTGGTGGTGAGATTATCGCGAGTAGTCTGTTCTTATATGATGACCCTGATAGTGATAATGAGAATCCTGATAGCGACAATGTTGATGTTAGTGATAATGCGACCTTATATGGTCGATACTGGGGTGCGCTTGGTGAGTATGACAGTTTGCATTTTGAGCTGTGCTATTATCAAGGTCTTGAGTTTGCCATTGAGCAGGGGCTAGTTGCTTTTGATCCTGGGACACAAGGGGAGCATAAATTGGTTCGAGGATTTATTCCAACAACGACGCACTCTATCCACCGTATTTATGATCCGCGGTTTGTACCTGCGATTGGTGACTTTTGTATGAGAGACCGGATGCATATGGCACAGTATCGCAAGCAGGCGTTTGAGGCGCTACCTTTTAACGCGGATAATATGCCTGATTTTAATAGTAGCAACTCATAGCAGTCACTTATAACGGCAATAGGCCATGGTGAATGCTTCTTCTACGCGCAAGCACCTTTTAACTATCAAATACCTATCAAAGCGTACCAGCTATCAACTATGACCTGTAACCTTTCTCATTCTACACATTGTCTACCACCTACTGAGCTATTGCCTTGGCTGGGTGCCAAAGGCTCTCTCACTGCTATGCTAGAAGAGAGGTCAGGGCAGCCGCTGCGGGTAAAACGTAGCTTTGAGGGCTATCGACAGCTGTCTTTAATGCAAAAAAAGCAACTGGGTATCACAGGTGGTATGTTAGGGCGACCGCTGCTGGCATGGGTGCGTGAAGTACATCTCTATGGCTGTGATGATGCGCCATGGGTACAAGCCCAAAGTATCTTTCCTCTATATAGTTTGCAGGGTCAGGCACGTCGTCTTCAGCAACTAAAAAATACCCCTATCGGCTATGTGCTGTTCAAGCGCTGCCGTACCTTGCCGAACGAGCGTTTTATTAGCCATACGAGTGACGGTTGGCAACGGCAAACGCGTTATGACTGGTATGGCCGCACACTCATGATTAGCGAAACGTTCTTACCTGCGTTTTTATCTAACGATCTATAAAAATATTTTATGCCTTTATCAGTATAAAAAGGCAGTCAAGCGAAAACTTTCAATGGGTAAATCCTTTATTTTGTTGGCTATTTAGCTGCGTTATATGACCATTTAATTCGCTCATCTTAAGGTGAGGTTTTTTTGCGCTCATCGCACAAATTTTCATGTTACACTTAATCTTTCGCAGTGATATCGATGCAAATGTATATCGATTTTATTGACGAATCAGTCAAGTTAATAGCAGGTTAATCGCCTGTGTTTGTTCTTATTTTATTCTTTGCTAATAGACGCCATTCACAATAGTGGACATACCATAAGACAGAACGTAAAAAGACAACAGATTGTAGAAAAACAGAGTGCAGAGGTGTTTAACATACCTCAAGCGACGTTGACGCATTAGTTGTTTTATTGTGGGCAGGCTATCAGCTTCTTTTCAATGACATTTTTTCAATGACAGTCACTACTTAGGACATCACTATGTTTAAAGATATTTCTATCAAAGATTTTGATCCAGTACTTGCTGAAGCCATGGCTGCAGAAAGCGTTCGTCAAGAAAACCATATCGAATTGATTGCGTCTGAGAACTACTGCTCACAAGCAGTGATGGAAGCGCAGGGTACTGACCTGACCAATAAATACGCGGAAGGCTATCCTGGTAAGCGTTACTACGGTGGTTGTGAGCATGTGGATGTCGTTGAACAATTGGCAATTGACCGTGCAAAAGAGTTGTTCGGTGCTGAGTATGTCAACGTCCAGCCACATTCTGGTAGCCAAGCAAACTCTGCGGTATTTTTAGCATTGCTAGAAGCAAATGACACCGTACTGGGCATGAGCTTAGACGCTGGTGGTCACTTGACACATGGCGCGCACATTAATTTCTCAGGCCTGAACTACAATGCTGTACAGTATGGGTTGGTAGACGGTACTGGTTTGATCGATTATGACCAAGTAGACGCTCTAGCACGTGAACACAAGCCAAAAATGATCATTGCTGGCTTTTCAGCGTATTCACAAGTAGTCGATTGGCAGCGTTTCCGTGACATCGCTGACGAAGTAGGCGCGTACCTGTTGGTAGATATGGCACACGTTGCTGGTCTGGTTGCAGGCGGTGTTTATCCAAACCCAATACCTTTTGCTGATGTAGCCACCACTACCACGCACAAGACCCTACGTGGTCCGCGTTCAGGTATGATCTTGTCACGTGATGAAAAATTGGCTAAAAAGCTTAATTCTGCGGTATTCCCAGGCAACCAAGGCGGCCCGTTGATGCACGTCATCGCGGCAAAAGCAGTCTGCTTTAAAGAAGCGCTAGAAGACAACTTCAAAACTTATCAACAGCAAGTAGTCAAGAATGCACAAGCAATGGCGAAAGTCATCCAAGAGCGCGGTTATGACATCATCTCTGGTGGTACTGAAAACCATCTGATGCTGATCAGCCTCGTTAAGCAAGAAATGACCGGTAAAGAAGCGGACAAGTGGCTTGGTGATGCACACATCACTGTCAACAAAAACGCAGTACCAAACGATCCAAAGTCACCATTCGTGACCTCTGGTATCCGTATTGGTACGCCAGCAATCACGACTCGTGGCTTTAACGAAGCGCAAGCCGCCGACTTAGCAGGCTGGATCTGTGACGTGTTAGACAGTCGCGGTGATGAAGCAGTTGCAACTGAAGTACGTGGTAAAGTAGAAGCGATCTGCAAAGAGCTACCAGTGTACGAGAAAAACCAGTAAACTTAAATCTATACTGATTGAGTCAGCTTTCCTTAAAAGCTGCCAAAATAAAAACCGCTTAGCATTTGCTAGGCGGTTTTTTTGTTGTCCTCTATAAATATCTGAGCATCTAGCGCAACCTTGTGCTGGTATTATCATCTAGTAATTTTAAGCAACTTTAAGTCTGTTATGTATACTTCAAACCACTATCAACATTATTTGACAAATATAGTGGATTCGCCTGAATTTGATTGTCAATATGAGAGCGCTAAGTTGATGTTTAGTCGAGAAAAACATATAAATTTTTTTTGTTTATACAAGAGTATTAGTATATAGTCAGCATTGAACGTTTAGTAATAATACTAGGGTGTGTATAGAATTCAAATGAGTGGCAACCAGATAAAGACACAAGCAAGCATTACCGCCGCTGCATAGCTATCTTTGAGCTTATCATATCGCGTGGCAATGCCCCTAAAATGTTTCAATCTAGCAAAAGCGTTTTCTACCAAATGACGGCAACGATACAAATACCAATCTAGTGTGTCGTTACAGCTTTTAGAGTTCGACTTAACGGGTATGACTGACTCAGCACAGTGCTTGAAGATACACTCTCTAATATCACTACTATCGTAGCCCCTGTCTGCAATCACCGCTTTAGTCTGGTTATTAATCGTGCTATCTATCAACGTCTTTGCCATCTTAGCGTCATGCACTTGCCCACCTGTCAGCTCAATATGTATAGGGTTACCACAAGCATCGACCACTAAGTGCAGTTTGCTGCTATTACCTGCAACACTTTTACCAATGGCCTCATCAAGATGACTGGCTACACCTGAACTATGCTGATGAGCTTTGACCACGCTACCGTCTATAAATAACCATTCACTATCATAGTTTGCTGTGACTATCTTCATGAGCTTTTGCCATTTACCGGTTTTACGCCAGTAACGGTATTGATGATATATGCGAGACCAATGACCAAAATAAGAAGGTAAGTCTCGCCATGGACAGCCTACTCGTATGCGGTACAACATGCCTTCAACGGTACGTCTTAGATTGGGCTTGTTATATACGTTAATTTGTCGCAATATAATAAATAGCTTGTGCCAATGTTCATCGTTGAGCTTGGTGCGAGTCATAAGTGATGCCTTATTTCTTTGTTGTGGTAAACATTAGAGTAAGGCGTTGCTTATTTTTTTCAATGTTTTCTCAATTCTATACAGCCCCTATTCTCGTAAATAAGCAGTCTTAGCCTATGAAAGTAATAACTGGCTGTGGTTTTATTAACACCAATTAGGCTTGCTGCTGTTCTCGCGGTAGAACCGGCAACAAATAACTCGATGAGTCTGCTTTGTTTATACCAACTTAGTTTACTCTTTCTCATAGTGCTATCCTAAATAATTTTACTCATCTAGGACAGCCCCTTCTTTTTAATCTATTCAAACAATCTTTATTCGATATAAATATTAAGCATTTAACATGCCAAGACGTATTTAGAACCAATTCTCCATAAAAAAATCCTGCCTTGAAGTAAGACAGGATTTTTTTATCGCAAGGCTAATTTTCTAGCCTATGCTATTTACAACTTAGAATGCTTTAGTAATTGTAAATACAGCACCAGTCTCTACACCACGTTTGTACGGGTTGGTGTCGGCGTCAATATTTGTGCCGACAGCAGCAAGCTCAGCTGACAGGTCTTCAACAGAAGCAAAGCTGTAAGTCACACCAACTTTCCAGTCGATGTAGTTATCATCGCCACTAGCGTTATCACTGAAATCATAATCGTCAGCAGTGGTATAACCTAAGCTTGCTACACCACCGAAAGATGCGCTCAATGGCATGCTATAAGTCAGGTTTAAATACCATGCATCAGTATCTAAGCCAAAAAAATCATTAGTGAAATTCACGCTTGCAAGCAAACTGTCACCAACAGTGATGGTGTCTGCAAAACCTAGACGTGCATACAGCTCAAGCCAATTCAAATCAGAAGCACTTGGATAGCCGTAGTACCATAAACCGACATCTAAAACTGGTTTAGACGCCAAAGAGCCAAGTTCAGTGCTATAACCTACATATGGATCGAGCTCTAATGAGCTACCAAAGCCGACATTCGAGCCCCAGACACCTGCGTATAAGCCAGAGCTATGGGTTAATCCATAACCAACTTGAACGGCAGGGTCGCTTTCAGTTTGTGTCATACCACGATAGCGGTAATCTGAAGTCATTGCTGCAGTACCAGAGAATGATACATCGCTTTCAGCTGCCATAGTCAAGCCACTTGCACAAGTGAGTAAAGATGCAGCCACTAATGTAGAAAGTTTAAAGTTCATGTTGGTATTCCCCCAAGCTGTTTATTACAAATGTTCAAATCGAAATGATTTGACTCTGAACTTGTTATTGAAATTGCAAAGGGCGTGCCAACTTTATTAAGTTACTGTTTTATCTTATTTCTTTGCAATAAAACTGCAATAACTTACAAAACCAACTTTGAAGCATTATTGTATTGCACAAATATTGGGCGATTTATTGATTTTGCACCAAAACAAATCAAACTGTATCAAATTGTTTGTAAATAGGAATTATTCTTATACAGTTTATATTCTGCACGATGCAATAAAAAAAACCAACCGCAGTTGGTTGGCTTTTTAAGTATTTTCTTCTGAGCAAAGCATGAAAAATTATTTTTCCATATTTGATAGGATTGATGTTCTGACATCATCCAATGTGGCATTGATGGTGAGCATCACGGCATCGGCACATTGTTTGATCGCAGTGTCAGGATCTTTTAGACCATTACCCGTCACTGTGCAAACGATCACCGAACCTTCAGCGATTTTACCTGCTTTAATATCACGGATTGCACCGCCGATTGAAGCCGCCGATGCAGGCTCAACGAATACGCCTTTTACTTCTAATACTCTTGGATTAGGTTTGGTCATTTTTTATCCTTTTAGCTGTCTAGTTAACCCACTTTAAAAATGATACAGTGCTACTGGGATGAATTTTGTGCAGCCTCTGTGTAAGCAGCACGCAAAGAAAATTTATACCAGTAGCGCGTTTAAATCCATAACATTTTTACATTCAGCTGACTATAGGCTATCTAGAAGGCACCTCTTTCTTATTATTGCTCTTCATCGCCATGCCACTAAAATATATGATGGACATTCCAGAAGGTGTGAAATACATCGGTATGGCACACGGTATGTTGTTTATTACCTATATCATACCCCACTCTCAACTTCGAAAGTGATTGAAAAAAGAAGAGCACCTCACTAGGGTGTGTATAGAACTCAAATGAGTGGCAACCAGATAAAGACACAAGCGAGCATTACCGCCGCTGCATAGCTATCTTTGAGCTTATCATATCGCGTGGCAATGCCCCTAAAATGTTTCAATCTAGCAAAAGCGTTTTCTACCAAATGACGGCAACGATACAAATACCAATCTAGTGTGTCGTTACAGCTTTTAGAGTTCGACTTAACGGGTATGACTGACTCAGCACAGTGCTTGAAGATACACTCTCTAATATCACTACTATCGTAGCCCCTGTCTGCAATCACCGCTTTAGTCTGGTTATTAATCGTGCTATCTATCAACGTCTTTGCCATCTTAGCGTCATGCACTTGCCCACCTGTCAGCTCAATATGTATAGGGTTACCACAAGCATCGACCACTAAGTGCAGTTTGCTGCTATTACCTGCAACACTTTTACCAATGGCCTCATCAAGATGACTGGCTGCACCTGAACTATGCTGATGAGCTTTGACCACGCTACCGTCTATAAATAACCATTCACTATCATAGTTTGCTGTGACTATCTTCATGAGCTTTTGCCATTTACCGGTTTTACGCCAGTAACGGTATTGATGATATATGCGAGACCAATGACCAAAATAAGAAGGTAAGTCTCGCCATGGACAGCCTACTCGTATGCGGTACAACATGCCTTCAACGGTACGTCTTAGATTGGGCTTGTTATATACGTTAATTTGTCGCAATATAATAAATAGCTTGTGCCAATGTTCATCGTTGAGCTTGGTGCGAGTCATAAGTGATGCCTTATTTCTTTGTTGTGGTAAACATTAGAGTAAGGCGTTGCTTATTTTTTTCAATGTTTTCTCAATTCTATACAGCCCCTAATACAAAGTATAATAAATAATTACACTTTGTATTAGTGTCGATGTAATTGATTAAGTAACGATATAAATATTATTTTTACTAAAGGGATTTATATGAAAAAACAATCTTTAGTCGCAACGATGCTATTACTTAGCACTACTCTTGCCTAGGCAGCAGAGCAATCAGGTCTAGCAGCATTTGGGGCAGGTCTCGACAGTTTCATGGCCAGTATATTTGGCTGGTTCGTTGATCTTATTTTCTTCTCAGTACCGCTTGGGGACGTTAGCTTCCCACTCATTGTAGGTTGGTTATTGATTGCCGCCTTAGTCTTTACCTTTTATTTTGGCTTTATTCAATTTCGCCAAATAGGTTTGTCTCTAGATATTGTCAGAGGCAAATATACTGATCCTAATCCCGCTACCAAAGAAGAAGGCGAGGTCAGCCATTTTCAAGCCTTAGCGACTGCCTTATCAGGTACCGTTGGTCTTGGTAATATCGCAGGTGTTGGTGCCGCGCTTGCTATTGGTGGGCCTGGTGCTACCTTTTGGATGATTATGGTCGGCCTATTCGGTATGGCGACTAAGTTTGTAGAGTGTACGCTAGGTGTCAAATACCGGACGGTATTACCATCTGGCGTCGTATCAGGTGGTCCTATGTACTACCTAAGTCGCGGTATGTCTGAACGCGGTATGGGCGGATTAGGTAAGTTTCTAGCGGTTGGTTTTGCACTTATGTGTATATTGGCGACCTTTGGTGCTGGTAACATGTTCCAAGGTAACCAAGCCTTTGCAGTAGTCAGCTCTACTTTTAACGTGCCAACGGAATACAGTCTATTCTTTGGTATTGGCTTAGCGTTTTTAGTTGGTATGGTTATCATTGGCGGTATGCCGCGCATCGCAACCGTTACCGAAAAAGTCGTACCATTCATGGCGTTGTTGTATATCACTATGGCGGTAATCGTACTGGTTGCTAACTTTAATCTCATCGGCGCTGCATTTGGTGAGATTTTCACGGGTGCCTTCACTGGTGCTGGCGTGGCTGGTGGCTTTATTGGTGCGTTGATTCAAGGTTTAAAACGTGCGACCTTCTCTAACGAAGCAGGTGTTGGTTCAGCTGCTATTGCTCACTCGGCGGTGAAAACCAAAGAACCTGCTACTGAAGGTTTAGTCGCGCTGTTGGAGCCTTTCATTGATACAGTTGTTATCTGTACCATGACGGCACTTGTTATCACCATCTCTGGAGTGAACACTGCCGCAAACTTGCAAACGCAAGC
Source organism: Psychrobacter sp. PP-21 (assembly GCF_033790785.1). Taxonomy (NCBI): domain Bacteria; kingdom Pseudomonadati; phylum Pseudomonadota; class Gammaproteobacteria; order Moraxellales; family Moraxellaceae; genus Psychrobacter; species Psychrobacter sp. PP-21. Next base: position 46,080 of record NZ_JAMYEB010000005.1, on the reverse strand, counting down.
GATCACTGGTGTGGATTTAACCCGTGCAGCCTTTATGGAAACGGCGCCTATCTTCCAGTACTTCCTAGCGGTTGCGGTATTATTGTTCGCATTTTCAACGATGATTTCATGGTCATACTATGGTCTAAAAGCTTGGACTTACCTCTTCGGTGAAGGTAAAGGCGGCGAGATGATATACAAACTTATCTTCTTAGTGTTCGTTGTTATCGGTACTATCGTACAGTTTAGCTTTGTTATCGATTTCTCAGATGCGGCTCTGTTCGCTATGGCGATCTTTAACATCATCGGTCTATACTTCTTGATGCCAATTGTGAAGAAAGAAGTGAATTCTTTCGTCGCTCGTGTGAAGAGTGGTGAAATCAAAAAGTATAAATAGTGGGTTTGATTAAATACGCTATGATAACTTGATAATTAAAAAAGCCCGCCAAGATGAGTCTTGGCGGGCTTTTTGATGTCTGGCATTCTTGATTTTATAGAAAGCTATCAATCTTCAATCTACGACAGCATTAGCCTACATAAACGGCAACTTGGTAAATATCTGCAATATCGTCGCATTGACGATATCGACAAAGAACGCACCTACCATTGGCACGATTAAAAATGCTTTAGGCGAGGGCAGATAGCGATCCGTAACTGCTTGCATATTGGCAATCGCCGTCGGGGTCGCCCCCATACCAAAACCGCAATGTCCTGCTGATAGTACCGCCGCATCATAGTCTTTGCCCATGACTTTAAAGGTAATTAGGTAGACATAGATAATCATAATGATGGTCTGTACGACCAATATAATCAATACAGGACCTGCCAAATCGGTCAATTGCCATAGTTTCAAGGACAGCAATGCCATCGCCAAAAACAGACTCAATGACGCATTACCAAGCACATCAATCGAGCGGTCAAACATATCAAAGTTGAAGACCATGGTTAGTACATTACGTATGATCACGCCGCCTGCCAGTGCCCACACGAATGTCGGCAACTCAAACCAAGTGCCTTCAGCAACTATGGCCATCACATCGGCAAAAGCCAAAGCGCCTGCAAATAGCGCTAAGGTTTCGATAGTAGAGGACGCTGTGATAAAGCGCATGCTATCAGGTCTCTCAAAGATATCTTTATTACTACCTGCCGACTCCTCATCGTGTTTGGTGCTATATAACGACTGTGCACCAGCAACTTTTTCTATATCGCTTGGGTTCGGATTAGCAGGCGTAGGCTTTAAGCCAAGTCGATTGATCAGACGACGCGCCACGGGACCACCGACGATACCGCCTGCGACCAAACCATAAGTCGCAACGGCGATACCCAATGTGGTCGCGCCAACCACGCCGTAGTCCTCTTCTAAGGTAATGCCCCAAGCCCCAGCAGTACCGTGACCACCCGTCAGAGCGATAGAACCTGTGACCAGACCGAGTAGTGGATCAAGCCCTAATGCACTTGCCATAGCCACACCAACGACATCTTGTAGCACGATAAATACGGACACTACGATGGTGAAGATTAATAGCGGTGTACCGCCCGCTTTTAGACGACTAAAATCAGCGCTCAGACCGATAGAGGCAAAAAACATCAACATGGTGGCAGTTTGTAATCCTTGATGAAAGTTGAAGCTATATCCCCAAACCATATTGAGAACATAGACAACAATCGCTGCGACTAGACCGCCTGCAACAGACTCAGGAATATTGAAGTCTTCTAAAAACTTGACTCTCTTTACCAAAAAACGCCCCAGCAGTAGCACTAAGGTCGCGAGTATCAGGGTGTAATAACCGTTTAAGGTAATCTCCATAGGTTAATCCTTTGTATAAAATAAATTAACCTGAATTCGGGATAAATATGGCTTTATCTCGAATTCAGGTTTCTATGATTCAGGTTTTTATGGTGATGAATGATTAACGGTGATTACTTTATTAACAACACTAGACCTCATCTGCAGATGGCACAATGATCCACAATTGTGGTTTTCCAAAGTCTCGATAGGCATCTTCAATGATGCACTTAAACATATTGAAGTCTTCGGTGTTTATACTTTTTGCTCCCGTCAAATCAAGCATCAGATGCATCACATCGCTATCTGTCAGGCAGTCCCATGTACTGTCCCAGTTATGCGAAAAGTAATCAGGGAACTCACAGGCGCAGGCAAGACTCGTCAATAGCGTGGTTTTATCCAGTATGTCACCCGCCGGTATGGTAACAGCCTGCGCAGGAATATCCGCATGTAGTGCTGTACCGTTTTGGTTAATGTGGCTTTGATTAATACGGTCTTGATCAACATGGCTTTGGTTAATATAGTGGATGGCTTTGCTTATACTTTCTTGATCGATATTTTCTTTTTTTATATCTACTTGTTTCATGTCCGTTGTTCCTTATCTATGCTGCATATCTGTTTGCTCAGTATTTGTTTGTTTAGCACTAAGGCACCTGCAGTCTTTGAAAACTATCGTAATGATCAATGGTCAAGTAATACACAGTAGGTGGATAACCCCCTGTGACGATACGACGTGCGCCGCGATGTGAGACGCCAGGTGTGGGTACGGTGTATTCGCGGTAGTAGCCTTGTGACTGTGTCGGTAGCCTGCCTTCACGATTATAAAATGTCGTGCCATCCTTATTTGGGTAAGGGTATGGTCCACCTTGCTGAATGAGCGCAATCGTATCATCGACTTGTGCATCACCCGTTATGCTAGCAGCAGAGCTATTGGTACTGATTTGACTTGTACTATCTGAGGTAGTTTGCGACAAGGTGGTTGACTCAACACTATCAGCAAACAACGTTGAGCTGATGTCACCAAAGAAATAAACAGCGATGGCGATAATAGCAATGAGGCTAAATAGGGTGGAGCCCAGGCTTCTTGTGTTTTGACGGCTGTTTCGACTGTTGCTTTGACCCCCGTATTGAGTGTTATGTTGTCTACGATTTTGATTAACGGAGTTTTGGTTAATGTGATTTGAATGATTGCGTCGCTTGCTATCACTAGGTGTTTTACTGGGCGCACTTGGCCCAGTATCTGGGTCAATGCTCAACGAAGAAGAGGTCACTTCGGTGGCTCGCAACTGTTTTTTTTCATTACGGGTACTATTGAAATACACGCTTTGACCAACCGTTATAGGCTCTACCAATCGTGCGTTACTAATATGAAAAAACACATCTTCACTTTGGTCATCTACATCGATAAAGCCATAGCCTTTATCCTGATTCCAGTGTTTAATCTTGCCACTTTGCATGGTTGCACCGCTCCCTATAATTTAAATGTCTAACACTTGAATGCCTACAATCTAAAAACTTATGATTTAAATGTCTATAATTTGCATACCTATGACTCAAATAAAAAACGCCAGCAAAATTGCTGACGTTTTTGGTTACTCATGGGCGTAGTGAATGCTCGTATGATTACGCACGAGTCTCGCCATGACCGTAGACGATCCATTTTTGTGAAGTGAGACCTTCGAGACCGACAGGGCCACGTGCATGGATTTTGTCCGTTGAGATACCAATCTCAGCACCCAGACCATATTCGAAACCATCTGCAAAACGGCTAGACGCATTGATCATTACGCTTGCTGAGTCCACTTCGCGGATAAAGCGTTGTGATTTAGTATAGTTATCTGTGATGATAACATCAGTATGGTGACTGCCGTGCGTATTGATATGCTCAATCGCCTCGTCAATGCCTGCAACAACTTTTACCGCGAGGATAGGGGCTAGATACTCAGTATCCCAATCCTCAGAGGTGGCAGCAGATAAATGACCGTTAAGCTTAGCATTTTCGTTTAGGATGGCTTGCGATTTGTCATCAAGACGCAGTTGCATGGCATCATCGGCAGCCACGATGGCTTCAGCAATCTTAGGCAGTAGCTCGCCTGCAACTGCTGCATCGACCAGTAACGTCTCCATCGTGTTACAAGTACCGTAGCGATGGGTTTTGGCATTGACACTGACGTTGATAGCCGTGTCTGTATCAGCATCGCTATCAATAAAGGTATGGCAGTTACCGTCTAGATGCTTGATCACAGGAACTCTAGCGTCGTTACTGATACGTGCAATCAGACCTTTGCCGCCACGTGGCACAATGACATCGACATAGTCAGTCATCGTAATCAACTCACCAACAGCAGCGCGATCGGTGGTTTGCAATACCTGAACACTGTGCTCAGAGAGATCAGTATGACTGAGACCTTTGATGATGCATTTCGCAATCGCTTGGTTCGATTCAAACGCTTCAGAACCACCGCGCAAAATAATCGCGTTACCTGACTTTAGCGCCAGCGAGGCCGCCTCTAATGTTACGTTAGGACGTGATTCATAAATCATACCGACCACACCCAGTGGTACGCGCATTTTGCCAAGATGAATGCCTGATGGCTGATAGGTCATGTCAGTGACTTCGCCGATTGGATCAGGCAGACCAGCCACGTCTTTAAGACCTTGAAGCATACCATCAAAGCGCGCTTCATTTAGCTCTAAGCGATCGAGCAGAGCACTATCAAGGTCGTTCTTTTGACCGTTGTCCATATCGATTTTGTTGGCAGACAAGATATCTTGCTTGGCGTTGATGAGCTCATCATGAATCGCCATGAGCGCGGCGTTTTTATCGCCAGTATTGGCAGCAGCAAGGGCGCGAGAAGCGGCACGTGCTTGCTTACCAACAGAGTGCATGTAAGTTGTGATGTCTGTCGTATTTGCTTGACTCATAAATTATTTTCCTTATGTCATACAGGTTTTATATAGATAAAAGCGGTTCTAAATAAATAAAAGCGCCTAAAAAGGCGAAAATTTGGCAAAAAAAGAAGTTTTGAATGCCTACTTACATAGCGGTAGGTCATTATGCTATTTAAAATAGAGCAGATTGAGGCGATAGTAAAGATGATTTTGTGAACAGCGCCCGCTTTACAACGTGCTGATCATCCTTTATTTAGACAGCGCTGTGAGTTATTTAGTACAGTGCCATGAGCAATATCACGTATTCTCCGCTAGATAATGGTTATCAATACTGCACTCTAACTTTACGTGTCTTTAACAGAACTGTGCTGTAAATACTAAGGTAGCCATGACGCATCATCAGTATAGTAAGCATTAACAAAGCAGCGCTAACAATAGATAGTGCTGGATCATAAAATGATGAATAATGGAGAATGAACATGGCTACTAAAAATGCAACGTATAAAAATTGGTTGATGGCCGGATTGGTTGGAGGCGCGCTTGCGCTCAGTGCGTGTAGTAAAGATGAGACACCGATGGAAACACAAGCTGATACGACTGTTGATGCGCAAACGAGCGTTGAAGAAAACGCCACAGCAAACAGCTCTGACGACGTCGCCGTTGCTACTGCTGATGACGGCATGGTCGTTGAAACGACAGATGATGTGGCTGTTGCAACCGCAGATGACGCAGAGGTGCTCGATGGTACGGAAGATTCAGAGCATGTATCGACTTACTAAGGGCATGTATCGACGTACTAAGAGTTATAGCGTACCCATTTTATGATGCATATGACGGGCGACGCACTGCCATTAGCTGCTGATCAAAGGCTCAATATGGACGCATAAGATAAAAGCACGTCTAGTACGCGAAAGTGATAAAATAAAGCCCAGAGCGACAAATGCCGTCTGGGCTTTTTTAGGTCAACGGTTTATAAAGTAGCCATAATCAGTAGTAACGACTAACTGACTGGTTAAACACAAGATTTGCCTTTTTGCTGTGGAATGAGAGACAATATGGCATTTTTTCTCTTGGCCTGCTCAGGCATAGGACTATTACGATAGTGCTATAGATGCCTATACTATTATATAAAGCTCATATTTATTTTTATTCGTGTTTTCACTCATATTTATTGGAAGTCTGCTGAACCATGCTTGATACCGTAAAAACCCCGACTCGGCCTATCGCCCTAGACTTACAAGACATCCATAAAAGCTATGGCTCATTAGAAGTGCTAAAAGGGGTATCTCTTACCGCCTATGATGGTGATGTCATCTCTATTTTGGGCTCATCAGGCTCAGGTAAATCAACATTGCTGCGTTGCATTAACTTGCTTGAAAACCCAAATCAAGGTCGCATCCTAATCGGCAATGAAGAGCTGATGCTCAAACCTGCCAAGTCAGGCGAGCTGCAAGCATCAGACGTCAAGCAGTTAGAGAGTCTGCGTGCTCGCGTGGGATTTGTCTTCCAAAACTTTAACTTGTGGCCGCATAAGACTATTTTGCAAAACATCATCGAGGGACCGACGCAGGTGCTCAAGATTAAGAAAGCACAGGCGATTAGCGATGCTGAGCAGCTACTCGACAAAGTAGGGCTGCTCGACAAAAAGGACGCTTATCCAGCCAACTTATCGGGTGGTCAGCGTCAACGTGTGGCTATTGCGCGCGCACTTGCTATGAAACCACAAGTACTGTTGTTTGATGAGCCAACCTCGGCATTGGACCCTGAGCTGGTCAACGAAGTACTTGCTGTCATGCGAGAGCTAGCAGAAGAGGGTCGTACGATGCTGATCGTCACCCACGAAATGCGTTTTGCCCGTGAAGTATCCAGTAAAGTAGTCTTCTTGCACCAAGGTGTGGTCGAAGAGATCGGTACGCCTGAGCAAGTCTTTGACAACCCTACCTCTGAGCGTGTCAAAGACTTTATGGCTTCACATCGCCCGAACTAATTCTGCACAAATCAGATGGTAGTAGAATCCTACTGCCATCAGATTTTACCATTATCAAACTCTGCCACAGTCAAACCCTACCATTATTTACTTCTATCGCTACCAAATCTTGCCAAACGCAAAAATCACTATATCGTAACCATTGTTGACTCTTTATTACCCGATAATAACTGTGAGTATGCAAAACGTTTGTTTTTGATATTTTGCTCAGGTATTATCAAAAGGTTTATAGGTAGTCACAGCTGCTGGCTGCCTGTCATTCTGCTATCTATATTGCTTGTCTGGCAGGGACGTCAGAGAACCAAATATCAGAACCTGAAGCCAGAAAATCCTGTCACAACCCTATGTCAAACCCATCAGAATTTAAGGAATGTATGATGTCGAATTCTCGCCTACTGTGGTCATCAATGACCGTCACCGCAGCATTGATGCTGAGTGCTTGTAGCCAACCTGCCAACGAAACAACTGATGCCAGCGCCGATGCACCTGCTGCAGAAACGACTGGGCAAACCATTCGTATTGCAACCGAAGGCGCTTACCCTCCATTCAACTATACCAATGCCGATGGTAGCTTGTCAGGCTTTGATGTCGATGTTGCAAACGCGCTATGTGATCAGATGCAAGCTGAATGTGAAATCGTCGCTCAGGATTGGGACGGTATTATCCCAGGTCTATTGGCACAGAAATATGATGCGGTTGTCGCAGGGATGTCTATCACTGCTGAACGCCAAGAAAAAGTTGACTTCACTGAGCCGTATTTTGCCAACACGATGGTATGGCTAACCAACAATGATGGTAATTTTGATCCGATGGCGATCAACAATGTCACACTAGGTGGACAGCGCTCTACCACGCCAGGGGCTTATCTACAGGATAACTACGAAGGCAAAGAAGGCAACACGGTTCAATTGTATGACAACTATGATAATGCTTACCTAGATCTAAAGTCTGGTCGTAGCGATGCGGTATTGGCCGAAAAAGTCTCTGCCAAATCATGGTTAGCAGACAATACAGAAGGCTTTGGTATTGTTGGTGATGAAATTGATAACGATGACAACATTGCGATTGCTGTGCGTAAAGGGGATGGCCTCAAAGCAGAATTTGATAAAGCATTGAGCGAAATCCGTAGTAACGGTGAGCTTGCACGCCTTGAGCAAAAGAACTTTGGTCAATAATGTTTTCCTGAATGTTTGTACTCAAAACAAGCGATGCTGATAAGTAAAAAACGGTTCAGTATTGCAGAAACAGTTGAGTATAAAGTAGTCAGTAATAAGTGATGATACGGCTGGTAAATATATTAAGGAATAAGAGATATGACAATTTCAATGAGCAAAAAAGCATTGTGGCTAGCGCCGCTTAGCGCAGCAATGCTAATGTTGGCAGGTTGTAACAATAGCGCAGCACCAGAAGAAAGCGCTGAAGCTGATACCGCTACCGAAGCACCTCTAGATATCAAGATCGCCACAGAATCAAGCTATAAGCCTTTTAGTTACACAGACGCTGATGGCAAGCTAATCGGTTATGAGATTGAACTGGTTGACGCATTGTGTGCACAGATGAAAGCTGAGTGTGAAGTGATCTCACAAGATTGGGATGGTTTGATTCCAGGATTGAACGCACAAAAATTTGATGCAGCCATCGCTGGTATGTCGATCACCCCTGAGCGTCAAGAAGTGGTTGATTTTAGTGACCCGTACTTCTATAGCGGCATCATCCTAATTGGCAAAAAAGGCGATGACCTCAGTGTCGATGCGCTAGCAGGTCAGCCAATTGCGTCACAGCGCTCGACGGTCTCCTCACAGTATCTACAAGACGAGCATGCAGATGCTGACATCAAACTTTATGACACGCAAGACAATGCGTACCTAGACCTAACGTCAGGCCGAGTACGCGGTATGATGTCTGACAAAGTCACTGGTACTGATTGGCTAAAAACCGAAGCCGGCAAAGATTACGAAATCAAAGGTCAAGAGATCAGCAGTGACGACGATGCGATGGGTATTGCCTTCCGTAAAGGCGATCCATTGGCTGCAAAATTCAATGCGGCATTGGCTGAGCTAAGAGATAATGGCACTTATGACCAAATCACTGGCAGCTATTTTGGTACCAGCTCGACCGCTGCTGCACAATAAGTAGTCGTCACGGATGGTGTCGAAGAGGTAGTGGTCGCCGACGAGGCGGCAACTAACTAAAAGGACGTCTAGCGAGCGAATTCTTGTTCCTCAAAAGGATGTTGTTTAACTAAGAAAACCCAAGGATGATCATGAGCGACCATTGTGCCCCAGCCTGTGCCACGATTGGCAAATCTGTTATGAGTACCATAACGACCAGTCGTCTATCTGTACCGTTGTTTGCACTAGCAACTGCTTTTGCAGTCTCTGGTTGTAGCAACGGTCAAGACAATGCAAGCGATACTAATCCAGAGGCTACCGATACAGCGGTAGTCACGAAAGAGGACGTATTACGTATCGGGACTGAAGGGGCGTATGCGCCTTTCAACTATACCAATGCGGATGGGACACTTGGCGGTTTTGATGTTGAGATAGCAGAGGCGCTCTGCGCGGATATGCAGGTGACTTGTGAGATTGTGGCGCAAGACTGGGACGGTATTATCCCTGGTCTAAAAGCAGGCAAGTATGATGCGATTGTGGCGGCGATGTCGGTCACACCAGAGCGCGCAGAGCAGGTAAGCTTTACCGATCCGTACTTCAGTAATGCCTTGGTTTTTTTGGCCAAAAAAGACAGTAACTTCGACCCCAGCAATCCTAGCGATATTGACTCTCATTCGATTGCCGCACAGCGCTCGACTATCTCATCACAGTGGTTTGAAGATACTTACCCACAAGCTGAGATGAAGCTTTATGATACGCTGAGCAATGCATTTTTGGATCTTGGGTCGAACCGTGTTGATGCCATGATCTCTGATAAGCTGCCAGCGATAGAGTGGCTCAGCTCACCTGCTGGTAGCAAGTATGCGCTAAAAGGTGATGAGATTGATATCAATGATAACTTTGCCATAGCGGTACGTCCAGGCGACCCGCTACAGGCAAAGATCAATCAATCTCTAGCCAATATCAAGGCTAATGGCACATACGATGCAATCAATGAGAAGTACTTTGCGGTATCAGCAGCTGAGACGAGCACGGTCAGTACAGAAGCCACTGAACAGCCAGCGGTAGCAGACGTTAGCTGATGTCTAATAGCAATAAAAAATACTGATTCAAAATTACTGATCAAAAATTACTGTTTTGATTCGCAAAAGGATATTGCTGTCATGGCGATGTCCTTTTTTATCAATTCCTAAACGTACTCTATACTCATAGCGTAGTCATCGTTATTCCCTATCCATTTTACTCAAATTTAGTCAGTCTTTTTTCTGGTTATCAGTCCAAGTGTCTGTTTAGGTACGGTTTAGGCACAGCTTTTACGCGTCAGTATTAACATCACGGCGAGTGAATATGATAAAATCAGCGCTCATTTCTACCGTGTCAATTATCGTAGCGCTAATCGTATTCTTCTGACGTCGTTTTTTGACGCCGACCATCCCTATTGATTTGGTATAAAATACGGTGTTTCGCCGCGTTCAGCTATTGATGCTGATTCTTTTAACTCATATTTTGCTAGGGCGTGTCTTCATTTTAAAAATGGTAATAAAAATGAGATAAATTGCAGTCAAACAAGGAAAATAGCGCAAATAATATCGAGATATTAGTCAGCTATTTGACGCCATTTGGCAAGATTTAGCCGTTTTTAAACCATTTAGATGTCTATCGATTGAACTGAAGACATGCCCTAATTGCTAATATAAAGAGACTGAGTGGATAATCGTGTTTGACTTACAAGGATTTGGCGCGCTTTTATTAAGCGGCGCTACCGTCACCATACAGCTTGCCGTGACCAGTTTAATTATTGGTCTGGGCTTAGGCTTGCTTGGCGCAACTGCAAAGATGTCCAATATCTGGTTACTGCGTAAGCTTGCGACTGTCTATACTGCGACGATGCGCGGTATTCCTGAGCTGTTATTGGTGCTCTTTATTTATTATGGCGGCTCTATATTGTTGATGAGCATCCTCAAAAAGTTCGGCTATAACGACTATGTCGAGATCAGTGCTTTTTGGGGTGGTGTCATGGCACTGTCTATTGCTTTTGGTGCCTATGCGACTGAGATTTTTCGCATGTCCATCCAAGAGATTCCGGTAGGTCAGCGCGAAGCGGCGCAAGCGATTGGTATGCGTCCTTTTCAGACGTTTTATCGCATTACGTTGCCGCAGGTATGGCAGATTGCACTGCCTGGTCTGGGAAATTTGTTTTTGGTATTGCTCAAAGATACGGCATTGGTATCGGTCGTGGGTCTCAAGGACATTATGTATCAGTCTTCACGAGCAGCGCAGTCAACACAGCAGCCATTTACCTTTTATATGGCCGCCGCGATTATTTATTTGGGTCTGACCATGTTGATTACTGGCTTTATGATGTGGCTTGAATGGCGCGCCAATCCTGCGGCACGCTATGCCAAAAAGATAAGCCGTCAATCCACTCACAGTCAATCGACCATAGGATAGAGGAGAGATACTATGGATTGGAATTGGCAGGTCATTTTTGATCATATCCCTGATTTACTAGGCGGCGCGGTATTGACCGTACAGCTGGTTGTGATCTCAGGCATTATTGGATTGCTCTTCGGCTTGGTTTTAGCACTGCTACGACTGTCGAAAAACTGGCTTGTACAGATACTCCCGTTTTTATATATCTTTTTCTTTCGTGGTACGCCGCTACTGGTACAAATATTCCTGATTTATTATGGTTTGGGTCAGTTCGAGGCGGTGCGTGAGTCGTTTTTATGGGAGCCAGTACTTAGCCAAGCTTACTGGTGTGCCATCATTGCCTTTACCCTCAATACCAGTGCCTATCTTGCAGAAATTATACGCGGTGCGATTCAGACGATACCAGTTGGAGAGCTTGAAGCTGCTGATGCGCTTGGTATGTCAAAATGGCAGAAGCTTACACGGGTTACACTGCCGCGTGCGTTTGGTATCGTGATACCGGCCTACAGTAACGAAGTTATCTTTATGCTAAAAGGTAGTGCGCTGGCTTCTACCATCGCTTTGATGGATATCACGGGTGTCGCTCGTACGATTAGTGCGCGTACCTATACCTTGATGGAGCTATTCTTTGCGGCGGGTATCGTTTATTTGCTGTTGTCATGGGTGATCTTATTTAGCTTTAGATTGTTTGAAAAACGCATGAATCGTCATACCAGTTATGTGCCACCAGATGTAGTGACCAATACGATTCCATAGTTAGCAGTTAGCAGCCGATCATCAAAATCATTAGGGTGACAGTAGATAAGATAATATGGAGTGCTGATAAGTATTCATTATTTACAGGGAGAGTCTAGTATGAGCCAATCGCCACATGTATCGTTAGCCAATGCTATCGCAGCGGGTGTCAATCAAGAGCAAAGCGTTAATAACCATAACGACAGTCTACGCGCTACTATTGGTAAAGTGGTCTGTGTGGGTCGTAATTATGCGGCGCATGCTGCAGAGTTAGGCAATGAAGTGCCGTCATCGCCAATACTATTTATGAAGCCAGCGTCTTCGGTGGTTTCTATGCGTAGCGATGTGATCCGACCCAATCCAGAGCAGTTTGGCGAGACGCATTATGAGGCTGAACTATGCATTCAGCTATCCGCTGATTTGTCCATGGCAACGATTGAGCAGGCGCAGCAAGCAATCGGCGGGGTGACGTTAGGGTTGGATTTGACCTTGCGTGATTTGCAAAGCAAGTTAAAAGAAAAAGGTCATCCGTGGGAGCGTGCCAAATGTTTTGATGGGGCATGCGTGCTTGCTGATTGGCTTGACCCACAAGCGTTTGGCAATCTTCAAAATGTACAGTATCAGCTGATTATCAATGATAAGTTAACTCAAGATGGTGATAGTGCTTTGATGCTGTTTCCCGTCTATGAGTTACTGGTCAATATCAGTCATGCCTTTAATTTGCAAGCAGGTGATGTGATCATGACTGGCACACCAAGTGGCGTAGGCGTCTTGCAAGCAGGGGATAAGCTTACCCTCACGTTGGGCGCTCATGAGTGGACATCGCAAGTACGATAGGCTTGCTAAGATAGCTGAAGCCATTATTTACAATAATATCTTTTAACAACGGCTAGCAATGACTGCTTGTAGTAATACATATCAAAAACCCTAAGCAATCGCTTGGGGTTTTTTGCGTTTGTGCTCTTTATATTGAATCTGATTATTACACTATCTTATCTGCTTGATGGTTCTTATTGGATCAATTGTGCTTAGTTGTCATCGAGCCGACAATTGTCATTATTTTGTCATCTATCGTTCAGCGTGCTGTCATAAAGGATCAGTAGACTTAAGCGGAATTCGTATTTTTGTGGTTGTAATTGCAACGCCGCGACCCATCCTCCGCCAATCTAGCCTAATAGCAAGGTGACTGACAATGACATTGATGAACAATGAGCGAACGCTTGCCCACGAAGTGGTTGAAGACTCAAACCCTACTAACAATACTGATTTTCAGACGATTATTAATCGTCGATTGAACCGCCGTAGTATATTAAAAGGGGGTACAGGATTGACGGCTGCTGCGTTTTTTGGCGCACTACCATTGGTTGGCTGTAGTGACGATGACGACGGTAGTATTGTAGGCGGTGACAATAACGCCGCTATCCCTGCACAAGGGGATTTGAATCGTCCAGATACATTGAAGTTTGAGGCAGTCGCGCACTCAACTGCGGATACTATGACGGTAGCAGCAGGCTACACCGCTGAGATGATCTTGCCGCTTGGCACACCGCTCATGTCGGGTATTGAGGATTGGAAAGACAACCGCGAACAGTCTGCCGAATCATTTGAGTGGCGTATGGGCGATAACCACGATGGGATGTGGTTCTTTGGCAAAAATGGTAATGCTTACGATGCCAAAGCTTCAGAAAACAGCCTATTAGTCATGAATCACGAATACGTCAACAGCAGTGAGCTCAGTCCTTTTGGTTACTATGTCACTCAGGATAATGATGCGGCACCTATCTTCAAAAACCGACGTCTTGCAAGCGACGTGCGCCGCGAGGTTAACTGTCATGGTGTCTCGGTGGTTGAGCTCACTCGCCGTGCGGATGGCAACGGCTATGAGATGGTAGCAAACTCAAAATACAACCGCCGTATTACCAGTAGTACGACTGCGCAATTGGCAGGTCCTGTAGCAGGCTCTGATCTGGTCAAAACCAAGTTTGATCCAACAGGCTTTCAGACTCGCGGTATCAACAACAACTGCGGTGCAGGACTGTCACCTTGGGGTACTTATCTGACCACAGAAGAGAACTTTTTGGGAGTGTTCGCCCGTGGACAAGATGCCAGTCAATTGAGTACTGGTGATAACTACGGGCGTGAGCGCTATGGTGCGACAGAGAACTTCCCAGGCTGGGAGTATCTATGGCATACCCCAGATGCAAAAGATGCCAAAATAACAGACGAGTTCTCACGCTGGGATATGACGGCCGTCGGTGCCAGCGCCGCTGAGGACTATCGCTATGGTTTTAATACGTTTGGTTATATTACCGAGATTGACCCATTTGACCAAAACTCTGTACCGCAGAAACGTACTGCCCTAGGCCGTTTCGCTCACGAAAACTGTGCCTATGCCCCTGTAGAGCAAGGTAAACCAGTGGTGTTCTATATGGGTGATGATGCGCGCGGCGAGTACATCTATAAGTTTGTATCCACAGCAGTCTGGTCAAACTCAGATATCGGTGGTGGATTAGCAGCAGGTGATAAGTATCTTAATGACGGCACGCTATACGTCGCGATCTTCAATGAAGATGGTAGCGGCGAATGGAAAGCACTGGTTCATGGTCAAAATGGGCTGGATGCATCTAACAGCGTATTACCGTTTAACGGGCAAGATGAGGTGCTTGTATTCGCCCGCGCGGCTGCTGACGCGCTGAATGCCACTAAGATGGATCGACCTGAATGGGTATCGGTAAGTCCGATGACAGGCGATGTCTATGTGACATTGACCAATAATAAATATCGCGGTGAGCGCGATGATCAGCCTGTCTCAGCATCAAATCCTCGCAGTTATAATAATGATGGCAATGATAATGGTCATATCATACGCTGGGCAGAAGCGGGCGACGATCATGCTGCAACGAGCTTTGAGTGGGATATCTATCTGTTTGGTGCGCCAAATGATCTGTCAGCGGAGAACTTATCTGGGCTGAATGACAACAACGATTTTTCTTCACCTGATGGCTTGTATTTTGATCCACGCGGCGTCTTATGGATTCAGACAGATGATGGCGCTTATACTGATACCAGTAGCTGCATGCTGCTGGCCGCACTACCGGGTGAGGTCAGTGATGGATCGATGACCACCACATCAGCAGGGCAGTCAACCCGAGTGGGCACATCTGCCAGTAATGACAATATCAAACGTTTTTTTGTCGGTCCTGAGGGCTGTGAAGTCACAGGTATTACTATGGCACCAGATTTCAAAACCTTGTTTATTAATATTCAGCATCCAGGCAATACGTGGGGTGCGGTGGCTGGTGGCAATATTCCTCGTTCCGCGACTGTAATGATCACACGTGATGATGGTGATGTCATACTGGCAGAATCATTCGATGAGACAGATAGCTCGGCGCAATAAGCGAAAACAGTGATGCAAAACAACTAGATAGAACAGTCAGATAAACGACTGTTTACCGCATAGACAAAAGTACTAGAACTATATAAAAAATCCCAAGTCATGGCTTGGGATTTTTGTTTGGGTGTATATGCTGGATAACGCTTTTATGATGACAAAGCCACCGTTTATCATCTATATCTCTCTTTTGGTCACTAATGGACGCTGAAATCAAATCATTCGCTTCTATTTGCGACAGTTAAAGGATAGTATGGAAAACTATCCTTATCGCTAAATGTGTCAATATTATGAGCAGCCCAAATTTGTTTTATAACCCTAGTGTTAGTGACAGTAGCGCTCAAAATGATAGCAATTATACTCGCAATCACCATGAGCTTGATGCGCATTTTTTCTCAGATGCTAGCGTACCGCTGCATAGTGATTGGTATGAGCAGATAGATCAGCTCGAAGAAATCGATATGGATGAGCTGGTCAAGTTACTAGCAGACACAGACGACGGCAACGAAGCCGTCAAAAAGCCTGTCTCTTTGGCAGATTTTTTTGAAGGGTTGGCGCAGCTTGCAACAATGGGTGTGGTCGAGATCACTGAAATAGTTGAGGCTATCCACCGTGAGGTTATCTTGCGTCCGATGGGTCGATTCAATGATAAGCATCTAAATAAGTGGCAGCGCGGTTTTACTGGACGCATTTATGGCACGATACGCCGTATCATGCTCATGGTCGGTAATAATCTGGCCTCTATCCTACGAATATACAAAAACTTCATCGTCCAAAAAACGGCTCAACCATTGCCTGACTCATTAAAAAAGCTGGTGAATGTCATCAACGGTGTCATGGGCGATCATCTGGTCAACAATCAAAACGCACTCGCTGTCCCTATGATGTTATATAACAAAGATGGCAGTCCCCAAGAAGAGGTGCTATCCGGACGTATCGTTATTTTTTGCCATGGGTTATGTATGAGCCATTTGAGCTGGCACGCACAAGAAAATAACAACCTAGGCGATGCGGTCCATGTCAGTCAGCCTGATACCACCGTGCTGTACTTAGACTATAATACAGGGCGACGTATCTCACGTAGCGGTCATAAGTTCTCTCAGCTACTACAGGACTTGGTCGATGGTAATCCAGATATCAGTCAGATAGACTTGGTTGGTCACAGTATGGGTGGATTGGTCTCCCGTAGTGCGCTGTTTTATGGCGAGCAAGAGCGCCTAGACTGGGTAAAGCGCGTGGGTAATCTCATCACCCTAGGCTCCCCGCATCATGGAGCAGTGCTTGAGCGTATCGGTAATTATGTACAAGACATCATTGCCAAGCTGCCATTTGCAGGCTCACTTGCCAAACTCGGTGACATGCGTAGTGCTGGTATCATTGATTTACGTCACGGCAGTATTCGTGATGCTGACTGGCAGGCATTAGAGGGACGCAGTGTATTGCCACAAGATTTCCGCCATCCTGCGCGTCTGCCAAGTGGGATTAAAACCTACTTTGTCGCTAGTGCTTTGCTTGAGACGCATTATGACTCTAAGGTGACCGATCTGCTAGGTGATAGTCTGGTATCAGTGGCATCAGCGCTGGGAGAGGATGATGCTGAGCATGCTTTGTTTGTGCCAGATGGTCACAAAGCGATATTTTATGGTGTGAACCATATGAACTTAATTCATAGTAGACGGGTGCGTGAGCAAGTCGTTGAATGGCTGTTCGACAACGGTCGAAGTGACTATGCCGGACGTCCTCGCATACATTCTTATCCTAGAAGCTTGGCTGTAGCGGTGTAAAAAAGCAATTCAACGTAAAAGTAGTCATATACTTTCAAAGTTCTAAAAATAAAAAACCCTCAAGCATGACGCTTGAGGGTTTTTTTTATAAATACTGATTTATAGTAGGTAAGAAAACTTACTCAGCAAATATTGCTGCTATATCATCTTTATTAAAGGTATAGATTTCACCGCAGAATCCGCAATCCATCTCAAACGTGCCGCCTTGCTCATCGATAATGTCTAACGCTTCTGCCTCACCGATTTGCTCGATTGCCATCTCGCATTTTTCGCGTGAGCAGGTGCACCCAAAGGCTAAGGGAGCAGGCTCAGGCGCGACGATGTTTTCTTCATGATACAAGCGATAGAGTATTTCGTTAGCATCCAATGTAGTCAGTTCTTCTGCCTTAACCGTACGCGTCAACACACTCAAACGCGTCCACAAGTCATCATCGATACCGGCATCTTGGTTTTGCTCAACTTCAGACGTTTCTTCGGCAGTACGCGGTAGCATTTGGACTAATATACCACCCGCTTGTAGGCCATCAGATGCCAAGTTAATCAATGTCGGAATCTGTGCCGATTGCTTTTGATAATGTGCCAAGCAGTCCGCTAGATTGTCATGGCTACGCTCAACGATACCTTGGTACGGCTCACCGCCATCAGGTTGGATATTAATAAACAATACGCCTTGCCCCATCGCGCCCAACTCAGCAAAGGCTTCTTTGGCATGAGTCATGTTGTCCCACGCTTGTACTTGCTCGTCTGTCTCGCCTTTCCAGCTGGCAAGCGCACGGATGATACCGTCTTGATCGCATTCTGCCATTGCCCAGTTCAGTAGGCTGTCACTGTCTGATGACTGCAATTGAATAGATAAGCGACCGTTAATTTTGACCGTACTGATGAGCAAACTCGCTGCGGTCAGCATCTCACCCAATAAGCGTTTGATGGCTTCAGGATAGGGCTTTTGAGCAATGGTGCTCGCATAGCTGCGTGATAGGCGCACGACGTCGCCGCGCACTGGAGAGTCTTCAATAAAGAAGCGTTGGCGAATGTCGTTACTACCATGAGTGTCAGTAGTTTGGCTGTCCGTATTTGGGACTTGGATATCTTGTGTCATAAGTCATTTGTAGTATAAGGAAGTTGTTTGCTTTATGGGGATTGCTGCTGATTTATCAATTGTATTTATCATACTGCGATGACCAGCTTGTATAGCAAAACCCAATAAGCGGTCTAAATAATAAGGCTATTTTTATATAAGCTTTTATTGATCACAGCCTATATAGCCTTTATTGGTTCGAGTTTATAACCTTATAGCAGCAGTAAATCACTGGCATTTAACCAAAGTATAGATATCTATGTAGATATAGATTCTCTCGAAAAAAATTCACCATCGAGTGCAATTTTGTTGTACAGTAACATTAAATTGCATTGTGATAAACAACAGCAACAACCGTACGGATGCGGCGCAGTTAGGTTGTCCAATTAGACCTATGTCGTCCAAGCACTCATTAATCTTGTGATAAAAGGATGTATTTCATGACCTACTCATTTTCTAAACCGTTGACTTTGGCGGCCTTTATGGCACTTGGCTTAGCGGGTTGTAGCAACAGCAGCGATACTAGCACTGAAGCGCCAGTAGATGATGCAACCGCGACAGAAACCATGAATGGTACGCTACAAAAAATCAAAGACTCGGGTACCATCGTTGTCGGTCACCGTGACTCATCTATCCCGTTTTCTTATATTGCTGATGACCCTAACCAGCCTATTGGTTATGCACATGACCTAGAAATGAAGGTAGTCGAAGCCGTCAAGCAAAAGCTAAACATGCCAGACCTCAACATTCGTTATAACCTGGTGACCTCACAAACCCGTATCCCACTGGTACAAAACGGTACGGTAGATTTTGAGTGTGGCTCAACCACCAATAACGAAGAGCGTCAAAAACAAGTGGCATTCTCTAACGGTTTCTTTGAAATTGGTACACGCTTACTGACCAAAAAAGACTCTGGCATTCAAGACTTTGAAGACCTGAAAGGTCAGACTTTGGTGACCACGGCAGGTACGACGTCAGAGCGCTATATCCGTCAGTACAATGATGACAACCAGATGGATACCAACATCATCTCAGCAAAAGATCATGGCGAAGCTTTCTTAATGCTAGAAAACGGCCGCGCTGATGCCTTTATGATGGACGATGTACTGCTCGCTGGTGAACAAGCCAAAGCAAAAAATCCTGATGAGTGGGTTATCGTTGGTGAGCCACAGTCGTTTGAGATTTACGGTTGTATGATGCGTAAAGACGATCCTGAATTCAAAGCAGTGGTTGATGAAGCATTGACCAATGTCTTTAGCTCAGGCGAAATCAATAGCATTTATGACAAATGGTTCTTGAACCCAATCCCGCCAAAGAACGTCAATCTAAACTTTGAGATGTCAGACAACCTAAAAGCGTTGATTGCCAATCCACATGACAGCGCTCAGCCAAAAGTTGCAACGGCTCAATAACGCTCATTGTCCCTCAATATAGCTTGCCTATACGCTCAGATAGCTTGTGATACTATCTGTGACGTCTAGGCTTATCAATCGCTGCTCGGAGAGACAACCATGAATTATAGCTGGAACTGGGGTGTGCTCTTTGAGCAGACTGGTATCGGTAACGAGCTTTATATCCATTGGATGATTACTGGTCTAGGCTGGCTGCTATTGATTGGTAGTATTGCCTGGACCATCGCTATGGTCGTCGGTACCATCTTTGGTATCATGCGTACGCTACCCAATAAGACTGCTCGTACCATTGGTACAGCATATGTGACGTTTTTTCGTAATATTCCACTATTAGTCCAGTTGTTCTTTTGGTTCTATATTGCACCTGGCTGGCTTACGCCTACGATACAAGAATGGTGGTACAAGGAGTTGTCTCCGAATACCTCAGCCATGCTATCAGCCAGTATCGGTCTGGGTCTATTTACCGCTGCTCGTATCGTCGAGCAGGTACGTACAGGTATTGAGTCACTGCCTGATGGGCAGATCAATGCGGCCTATGCACTAGGGTTTAGTATTCCGCAAGTCTACAAAGAAGTACTACTGCCGCAAGCCTTTCGTATTATTTTACCGCCACTCAGCTCTGAGCTGACCAACTGCTTTAAAAACGCATCTGTCGCCTCGCTTGTTGGGGTGATGGAGCTGATTAGCCAAACCAAAACCATCAGCGAGTACACCCAAAACAGCATTGAGATTTATACCTATGCGACGATTATCTACTTGGTTTTCAATCTGTCCTTGATTGCTATTATGGGACTGATTGAGCGTAAATTGCGCGTACCCGGACTCATCGCAGGAGGTCAGAAATGAATATGACCGAATTGGCAACCGCCTATCCTGGTTTGATGGGTGGCATGATCACCACCTTAAAAGTGCTGTTTTTGGCTATTTTGGGCGGTATCAGTCTAGGCACCGTATTGGCATTGATGCGCTTATCAGGCATCAAAGCGCTTGAGATTCCAGCGAAGCTATACGTCAATTACTTCCGCTCTGTACCGCTGTTACTGGTACTACTGTGGTTTTATTTTGCGGTACCGATGATTTATCTGGGGGTAACAGGCAAGTACTTGCAACTTGATGCTGCGTTTGCCTCTTGTGTGGTTGCCTTTATGATGTTTGAGGCCGCTTACTTCTCAGAAGTGGTACGTGCTGGTATTCAATCGATTGGCAGCGGACAGGTCAATGCTGCCAAAGCACTAGGCATGACATACAGACAAACCATGAGTCTGGTTATTTTGCCGCAAGCCTTTCGTAAGATGCTGCCATTGATTTTGCAGCAGTGTATTATTCTGTTCCAAGATACGACACTGGTATTTGCGATTGGTTTGACAGATTTTTTCCGTGCCGCATACGTTCGCGGTGAGCTTATGGGATTACTCACACCTTATATCTTAGGTGCTGGTGCTGTCTATTTTGTGATTAGCTTGAGTGCCTCTATTGGGGTGCAGCGAATTCAAAAGCGCCTGCGCTTCTGATGTGGTACTTGATGTGATTTTTTAGATGATGACGTCTTAAATAACAGTTATCAAAAACAATGTGGTTAGGAGCCAGTGATGAGCACAGCGGATACATACTTAAATGCCTTTGGCGGACTGGTCACTAACAATGGTCATGCTAGTGATGAGATGGTCATTCAAATGTCCAATGTCAGTAAATGGTATGGAGACTTTCAGGTACTGAAGGAGTGTACCGCACATGTACATAAAGGTGATGTGGTCGTGGTTTGTGGCCCATCAGGTAGCGGTAAATCAACCTTGATTAAGACGGTCAATGGACTTGAGCCTTTTCAAAAAGGGGAGATTATGGTCAATGGCGTCTCTGTCGGTGACTCAAAGACCAATTTACCCAAGTTACGTAGCCGTGTTGGTATGGTGTTTCAACATTTTGAGCTGTTTCCGCATTTGACGATTATTGATAATCTGACCGTCGCACAGATCAAGGTATTGGGACGCAAAGAAAGCGAGGCCAAGCAAAAAGCTATGGCATACCTAGACCGCGTTGGTCTGACGGTACAGGCAGCAAAATATCCAGCTGAGCTCTCTGGTGGTCAGCAGCAGCGTGTGGCGATTGCTCGTGCACTGGCTATGGATCCTGTGGCGATGCTCTTTGATGAGCCGACATCCGCACTTGATCCTGAGATGATTCAAGAAGTACTCGACGTGATGGTTGAGTTGACTCGTGATGGTATGACTATGATGTGCGTGACCCATGAAATGGGTTTTGCCAGTCAGGTCGCCAACCGTATTATCTTTATGGATGAAGGACATGTGGTAGAAAACTGTAGTAAGGATGAGTTCTTTGAAGGTGCAAAAAGTGAACGTGCACAGCAATTTTTATCAAAGATTTTGAATCATTGATCGTATTTTGATTTGCGACTATTGATGGCACTGTTTGCAATCGTAATGCTATCAATCGTAATGCTATCAATCGTCATGCTACTAACAGTACCGCTTCTAGTAAAAAGACACGTCCATAAATATACTTTTTACTATTAATGGTTACACAAAGCGCCCTATTAAGGACAGCGAAATGCTCTCTTTGATAGGGCGCTTTGTGTTTACTCTCTCTTCTACGGTTATTCAAAAAACGACTTGGAGCTTGCTATGTTTACTCCTAAAGCATTTAAAGAAGAGCGTTTTGATACGACAAAAGCATTTATCAAAGAGCAGCCTCTAGCGACTGTTGTTGTACAAACACAGAATGGATTAGAGGCTTGTCATATCCCCATGTATTGGCAGGATGATGGTAGTGAGTACGGTTGCCTATACGGTCACATCGCCAAAGTAAACGCTTTGAACGACTATGATAATCTCGATGCACCATGGCTGATTATATTTCAGGATGCGGGTCATTATATCAGTCCCAATTGGTACCCAAGTAAAGCAATAACCCACAAAGAAGTGCCGACTTGGAACTATCGTAGTGTGCATATCAGAGGCTCAGTTAGTCTGTTGACCGACCCTATGGTATTGACGGAAATATTATCGGAACTCACTCAAGATTTTGAAGCCAATCAGCCTATTCCGTGGTCACTTGATGATGCGCCAAAAAATTATATTCAGGCACTTTGTCGAGCAATTGTGGGTATTCGCATCAGTATTACAGACATTCAAGCACAGTTTAAGCTGAGTCAAAACAAAACAGCTGAAAATAGAGCAGGTGTACTCGCCGGACTGCAACAGTGTAATACGGCAAAGGCAGATGCTATGGCTAAACTCATTCTTTAAAAAAACCGACTTAGAAAAATCGATGAAGATAATGATTACGATATTAACGGATTGAATATTGTTTAACGATATCAACTTAATTGAGGGGCACTATAATGGTCAAGCGAACCGTTGGTATATTACTGTTTAATGAAGTAGAAGTACTGGACTTTGCTGGGCCTTTTGAGGTGTTCTCGTTGGCGGAGAACGGTGCAAGCGATAAGCACTTTGAGGTTATTACTATTGCTGAGCATCAAGCACCGATCTCTGCCAGAAACGGTTTACAGGTTATTCCTGATTATAGTTTTGCCACTCATCCAGCTATTGATGTGTTGGTAGTTCCTGGTGGTTATGGTGCTGAACAAACAGAAATACATAATAAGGCAGTGATTGATTGGATTATTGCCCAAACAAACGTGGCAGTACTGACACTCTCAGTGTGTACAGGTGCCTTGTTACTAGCAAAGGCAGGTTTGCTCGCTGGTAGGTCAGCAACTACTCATTGGATGGATCTGGATAATCTGGCGTCATATCCCGACATTAATGTTATCTCTGAGCAGCGCTTTGTGGATGCAAGCGATGATACCTGTAGTATTGTCACATCAGCAGGGATCAGTGCAGGCATCCATGCCAGTCTATACTGTGTAAAGAAATTAATAGATAGTGACACCATGCGTGCAACTGCCCATCGTATGGAATTCGATATTGACTAATACACGTGGCTAGATAGATGAGTGTATGTCTGTTTACTGATACAATAGCCGGCATTATTATCGATAATTAAAACAATTCCTTATCTATATTGGAGCTATTATGAGCGCAGAAAACCTATCTACAACGTCGCCAGCATCAACGAAAACAGGTGTCGTCATCATTGGTGCAGGACTGGCAGGCTGGCATGTGATTGATGCTATTCGTGCCAAAGACAAAGCCATTCCAATCACTTTGATCACAGCGGACAGTGGTGATCGTTATCACAAGCCGATGCTGACCATGGCAATCAGCCAAAACAAACGCGCGTCAGATTTAGTAAGGGCGACGGGCGTAGATGCAGCGCAAACAGCAGAAGTAACCTTGCTGGCCAATACAGAGGTAACGGATATTGATCCGGTGAGCCAAACCGTACAACTGCGCGCGACTAAACATTCAGACGACGCACCGACGACCATCAGTTATGAAAAAATGGTGCTAGCAATGGGCGCACATCCTATTTTTCCTAAGAGCTTGCCGCAAGATTTGGTCTGGCATGTCAATCATATTGAGCGTTTCGGTCAGCTACAAGAGCAACTGGCAACCGGTAGCCAACACGTTGCAATCGTTGGTGCTGGTATGGTGGGAACAGAAATCGCAGAAGACTTGCTCAAAGCAGGTCATAAAATAACGCTCATTGATCTAAATGACGCACCGCTGTCACAGATGCTACCAGCCAAAGCGACGGCACGTATTACTAAGGCGGTTGAGTCACAAGGCATCCAGTTCTTAGGCGGCTATCAAGTGTCTGCTGTTACTCGTGTTGGCGATAACAGTGATAACGATAAGCTGCGAGTAGACTGTGCACCATTATCATCAGATGCAGATAACACTGATACTCAGTCGCTTGAGCCGCTAATTGTCGATCATGTGATTGCCAGTACAGGTCTGACCGTTGACGCTCAACTGCCGACTGCGGCTGGCGTCGAGTTCGATCGTCGTACGGGTATTGTGGTCGATGCGGCGACACTGCTTACCAACGCGGCGAATATCTATGCCATTGGTGACTGCATGTCTATCAATGGAGTTGCGTGTCGCTATGTCGCACCGCTGAGGGCACAGGCTGCGACAATCGCTGATGATATCTTAGGTCATGAGCATGATGGCTACGATCATAAGCCACCTATGATTCGCCTAAAAAACAAAGCGATATCTGTGATGGTGACGGGTGTGCCACAAGCGACTGGCAATTGGCAAGTCAAAACCGAAAGTGATGATGAGCTTGTTATGGATTTACTGGATGACAATGATGCTGTTAGTGCAACGGTAACGATAAAAGCACCTGCTACTCCTAAAGCATCATAATAAACTGGCTTTGAGTAAGCACGTTTAAAAACAGCGTTTATGACTGTGCCAGCCCTATAGCGGTTAATAGGGCTGGCTTTTTTGTGTCAAAAATTTGCCATGATTCTATGCTATGTTTCGTTATATCTCTCTGAGCAAGTATTTTTTATGACTGATTAAATGATACATATTGTATTGATATTGTTGACAGGCTTTTGCCTATGGCGTTATAGTAGCTGAACGCTATGCACGGCCTCATCACGGAAGAAGGTTTGTATACAAGCGATCAATCAGCACATGAAAAGTAAAACGAAAGGACTCGTTATGACTCAAACTCCCGATTTCGATTCGACTCGCGTTGACTTCGATGCCATTTTAAACA
Source organism: Psychrobacter sp. PP-21 (assembly GCF_033790785.1). Lineage (NCBI taxonomy): Bacteria > Pseudomonadati > Pseudomonadota > Gammaproteobacteria > Moraxellales > Moraxellaceae > Psychrobacter > Psychrobacter sp. PP-21. The sequence goes on along the minus strand of NZ_JAMYEB010000005.1, from coordinate 20,831 downwards.
ACATTCCTAGTGTCAATATGGGCGCACGCTCAGCAAATGCACCGCTCACTCAAAGCTATGATAAAGGTCCTGATGTGCCGCTGATTGAAGCGACAATCGGCGACTTTTTTGATGCTATTGTCTCTAAATATCCTAATCGCGAAGCATTGGTTGTTCGTCATCAAAACATCCGCTGGACATATCGTGAGCTACAGCAGCAAGTCAATCAGCTGGCCAGTAGTATGATTGAGATGGGGCTTGAGATTGGTGATCGTATCGGTATCTGGTCACATAACAATGCTGAATGGCTGCTCATGCAGTTAGCCACAGCAAAAGTCGGCGTTATCCTTGTCAACATTAATCCTGCTTACCGCACCTTTGAGCTGCAATATGCCCTAAATAAACTGGGCTGCTCAGCGCTTGTGCTTATGCGCCATTTCAAAACCAGTGATTATGCTGGCCTAATCCGTGAGCTGTGTCCTGAGATTTATCACAAAGACTACACTCAGCTTGATTTGGTTGAGATTCCAACGATTGAGCGTATCATTTGGATTGATGAGCCAGAGTCTGAAGAGACTTTTGGCTTTATGCAGAAATTCTCAAGCTGGATGAGTGAGGGTGATGCCAATGATCCACGTGTCGCAGAGCGCCAAGCTCAGCTCAAAAACACCGATGCTATCAATGTACAGTTCACCAGTGGCACGACAGGGACGCCAAAAGGCGCCACCTTAAGCCATCGCAATATCTTAAACAATGGTTATTTCATTGGTGAGGCGATGAACCTCACTGAAGAAGACAGACTGTGTATACCCGTACCGCTATATCATTGCTTTGGTATGGTACTTGGCAACCTAGCGATTCTTACGCATGGTGGTTGTATCGTTTATCCAAATGATGGCTTTGAGCCACTGACTGTATTGCAAGCTGTAGAAGAAGAGAAGTGTACAGGTCTGCATGGCGTGCCCACGATGTTTATCGCAGAGCTCGACCATCCTGAGTTCAAAAACTTTGATCTATCGACGCTGCGCACAGGTATCATGGCAGGGTCCAGCTGTCCGATTGAGGTCATGCGCCGCGTCATCGATAATATGCATATGAGTGAAGTGACCATTGCCTATGGTATGACAGAGACCAGTCCTGTGTCTTGTCAGACCAATGAGCACACGCCACTTGATAAGCAAGTCTCGACCGTGGGGCTAGTACAGCCTGCGCTAGAAGTAAAAGTCGTCGATACCGCAACGGGTGAGATCGTAGCGTTAGGCGAGACAGGTGAGCTGCTCACCCGTGGCTATTCAGTGATGAAAGGCTATTGGGGCAGTCGCTTCAAGACACGTGAAGCCATCCAAGATGGTTGGATGCATACAGGTGATCTGGCGACAATGGATGAAGACGGCTATGTCAAAATCGTCGGTCGTAGTAAAGATATGGTAATCCGTGGTGGCGAAAATATCTATCCAGTAGAAATCGAAAACTACCTCTATCGTCATCCAAAGATTCGCGATGTGCAGATCGTCGGTATACCAGATGAAAAATATGGCGAAGTACTCGCAGCATGGATTGTTCCGAAAGAACCGGGCTGCTTGACCGAAGAGGAAGTACGAGAGTTTTGTAGTGAGCATATCGCTCATTATAAAGTGCCGGCATACTATCGCTTTGTGACTGAGTATCCGATGACCATCACAGGCAAGATCCAAAAGTATAAAATCATTGAGCAAATGAAAGAAGAGTTGGGTTTGTCATAGGCTTATGTATCAGCTCTAAACTTGTTTATCAGCCCTAGAACATGAAAGATGAACCATGTGAGTAGCCATTACAAACAGCGGCCAGTAATATTTAAACAAATGACTGCGCACCTAAAAAATGACTTGCATAACAAGCTACTCGTAATTACGTATCTATGTATAAAAGAAAAAGGGATATCATGAGCGCTACTATAACCAGTAAACTGAGTCCGAACTCAAGCGATTTTCAGCAAAACAGTGCTGCGATGCAAGAGATCGTCGATGACCTGTATATACACTTGCGTAACGTTGCCCAAGGTGGCTCGGAGCGCGCACGTGCTAAGCATCTTGCACGTGGCAAACTGTTACCACGCGAGCGGGTCGAGCGTCTGCTGGATGTGGGTACAGCATTTTTAGAAGTGGCGCCAATGGCTGCGCATGATATGTATGGTGAAGAAATTCCAGCGGCGGGTGTGATTGCTGGTATCGGCCGTATCAATGGGGTCGAGTGCATGATTGTCTGTAATGATGCCACGGTAAAAGGCGGCACGTACTACCCAATGACCGTCAAAAAGCATCTACGTGCCCAAGAGATTGCGCAAGAAAACCATTTGCCATGCGTCTATCTAGTCGATTCAGGTGGTGCTAACTTACCCAATCAAGATGATGTGTTCCCTGATAAAGAGCACTTCGGCCGTATCTTCTTTAACCAAGCCAATCTCAGTGCGGCAGGCATTCCGCAGATTGCTGTGGTTATGGGCAGCTGTACGGCTGGCGGTGCGTATGTGCCTGCCATGAGCGATGAGTCTATCATTGTAAAAGAACAAGGCACTATCTTTTTGGGCGGTCCGCCACTAGTCAAAGCAGCGACTGGTGAAGAGGTCACCGCAGAAGATTTGGGCGGCGGTGATGTGCATACGCGGCTCTCAGGTGTGGTCGATCATCTAGCGCAAAACGATACCCATGCGTTATCAATCGCCCGTAATATTGTTAGCCATCTCAATCGCCCAGCGAAAAATATTCCCAACCAAATCACACCGCGTCCGCCGCGTTATGATGCCAAAGAACTCTATGGTGTCATTCCAACGGACAAGCGCAAGCCATTTGATATCAGAGAAATTATCGCCCGTATCGTTGACGACAGTGCCTTTGATGAGTTCAAAGTGCGCTTTGGCACGACGTTAGTGTGCGGCTTTGCTCATATCGAAGGGATGCCCGTAGGTATCATTGCGAATAATGGCATCTTATTTAGTGAGTCCGCGCAGAAAGGCACGCACTTTATCGAGCTATGCTGTAAACGCAAAATACCGTTGGTGTTCCTGCAAAACATCACAGGCTTTATGGTTGGTCGTAAATACGAGAACGAAGGTATCGCCCGTCATGGTGCCAAGATGGTGATGGCTGTGGCTAATGCCAAAGTGCCAAAATTCACTGTCATCGTCGGTGGCTCATTTGGTGCTGGTAACTACGGCATGTGTGGTCGCGCTTATAGTCCGCGTTTCTTGTGGATGTGGCCAAATGCCCGTATCTCTGTCATGGGCGGCGAGCAAGCAGCGTCAGTACTGGCAACGGTCAAGCGTGATAACTTTGATCGCAAAGGTGAAGCGTGGAGTGATGAGGACGAAGCCGCATTTAAAGCGCCGATTCGTGAAATGTATGAAGAACAAGGTCATCCCTATTATGCCACCGCGCGCTTATGGGATGATGGCGTGATTGACCCTGCGGATACCCGTCATGTATTGGCATTGGGACTGAGCGCCGCTTATAACGCACCGATTGAAGAGACGACGTTTGGCGTCTTTAGAATGTAAGATCAAGGGTCAGTGCTAACCATTTAATGACACTCAATAAGGGTATTCGTTAGTAAAGATAGCGGATCGTGATCAGAAGAAGAGAGAACCATGCAAAACGATATTAATAATTATAAAAGTCTATTAGTCGATATAAAACAACACGTCGCCACCGTGACGTTGAATCGTCCCGAGATACGTAATGCCTTTAACGATGAGATGATTGCCGAGCTGACCGATGCTTTCACCACCCTTGGCGCTGATGATGAGGTGCGTGTCATTGTATTAGCAGCTGCGGGTAAGGCATTCTGTGCAGGCGCTGATCTTAATTGGATGCGTGCCATGGCGGATTATAGTTATGAAGAGAATCTAGCGGATGCTGATAAATTGGCGCAAATGCTAAAGACTATTTATGAATGTCCTAAGCCGACAGTCGCAGCTATTCAAGGCGATGTCTACGCAGGTGGCATGGGTCTGGTCGCTGTTTGCGACGTAGCCATTGCCGTTAAGATTGCTAATTTCTGCCTCAGTGAAGTGCGTTTGGGATTGGCACCTGCCACTATCAGCCCTTATGTCATTCGAGCGCTAGGTGCTAGAGCCTCACAGCGTTACTTCTTAAGTGCTGAAGTATTCGATGCTAAAAAGGCACGTCAGCTTGGCTTTATTCATGAGCGTGTCAGCGAAGAGTGGCTGAGCGATGAAGTGGCTGCGTTCTGTAACAAAGTGGTCAAAAACAGTCCAGATGCAGTCAAAACCTGCAAACAACTATTACATGATGTTGCTGGTGCACCTATCACTGATGAGCTGATTGCCGATACCGTAAAAGGTATCGCTGATATCCGTTCATCAACACAAGGCAAAGAGGGCGTGCAAGCCTTTCTACAAAAGCGTAAACCTGATTGGCTGACAGCAGATTAACGATAAATAATAGATAAATGAGCAAATAGACAAGACGTCAAATAACAACGACAAGACACAGGGATAGTTATGTTTTCTAAAATTCTAATCGCCAACCGTGGTGAAATTGCTTGCCGAGTGGCTGCGACTGCTAAGCGTCTTGGCGTCAGTACCGTTGCTGTCTATTCTGATGCGGACCGCAGTGCTAAGCATGTGGCTGTCTGTGATGAAGCAATTTATTTGGGTGGTTCGGCACCAAAAGACAGTTATCTCAAAGGCGATGCTATTATTGCTATCGCTAAGCAAACAGGTGCTGAGGCCATCCACCCAGGATATGGATTTCTAAGTGAGAATGCAGACTTTGCACAGGCTTGCCAAGATGCTGGTCTAGTATTTATCGGTCCATCGGCGAATGCTATTCGCGCCATGGGCGGTAAGTCCGAATCCAAACGCTTAATGGAGTCGGCTGGCGTACCACTGATACCGGGCTATCATGGTGACAATCAAGATGCCCAGTTTTTGCAGCAACAGGCTGATAGTATTGGCTATCCTGTCTTGATTAAAGCGAGTGCAGGTGGCGGCGGTAAAGGCATGCGTATCGTTGAGCAAAGCAACGATTTTATTGACCTGCTCGATTCATGCCGCCGTGAAGCGATTACCAGTTTTGGCAATGATCAAGTGTTGGTTGAAAAATACGCCCTAAAACCACGTCATATCGAAATCCAAGTATTCGGTGATACACATGGCAATTATGTGCACCTGTTTGAGCGTGACTGCTCCGTACAGCGCCGTCATCAAAAAGTATTAGAAGAAGCCCCAGCACCAGGTGTCGATACTGCCATGCGTGAAGCAATGGGCACAGCGGCAATCGAAGCAGCACGTGCGGTTGATTACGTGGGTGCAGGTACAGTTGAATTCATTGTTGAGCAGCGTGAAGGTTCTATGAATTTTTATTTCATGGAGATGAACACGCGCTTGCAAGTCGAGCATCCTGTTAGTGAAGCCATTACTGGTGTCGACTTGGTTGAGTGGCAGCTGTTGGTTGCTGCGGGTCAGCCATTGCCAAAAACGCAAAATGATCTGGCTATCAACGGTCATGCAATCGAAGCACGTATCTGCGCTGAAAACCCTGACAATAATTTCCTGCCAGCGACAGGGACGTTATTCACTTATCAAAAGCCTGAGCATAGTACCTTCAACATTACCGATGTGCGTATCGACGATGGCGTACGAGAAGGTGATGTGATCAGTCCTTTTTACGACTCTATGATTGCCAAACTTATCGTCCATGCGCCTACGCGCGAGCAAGCGTTAGCTAGACTAGATCGTGCATTGGCACAGACGCGTATCGTTGGTTTGCCAAATAACGTGGCATTTTTGCGTTATATTTTAAATACTGACTCATTTAGCAAAGCCAATCTTGATACAGCCTTGATAGAGCGTGAACAAGATAAGCTTTTTGATCAGCATCCGCTTGGATTATCAACGCTTGTGGTAACGTCTATTGCGCAGCAGCTTGCGAGCGTAGCGACTACGCATGGCTTAGATCCATTCAACAAGCCAACGGGTTTCCGTGCTTATAGCGACTATACTCGTTCATTTAGCTTGGTCTATGATGAGCAAGCCTATAGTGCTCGCATCAGCAATTGGCACAATGCGAGTTGCTCTGACAGCAAGAAGAGCGACGATAATCTCAGTAGCTTTACGCTTGTTATCGAGAAAGAAATCGCGAATACGCAAGATAATATCAATGTAGCTGCTCAGACCGAAACGGTTTATGAAGGGCAAGTCAGCTATGATAGCAGTGACGCGCACAATCATACCTTATGGTTAGAGGGTGCCCGTATCAGTGCCCAAAGCTGGGTCAATAACGAGACAGTTTATGTATTCACAGATAGCGGACGTGATGAAATTACGCTTATTGATATCATGGCACATGTAGGCGAAGAGTCCGCAGCGGTTGGTAGCTTGAAATCACCAATGCCAGGGCAAGTGGTTGCATTCAAAGTAGCTGTTGGCGATACTGTTAAAAAAGGTGAGCCACTTGCCGTCATCGAAGCGATGAAAATTGAACATACGATTACGGCACCGACGGATGGTGTGGTAGCAGAGCTGTTATTTGCAGCAGGTGACTTGGTTGCTGATGGTGATGAGTTATTACGTATCGATAGTGAAAGCGAATAGAAAAGGATAATAAGTATGAGCCACTCGTATCCAGAGCATGTCACTGTCGTCGATGTCAGTCCACGTGATGGGCTGCAAAACGAATCGATGACGGTGCCGACCGCTATTAAGCAAGCACTCATTAATGATCTGATTGCAGCGGGCGTCAAAAAGCTAGAAGCAACCAGTTTTGTTTCACCGAAGTGGGTGCCACAGATGGGCGATAATAGTGCGCTGCTTGACGCACTTGAGCCTACGCGTCAGACAGACATTTGCTACTCAGTATTAGTACCCAATATGCGCGGCTTTGAAAATGCCATAGCACATCGTCCTGATGAAATCGTCATCTTTGGTTCAGCGAGTGAAACTTTTAGCCAAAAAAATATCAACTGTAGTATCGATGAGAGTATTGAGCGGTTTGCACCAGTGGCTGCGGCAGCAAAAGCGCAGGGTATCAAAGTACGCGGCGTAATCTCTTGTACGGTTGGCTGTCCTTATGAAGGTGAGATTGACCCCAGCCAAGTCGCTTATGTGACCAAACGATTGGTTGAGATTGGCTCTGAGCAGATTGGCATCGCTGATACCATCGGTGTTGGCACACCGCTCAAAGTACAGCGCGCCCTACAAGCAGCGCTTGAATACGCTGATATCACGATGCTATCTGGGCACTTCCATGACACTTATGGTCAAGCACTCAGCAATACTTTGGCTGCCCTACAAATGGGGGTTAGTGAGTTTGATACCTCAGTCGCTGGTCTCGGCGGTTGCCCGTATGCCAAAGGCGCAACGGGTAATGTTGCGACTGAAGATGTGGTATACATGCTGCATGGCATGGGTATCAGCACCGGTATTGATTTGGATAAGTTGGTCGTGGCAGGTGAAGGGATCAGTGCATATTTGAAGCGTCCAAATGGCTCAAACGTGGCTCGGGCTCTAATCAATAAACGTCAGTCTTAAAAATTATCGCAAAAATTAAATATTAAAATACAAGGAATGGTTATGAGTTTACCTGGATTAAATTTTCAGCTTGGCGAAGATATCGATGCTCTACGTGATGTTGTGCAGCAATTTGCAGCAAACGAAATCGCCCCACGAGCTGCCGAGATTGATAGCAGCGATGAATTCCCAATGGATCTATGGCAAAAGATGGGCGACCTCGGTCTACATGGTATTACCGTTCCTGAAGAGTACGGCGGCTCCAACATGGGTTATGTCGCTCACATGGTTGCAATGGAAGAGATTAGCCGCGCGTCGGCATCGGTAGCGCTGAGCTATGGCGCCCACTCTAATCTATGCATCAACCAAATCAAACGTAATGGCTCTGAGGCGCAAAAGCAAAAATATCTACCTAAATTGATCAGCGGTGAGTTCATCGGTGCCTTAGCAATGAGTGAGACTGGTGCTGGCTCAGACGTCGTTAGCATGAAGCTCAAAGCCGAAGAAAAAGACGGCAACTATGTATTAAATGGCAGTAAAATGTGGATCACCAATGGTCCTGATGCGGATGTGATGGTGGTCTATGCCAAGACCAACCCTGAAATGGGTGCCAAAGGTATGACGGCATTCATCGTTGAAAAAGGTATGGAAGGTTTTGGCACCGCGCAAAAGCTCGACAAGCTTGGCATGCGTGGTAGTCATACGGGCGAGATGACCTTTAATAACGTAACCGTACCAAGCGAGAATATCTTAGGCGGTCTCAACGAGGGCGTGAAGGTGTTGATGAGTGGGCTCGATTATGAGCGTGCTGTATTGGCCGCCGGTCCTATCGGTATCATGCAAGCAGTAATGGACAATGTCGTGCCTTATATCCATGATCGTAAACAGTTTGGTCAAGCGATTGGTGAGTTCCAGCTGATTCAGGGCAAAGTCGCAGACATGTATACGATACTACAAGCTGGTCGTAGCTTCTTATATACCGTCGGCAAGAATTTGGATATGCTGGACGCGCGCGGTGCCGGTCATAGCCGAGAAGTGCGTAAAGATTGCGCCAGTGTGATTCTATGGTGTGCCGAAAAAGCCACCTGGATGGCAGGCGAGGGTATTCAGATATTTGGCGGTAATGGCTATACCAATGAGTATCCATTAGGTCGCTACTGGCGCGATGCCAAGCTTTATGAGATTGGCGCAGGTACCAGTGAGATTCGCCGTATGCTGGTTGGTCGTGAGCTATTTAACGAAACCAAATAAAGCGATATTAGCGTAGTAGTTAACTGAGTAAGATTAAAGTTTTATAAAAATTAATCTTCAAAAGACAATACCAAAAAAAGCAGCACGTTTTAGACGTGCTGCTTTTTTATGGGCATAACATTGCGTTATCTGTGAGTGTCTATGGTTGGTTATGGTAATCAAAATAACGCGCTAATCCATTTAATAATAGATCATCACGCAAGCGTACGGGGCGATTGACATGCTGGGCAATAGTCGCTGCATCTCCGCCCGTCATAATCACCTCAAAGTTGGGATGACGACGGCTAATCTCATTAATGGCACCAACAATGGACAATAGTATCCCGCGATGAACCGCATCTTGGGTAGTCACGCCTTGGCTAACACTATCAAAAGTACCGTTAGAGATGGTGATTTGTTTGGTACCAGAAAACAGTGATTCACGCTGCAAGTAAATACTAGGGAAGATGTAACCGCCCAAATGCTCAGCATGATCAATCAAATCAATAGTCACCGCGGTACCGCAACCGATCACGCATTGGCGTTTTTTCTTGTCAACCGCCCCAAGCATCTGTAGCCAGCGATCACAGCCGAGCTGCTGATCGTTATAATCACTTTTCATCAATGCATGTGCAGCATCGACATGAACAAACTCAAACGGAATATTCAGACGGCTGAGCGTCTCTGAGACCTTGGCATTGAGATCGTCGCCCAATACGGATGAGATACCAATAAAATCAGGTGCATACCGCTCGAAGCGATCGGTTAGACCCATGAGCAACTCAGCAGGTGCTTGCAGGTGCTGCTTGGCATCATGTGCGACTATTTGCCCGATATCATCGGTAAGCCAGTATTTTAGACGGGTATTTCCAAGATCAAGCCAGAGCATAAAAGTCCCTTTACAAAGTGCTCGTTAATGATGGGGTTCATCAATATAGTCATCTAAGCCTAATAAATAACGTCTATGCGTCCAGTAAAAAGCGTAGAAATCTTACCGTTATCTTGCTGCAATTGCAAACACCCATGCGTATCGACACCGCACGCCACTCCTGTGACGACTTGTTTTTTATTATTATAGTCTTGGGTGACGCGCAGACGTAGTCCTGCCAATGCGTCCATTGCTGCAAACTGCTGTAAGAATCCGTCTAAATAATAGGTATGACCTGTTGGCTTTTCTATATCCAAATGCTCAAAGCGTGTCATCGCCGCCATCAGGGCTTTGCTCATCTGCTGATATAGCGTCTGTAAGTCTGGCAGGCTGGTGGTTTTTGTTGCTGGCTGCAGCATTGCATGAATATCTTGCAAGCTTATCGCCTGATAGCTCATGCCTTCAGAGGTTTGCGCGGTAAGCGTTGGCGCAGCTTTTACATTCAAACCAATGCCCAGCACCACACCGACCAATTTGCCAGATTTGGTTACGGGTTCTATTAAGATGCCAGCGAGTTTTTGAAAAGGTAGTGTGTGCTGTTGCTGTTGCTGTTGCTGTTGCTGTTGCTGTTGCTGTTGCTGTTGCTGTGCGGCAGCATTATCGTATGATATACGATGCGCCTCTTGAGGGGGATAAAAGCCCAAATCATTTGCCCATTTTACACCTACCTGCGTTAATCCTTGCGCTTGCAGTTGCTCATTCAATATTTGGATGACAGGCATCTTTGCCAGCTCGAGGCCAATAATCAAAGATAACAACCCACTGATGGGCATATGCACAGGGTGATATAGGGACAGATAGACATTGCCACGTGGTGACTGCCATGAGCGCCCATGCTGTCCACGTCCAGCGCTTTGGGTCTCCGCGGTCAAAACGTGTACGGTAGCAGCATCTAGCGTACCATCCTGTAGCGCCTCTATCAGCTCGCTATTGGTCGAGGCGCTACTGGCAACGTGGCGGTGGTTGAGCTCAGATAAATAGGCGGAAAAACTCGTGAGTGGTGGCATAAGTTTAGTCGATGTGGTTGAAGGAAACTTTGGTATACTGGGCGATTGTTATCGTCAGACAGTACCGATTAGACAGCATAAAGCTCACATTGAGGTTTGGCAAATGTAATTAAACATGCTCAAGCGCCAGCGAGTACTATAGCGCCAGTCAGTATTATAAAAGGTTTTTTCTATGATGTTATATGTTTGGTTTGTGATTGCAGGGGCGTTTGCTGGTGTCAGCGCAGGTTTGTTTGGCGTGGGCGGTGGCATGATTATCGTGCCTGCACTGGTCTGGATATTTACCGCTTATGACTTTTCGCCAGAAGTGATCACCCACTTGGCCATTGGTACGTCTCTTGCGACTATTGTGGTGACCTCGATTAGCTCACTGACGGCTCATAACAAACGCGGCGGTGTGCGCTGGGAAGTATGGCGCAAGATGGCGCTTGGTCTAGTCATCGGTAGTCTGGTTGGCGCTGGTATCGCAGATATGATCGATGGACAGGCTCTACAAGCTATCATTGGTTTTGGTGCGCTATTGGTTGCCCTAAAGATGCTGTTCTTTTCTAATAAAGAGCAATTGGGCAAACCGTTGCCCCCTGCTGGGGTGCAGTTCGGTGCCGGTACGGGTATTGGTATGGCGTCATCCATCTTTGGGATTGGCGGTGGCAGCTTGACGGTACCGTTTCTGAACTGGGCGGGGCTACCGATGAAGCAGTCAGTCGGCACCTCGGCGGCGTGCGGTCTGCCTATTGCATTAGCTGGCGCTGCTGGCTTTGCTTGGTTCGGTCAAGACGTGGTCAACCTTCCTGAAGGCACCATCGGGTTTGTGCATGTCACAGGGTTTTTGTGCATTTCAGTGGTCAGTTTTGCGATGGCAAAGGTGGGCGCCAAGCTTGCCCACGTATTGCCTGCTTTGATGCTCAAGCGCGCGTTTGGCGTACTACTGATATTTGCAGGAGGGCAGTTGTTATTGAGTGGGCTGGGCATATTGTAGCCATTTCAAATTTTTATTACAAAAAATGTAAAACATGAGACATTCTTAGTATGAAAGCAGCAGAAAAATATCGCCATGTTTTTGGCTCAATACATCATTTAAAAGACCAGATATCATGGACGACTGGTCTTACGAACATGGTAGAGTTTTTGGCGTGGGAGCCAAAGCAAATTCTTGGTATCACCAAAAAGCAATATGTACGCCAAATCATCGAATGGGCGACCGATCCAGAGTTGGCAGGTAAAGACGTAGAAGAAATTGAACACGCTATCATCAAAAAGCTCAATACAAAAATGCATGAGTCTGAGCAGTTAGAGACCTATTCAACACAAAGGGTCGGTATCTGTCATCCGAGAGAAGCCACTCGCCGCGTCATGTTTTTTTCTGAAGAGTATCTTAATAAAGAGTTCGATATATTTTTGAGCTTATGTAGTGATACCTACTTAGACTTATTTTATCAGCAATTTATCACTTTCAAATCAAATGAGACATGGTCGATGCATGGCAATAGCGGCTTGTTTGAGGCCAGTACAGCGCTAAAAGCCATGTATATGGACAATTTGGCCTACAACCATCAGTCAAATGTGCTGATCGCCAATGAACTAAAATTTAATGGTCGAAAAAACCCAGATCAAATCCTAAAGTACTGCGTGATGTACGAGCATTTACTCGAGAACGGCTTTATCGATAAGGGCACAAAATTTTTGCTGTTATTTGTTGGCGGTGATGCGCTAGAGTATAACAAGCAGCGCCTTGTCGACCGAGAACTGGCACTGTGTCATAAAAGACCTAAAAAGTATCAGCACTTATTAAGACAAGAGCTGTTAGATATCGTCGATCATCTGCAAGTAGCCAGTCTCACGTGGCCAGCACTGATTGCGTTCAATGATTGTTATCTAGCAGAAAACAATGTCTGCCAAGTAGAGCAAAAACTACTACAAGGGTTTCGCCAAAGCCTGCAATCAAAATCGTTTATGCACTTAGCGGTTTAACCCTAAAAACTCACGACAATTTCAGGTAGAATAGCCGCCTGTTTTCGCCATATCAACTGACTATTCATGCGTTTAAAATCCCTAAAGCTGGCAGGCTTCAAATCCTTTGCCAATCCAACGACCTTTACCTTTCGTCATGGTATCACTGCCATTGTCGGACCAAACGGCTGCGGCAAATCCAATGTGATTGATGCCATTCGCTGGGTGCTGGGCGAAACCTCAGCCAAGCAGCTGCGCGGCGGGGCGATGAGTGATGTCATCTTTGCGGGTACGCAGGACAAAACCGCCAAGAGCGTCGCCAGTGTTGAGCTGACTTTTGAGCATACTCAGGATGAGCAGACGGGCATTCGCCATGAGTTTAACTTGTACCAAGAGCTGTCTGTTCGCCGTCAGGTAAATAAAGACGGTCGCTCGGATTACTTCATCAATGGCACACGTTGCCGTCGCCGCGATGTGGTCGATGTGTTTTTAGGGACTGGGCTGGGTGCGCGCAGTTATGCGGTGATTGAGCAAGGCATGATTGGGCGTATTGTTGAATCTAGCCCCGTGCAGCTGCGTGAGTTTATCGAAGAGGCGGCTGGGGTTTCACGCTATCAGGCACGCCGTGAAGAAACACAAAAGAAGCTTGAGAAAACAAGAGATAATCTAGCACGTCTGCATGATATGCAAAGCGAACTACTGCGCCAACAAAAGACACTGTCTAAACAGGCAGCGAGCGCACAGCGTTACGAAGAAATTGCGCTAACACTCGCTGATATAGAGCAGCAGCTTGCCATCCAGCAGCTCTATCAAGCCAAGCACAATCAGCAGCAGCAAAAAATAGCGCACCAGCGAAGTACCGCAGAAGTATCAACGCTGCAAGCCGACTATGACATGCTAAAAGCTCAGCAAGACAAGCTCACTACCCATATTAATCAAGAGCAGTGGCTCAAAGACGATGCCCAAAGCGCGCATTACGAGCAGCAGCTCAGCTACCAAAACGCCGAGCACCAGTTAGGTGATGCCACCTCACAACTGACAGCTATCGAGCAGCAACTGTCTCACTTAGCGCAGCAGCGTGAGCAAGCCCTTACTGACACCCAGCACTTGCAGTCTGAGCAAACTGGGCAGCACAAAGCCCTAGACGAACTACGTCCACAGCTCGCTGAGCTAACCAGTAAGCGCGACAATGATAAGCGTAATGAGCAGCCGTTGCAGCGTGCATGGCATGATGCGCAAAACCAGCTGTCACGCTTGCAGGACAAAGCACGCACACTTGAGCAGCAGCAAGCGATTAATACTCAAGCACAAAAACACCATCAACAAAATCATGACAAATGGCAACGACGCGCGCAAAACTGGCAGAACCTCTGGCAGCAGCTACAGCAGTCACTATCATTATTTGACAGTACTAACACTGGTACAAACCAGACAGATGATAGGCAAGATCTGAGTCAGATGCTAGCGCAGCAAGTTACTGAACTGAGCAAACAGCTACAGCAAATTGAACGTCAAAAGGACGGCGTGGACGAACGGCTGTCCGACATGCAGCCGCAAGCACATCATTTGCAGCAAAACCTAAGCACGCAGCAACGCAAGCTGAGCGATGATGAAAAACGCCATGCGCTGCTGGCAGGCGAATACGACACCTTGCATCAGATATTGCACCCAAAACCTACACAGCAAGCTCAGCAGGAATCAGCCCTCGTACAAAACGCGGTAACAGACAATAAGGACGGTGATAGCGCACAAACTCAGCAATTAGCCATCGCCACGCTGCGTGAGCAAATTGAGCTGAGTACAAAAGGGCAGGCGCACGCACAGCTACTCGATAGCATCTTGGGATTATGGCTAGACAGTCATGTGCCAATCTCTAACCAACAAGCTAACCAAATCAATCCGTCACACGTTGATCATATGAGCGGTGAGGCTCAAAAAGCCGATAGCTTGTGGCAAGTGCTTGCGCCGAACGTCAATGATTTACTAACGTATCAAACCGCACAAATCTCACAGAATAAGCCTGCCAATACCAAAGACAAAGCAACAGTTGAAACAGGTCATAGCCATAGCCTGTGGCTGCCTACTGAGCAGAACGAAGTCAAAGGCCATGCCTTTGGCAGAGCCTTACCAGACAGCTTGATTGACAAAGTATTGCCATTATCGCAGTTGATTGTTAAGCCTACGCTTGCGCTATGGCAGCAGTGTTATCTATACACAGCGCAGTTTGAGTCTGCTAGTGAGCATGATAGTGACGTGCTTGCTAATGTCTTAAAATCATTGCCGCCGTCAGCGATACTGCTTACCGCAGATGGTTGGATGATCAGTCGTCATGGAACAATTAATTTAAGCAAACTCGCTGGTGCGCAAGACGGACAGAACGAGGGCAGTAGCCAGTTCCTCACGCAGCGTTTAGAGCAGCGTAAGCGTTTACAAGTATTAGAAGACTTGCTCGATGAGCTCGAAACTAGTATCCAAGATCAACAGCAAACCATTGCTAAAAACCAGCGCGACTATGATGCATTGATGGTCAGTCTAGAAGAGACGCGTGCGCAAGCTGAGCAGTTAACCCGTGATAAGCATCACTACCAGCAGCAGCTGACAACCGAGCGAGCGAGTGCTGAGCGTTTGCAAGCGGATAGCCAACGCCTGAACGCTGATAAAGCAACGCTTGAGCAAGAAGAGCAAGAACTGATACAAGAACAGCAGACGCTTACGCATGAGCAGCAGCATATCGACAGTGAGATCGCTACGCTCACGCCGCAAATCGCAGAAGCACGCACCCGCACTCAGCAATTACAAGCGGAGCGCAGTGCGCTAAATCGTACCCGTCAAGCCGATGATGACGCATGGCAAGGCTTGCAGCTACGTATTCAGCAGCATGAGATACGCCTAGAAAATAATATCAACAGTCTGGCTCGTGCGACTGAGCAATATGACAAATCGTTAGAGAACGAGCAAACATTACAGACGCGTTATGAGCAGCAGCAGGCCAAACTACCAGAGCTACAAGCCGCATTGCAGGGCGCCCAGACAGCTCGCGATGCACAGCAAGTATTATTGAGCGAGCGCGATAGCGTGTTAAGTGCCCTAAAGCAAACGTATACTCAACAGCAGACGGCATTTGATACCTTACAGAACACCTTGCAAGCGCAGCAGAGTGTGCTTGCCCAGCATGCAACTGAACTGGCGCTAAGCGCAGCACGGTTAGACGATGCCATTGCGCATACACAAAGTGCCCTAGATGCTTACGCGCGAGTGAGTGATAAATACCAATTACAAGTCGCGCATACACAGCAGCAAAGCATGAGCGTCTCAAACTTACTAGCAGACTTCATCGCGCATGATCGCCGCGTCCGTCCAGACAAAATCGCTGAGCTAGAGTCCGAGCGCACTAAGCTTGCGCAGCAATTGAGCAAGATTGGGCCAGTCAATTTAGCAGCAGTGGCAGAGCTTGCTGAGGTCAATGATCGCCTAGAGCCACTTGCTCAGCAGACGACAGATATTGCGGCTAGTATGCAGACGTTGACTGATGCGATTGCCTCTATCGATGAGACGACCAAGACACTATTTATGCAGACGCTTGATGCGGTTAATAATGAGTTGTCTAATCTGTTTGCCAAAGTCTTTGGCGGTGGACAAGCCAGTCTGACGCTAAACACGGACGATATGCCTGCGGGTACGCCAAAGACAGAGCAATGGCGAGCGGGTCTTACTTTGATGGCGCAGCCTAAAGGTAAGCGCAATAGCCGCTTGGCCGTATTGTCTGGTGGTGAAAAAACGCTCACTGCGCTAAGCCTGATTTTTGCGATATTTAAGCAGCATCCCGCACCGTTCTGTGTGCTAGACGAAGTCGATGCGCCGCTTGATGATGCCAATGTTGCACGCTTTACCAGTCTTATCCATGAGCTGGCAGATGACTTACAGTTTATCTTTATCAGTCATAACAAACTGACGATGCAAATTGCTGATGAGCTAAAAGGTATCACCATGCCCAGTGCAGGCATTTCTACATTGGTCAGTGTGTCGCTCGATGAAGCCGCGCGTTACGTAGAGAGCTAATACAAAAGCCCGACAGCAAATAGGTTATAAGAATCAGAGCAATGCAAATATAATCAATCCATTAGCATAAACGCAAATAAGCTTGACCTTAGCCAAGCATACTGGTTATAAAGTACACAATGTGGTGACGACATAGATTAGCCATGCTAGAATATTGCCATTTATGCTCGTTTGTGTATTCCCTTTTGTTATATATACTAGGATGTATTTATCATGACCGTTATTCAGTTTATATTGATTGCCATTGCCGCGTTTATCGTGCTTGCAGGGCTGTTTATGGTCATTCGCAGTTTTAAGCGCCGCGGTAATGCTGAAGCGGCAGCGGTCAATTATGACAAAAACGGTATTCCTATCATACCGCGTCACGAGCGCAACATCGTCGATCAGCCAGACTTTGACGATACGGTCGCGGGCGAGACGAGTATCGGCCCTGACCGCAGCTATCTCAATGCTGTCGTCGAAGAAGAGCCACTGACTCAGCCTCATACCAATGTCGATGCGCAGCTGACGGCTGAGCGCAACCATGTGGTAGATACCGAGCATGACGTTATAGATGATGCAGACTACGCACGCTGGCAAGAGGAGCAGCAACGTAGCGATGATACTGAGTTCTTAGCTGCTGCTGACCAAATGCAAGTCGAGCAAGAGCCTGATGCATTCTCAAGCCTGATGTCAGCAACAGATAGTTTGATGCCCTCAATCGACACCGCAGAAGAGCCAAGCTTTGAGAATAATAGCCCAGTACTTGATCAGCATCTATCCGCATCTGACGATGATGCGCAAAATGGTCCGTTGATCAATGCCAAAGACAACATCAATATCACCATCTTGCCGCACCAGTATCGTGATCGTCCAGCCTCAACTATCCGTGGTCGCGATCTATTAGCGTTGATTGACAAATACGGTCTGCGTTATGGGGCGATGAATATGTTCCATCGCTACGAGCAAAAAGACGGCACTGGTATGCTGTGGTTCAGTATGATGGGTATCACCGATAGCGGCATCGCGCCATTTGATCCGCATAGTGTTGCCACCAACACTTATAATGGTGTGGTGGTATTCTTATCATTGCCGCATCCACAAGCCGTGCGTAGCTTCGATAGCATGATGAGCATTGCTTATATGATGGCAAGCGATTTAGATGCGATTATGCTGGATGAAGAGAACGAACCAATCACCCCTGAATACAAGCAGCAGCTGCGTAACCAAGTGCGTGATTATGAGGGTTAGCAGTTGAAAGGCTTAAAAGCTACGACAGTTAAAAACTGACTAGCATAAGCAATCATAAAGAAGGCAAATAGCGATTAACGTTATTTGTCTTTTTTATGTGCTGTTTTAAAGGCCGTTGATGTCTACAAAGCACAGCAGCTGATTTGAGATTATTTAGCAATCAAAAGGGCGCGTAACAGTATGGCAGGTCGTAGACTACGCAAACCTGATATGCTGTCTGATTTATATCGGATTGACTATACCGAGCATCCTGCAAACTTGTTATCATATCGACATCTTGAATGACAAAAAAGACGCCGACTATGACTGACGCCACCTCATCAACTAATTCTAAAAATCTATCTACTCAAGTAGAAAATCGAGTACCTGCGACATCCAATATAGCCAGTTCAACCGATGGCAGTACCAATAATAGTGCAGAGATTGTCTCAAAAATGCGGTCGCTGATCGAAGCGATAAAAACGCATAACTACGCTTACTATGTACTTGATAATCCGATATTAGAAGACAGTGAATACGATCAACTGCGTCGCTCATTGCTAGAAATCGAAGAAGCCTATCCAGACCTGATACAACCTGATAGCCCCATCAATCAAGTCGGTGATATGCCGCTCTCAGCCTTTACTCAAGTCACGCATGACATTCCGATGCTGTCACTGGGCAACGTATTTGAATATGATGATCTACAAGACTTTATGCGCCGTGTCAATGATCGTCTGAGCGACTCGCAGCAAAACCCTGAGTACGAGATGGAGCTAAAGCTTGACGGATTGGCCGTTTCATTAAAATATGAGCATGGCAAATTTGTCCAAGCGGTCACGCGCGGTGACGGGCAGACAGGGGAGGACATTACGCAAAATGCCAAAACCATTCGCAATTTGCCACTGTGGATTGCCGATGCGGCTGATATCGAGTTGCTAGAAGTGCGCGGTGAAGTGTTAATGCCAAAGGCAGGGTTTGAGCGTCTCAATCGATTGGCGGAAGAGAGTGAAGGTAAAACCTTTGCCAATCCACGCAATGCCGCCGCTGGTAGCTTACGTCAGCTAGACCCAGCCGTGGCTGCTAGTCGTCCACTCGCATTCTATGGCTATTCGGTCAATCAAGGGCTGCCTGAGAATATCGATACCCAATCAGGGGCGCTGGCGTGGCTCACCGAGCTTGGCTTTACCGTCAGCGCCGTAGAAGTGGTCGCCAACCCACGCGCCGCGCAGACGTATTATGAGTCGGTGATAGAAGGGCGTGGCGATCTGCCATTTGAGATCGATGGTATGGTGATTAAGGTCAATAGTCTTGCGCTACAGCAGCAGCTTGGCTTTCTATCCCGTGAGCCACGCTGGGCGACGGCCTATAAATTCCCTGCGGAAACGGTAATGACGCGTCTAAACGATATCGAGTGGCAAGTCGGACGGACAGGGCAGATCACCCCAGTTGGCAAGCTCGAACCTGTCAAAGTTGGCGGCGTCACCGTCAGCAATGTCACCTTGCATAACTTTGGTGAGATTCAGCGTTTGGACGTGCGCGCAGGTGATACGGTCAGCGTGCATCGCGCAGGCGATGTTATCCCAAAAGTCACACGCGTCTGGCATGATCAGCGCGCAGCCGATAGCACGCCAGTGACCTTACCTTCGGCTTGTCCTGTCTGCGACTCGCCTGTCATCCTACCAGAAGACGAAGCATTGGCACGCTGTACGGGCGGACTGTTTTGCCCAGCGCAGCAGACTGAGGCGCTGATCCACTTTGTCTCACGCCGTGCAATGGATATCGATGGGCTTGGCGCAAGTTGGCTGATTAGTTTCTTTGAGCACGGTCTGGTCAAAACCGTCGCTGATATTTATCAATTGCACAATCATGCGGATGAGATGGTCACCTTTGAGAAACTGGGTGAAAAATCGGTACAAAACATCATCAATGCTATCGAAGCGAGCAAGCACACGACATTGGCTCGCTTTATCTATGCACTGGGTATTCGCGGTGTGGGCGAGGGCACAGCACAGAACTTTGCCCAACAGTTTGGTGATTTAGATAGCTTGATGGCAGCCAGTATTGAGACCTTGATAAAAACTCCAGACGTTGGAGAAATTACTGCTGAGCTGACCTATAAGTTCTTCCGTGCCCCGCACAATATCGAAGTCATCACTGCATTACGCGAAGCAGGCGTGCATTGGGATAAGGTAGAGCAAGTCGCATCCGAAGGGCTGCCACTCGATGGACAAACGTGGGTCATCACAGGTGCGCTTGATAGCATGGCGCGTGATGAAGCCAAAGCCAAACTGCAAGCGCTGGGTGCAAAAGTATCAGGCAGCATCTCGGCAAAAACCACTGCGCTACTGGCAGGGGATAAGGCTGGCTCAAAACTGACCAAAGCGGAAAAGTTGGGCGTAAAAGTAGTGGGAGAAGTTGAGTTTTTGGCGATGTTGACAGAGGTGTAAAAGTATAGAGTTTGAATTATGGGGTGGGTTGGTAAGAGTGAAACCCACCGATATTGGATTCTAACGAATAACTATTCTAGCTATTGAAAACTTGCTTTAAGAAACTAACTTTGTCCTTTTTCATTTTACTCCAGTAATCTTTCAAATCATTAGCTGGTAGAACCTCGTAGTAGTATAGCCAATAATCATCTTCGTTATTACTGTAAAGATGTTCAGCTACGACTTTATGCTGTTTAACTGCTTTACTACGGACTCCATATTTCTTTTTGTCATACAAATAGGCAAGTAATAATGTCAAGCAGTCATCTAAATTACCAACTTTTTCCAGTAGAGATGAGTTTATGTTGAATTCAAAATCGTATTTTAATGAAAAGTATAGTCAATCGGTAATCCCCCCAATAAATAAGAACACTCATAAATAGAGAGTAACTGCTAGAATACATCAGCAGGAGAATCCTATGAAAAAGACACGCTTTAGCGACAACCAAATCGTCAACATCCTAAAACAAGCC